>JBCBWU010000157.1:0-16883 GCA_039816955.1 Bacteroidota bacterium
AACAACGACGGCGCTAACGATTTCTTCTTACCAGCAACCAACTGTATTCTGGAGGATTACACCTTTTCGGTTTACAACCGCTGGGGGCAGTTGCTTTTCCAAACGACTAACCCTTCGGAAGGTTGGGATGGCCGCGCTAAGAATGAATTCGCCGCACATGACACCTACATCTACTCCATTGAATATCGCTTTGCGGAATTCCCCGATCCATTGGTAGAGTACGGGAGTGTGGCGTTGATCCGATAAGGTGGTAAAACACAACCTTATCGGTAGAGGGTATAAAGTAGAAGGTAGAAAGAAGCATTGATCTCTTTCTACCTTCCACCCTATACCTTCTACGAAGCGATCTTTGCTAGCTCGCTTTTTCTACCGTAATCTTGGCTTTGATATCACCAGGCAGGTCTACTGCATCGCCATCTTCGGCGCCGTTGAGTGTTAGCTCATTTGCCAGGACCTCACCTTTGATATAGTCGCCAAAGCCTTTGACGGCCTTGCTGATTTCTGGATGCTCCGTAATGGCTACGGTGATCCGGTCGGTCACATCAAAATCTTTTCCTTTACGGATATTTTGGATGCGATTTACCAGTTCACGGGCCATACCTTCAGCTGCTAATTCCTCGCTGATGGTCAAATCCAGTGCTACTGTCAACTTACCATCGGACGCTACTTTCCAGCCGGGGATATCCTCGGTGGTGATTTCAAAATCCGCCAGACCAAGTTCATACTGCTCATCGCCTACAACTAGGGTATAGCTACCTGACTTTTCTAAAGCAGCGATATCATCTTGATTGAACTGGCCAATTGCTTGCGCCGCGGCCTTCATGTTCTTGCCCAGGCGCTTTCCAAGTGTCTTGAAGTTAGGCTTAATCCGCTTCTTTAAGAAACCATCTTCATCATCTCGCAAGTAAGCGACCTCCTTCACATTTACCTCTGCCAGGATTAGGCTTTTCACTTCCTCCACCTGCCGCTCAAAGGATTCATCCAACACCGGCATCAAGATCTTCTGCAAAGGCTGACGCACATTGATGCTATTCTTCTTACGGATACTCAACACCAAGCTCGAACTGCGCTGTGCATAGTCCATACGCTGCTCCAGATCCAAATCGATCAAGCCTTCATTGGCTTCCGCCAAAAGCGTAAGGTGTACGGACTCATGTGCCAGGCGTGGGTCAACATTAGCAGCCTGAACTGGCTCCGATAGATTGCGGAACAACCAATCACTAAAGAATGGTGCCACTGGCGACATTAGCTGTGAGGTCGTCACCAAGCACTCGTATAGTGTTTCGTAGGCTGCTTGCTTATCCGTGTTCATTTCACCTTTCCAGAAACGGCGACGGCACAGACGCACGTACCAATTACTCAAGTGTGCGTCCACAAAGTGCTCCACTGCACGACAAGCCTTGGTGGGCTCGTAGTCAGAAAGCTGTTTGCGTACCTCTTTCACCAAGCTGTTCAGCTTCGAGATGATCCAGCGGTCAATCTCAGGACGTTCGGCTACCGGTACACTATCGGCGCTGCCGGGTGCCCACTTATCAATATTTGCGTAAAGCGCAAAAAAGCTATAGGTATTGAAAAGGGTGCCAAAGAGCTTGCGTCGTACTTCTTCTACACCTTCCAGGTCAAACTTGAGGTTATCCCACGGGTCGCTATTCGCCATCATGTACCAGCGCGTAGCGTCCGCACCGTACTTGCTTAAGGTATCGAAAGGGTTTACGGCATTGCCCAAACGCTTCGACATCTTCTGGCCATTCTTATCCAGTACCAAGCCATTAGACACCACATTCTTAAACGAAACCGTATCGTAGGCCATCACCGCAATCGCGTGCAAAGTGTAGAACCAGCCACGAGTTTGATCTACGCCCTCTGCGATGAAGTTTGCCGGATAACTTTGGTCAAATGGTGCCTTGAAAGGCTGCTCATGACCAGCAGCTAGTTTATCATAGTCGAGTCCCCACTGTGCATAAGGCATAGAACCTGAGTCGAACCAAACGTCGATCAGGTCCAATTCGCGCTTCATTTCCTGGCCATCTTCACTTACCAGAATTACATCATCGATGTATGGGCGGTGGATATCTTTTGGCACCGCTTGGTTCAAGCCCAAAACCTCATTCGCACGAGCTACTTCGCGCTCTAGTTCCGGGATAGAACCTACGCATTTCTCCAACTTGCCATCTTCGGTGCGCCAGATAGGCAATGGGATACCCCAGAAGCGGGAACGACTCAGGTTCCAGTCCTGTAGATTTTCCAACCATTTACCAAAGCGGCCTTCACCGGTACTCGCCGGTTTCCAGTTAATGGTCTTATTCAGCTCGTACATGCGCTCCTTGTACTCACTGGCGCGAATAAACCAGCTATCCAGTGGGTAGTAGAGCACGGGACGGTCTGTACGCCAACAGTGTGGATAGGAGTGCAAGTATTTCTCAGAGTGGAACAACTTGTTTTCCTCCTTCAACTTGATCACGATATCTACATCTGTAGGGCGCTCCTCTTCCTGGCCATAATCCTTTACGTAGCGGCCAGCAAAGTCGGTTACCTCATCCACAAACTTGCCCTGTTTATTCACCAATGGCGCAGGATTGCCAAACTCATCTTGGATCAGTAGCGCAGGGATGTTGTTTTCCTTGGCTACGCGCATATCGTCCGCACCAAAAGTCGGGGCAATGTGTACAATACCGGTACCGTCTTCAGTACTCACAAAGTCGCCCAGGATCACGCGGAAGGCATCGCCTTCTGGCGTCACGTAAGACATGAGCTGTTCGTAGCGCGTTTCCGCAAGCTCAGCCCCCGTCATTTCCGCTACAATCTCGATGTAGGGGTAAGGTTTGTTGCCAGGCTTAGCATCTTCCGGCTGCATATCTGGCTTCTCTTCTGAGAAGTAGGCGCTCAAGCGATCCTTGGCCAAGGTCACTACAATCGGCTCTTGGGTGTAGCGATTGAAGGTGCGCACCTTCACGTAAGTAATCTTCTTACCCACCGCCAGTGCGGTGTTGGAAGGCAGCGTCCATGGTGTAGTGGTCCAGGCGAGGAAGTATTCGTTTTCCGCCCCCTGCACTTTAAACTGCGCTACCGCTGAGGTATCCTTGATCTCCTTGTACGCACCTGGCATATTCAGCTCGTGGGAGCTCAATCCCGTACCCGCAGCTGGAGAGTAAGGTTGGATCGTATATCCTTTGTACAACAAGCCTTTGCTGTGCAAGCGCTTGAGCAAGAACCACACCGACTCGATGTAGCTATTCTCGTAGGTGATATACGGATTCTCCAGGTCCACCCAATAGCCCATTTTACGGGTCAGGTCGTCCCAGATGTCCTTGTAACGCATGACGGTTTCGCGGCACTTTTGATTGTACTCATCTACCGTAATGGTTTTACCGATATCATCCTTGGTGATTCCCAGCTCTTTTTCTACGCTCAACTCAATTGGCAAGCCGTGCGTATCCCAGCCACCTTTGCGGTCTACTCGTTCACCAAGCAGCGTGTGGAAGCGGCAGAAAATATCTTTGATGGAGCGAGCCATCACGTGGTGAATACCCGGAAGACCGTTCGCCGAAGGAGGCCCTTCGTAGAATACGTAAGTCTTGTCTGGATCGCGTTCGTTTACGCTCTTAGCGAAGATGTCCTGCTCTTCCCAAAAGCGTAAAACTTCCTGATCGATTTCTGGCAGATTTAGCTGCTTATACGACTTGTACATGGGTGCTGTACCTTGTTTATTAATTCTCTGAAATTTTCTACTGAAGAACGTCAGAGTAATGGATTGTTTTCAATTCCGTCAAAAGACCTGCAAAAGTACAAAACAAAAAGCTCCGACAGATCGCAATCTACCGGAGCTTTTTGAACAACAATAGTTAGCACCTACAGACCGCGCGGCGAGCTGATAATAATAATGCTAATAATTATGTTCTGCTGTTTTTGCATGATGGCAAAGGTAGGGAGTTTTAGTGTTAGGCGCAAGGGGTCATTATGCACCTAATTTTTCCAAACGCAACTTGTACAAATATTGCGGTGTAGCGGTGTATAACTCCCGAAACAGGAGCGTTGCCTTTTGTTGTGCAGCTTTATCTACAGGTAGTAAGCGGAAGCGTATGTAAGCGGCCTCGGCCTCTTGCTCGGTGTTAAGACCCATCTGTATGAGTTCATCAAGTAACAACAAGGCTTCACTCGTACGTCCGTGCATGTGTAGGGCGCGAATTTCCAATGCCCGGGCGTCGAATAACAGGTCCGGATTGCCCAATTCACGAGCCAGCGCCAAGGCTTCCCGCTCCACTTTCAGTAACTCAGCTACTTTTCGCATCTTGATCAGTACCAGGCCTTTTTCAATCAGACTCGCACACAGAACGGTCTTGTGATTGATCTTGCGCGTGACCTCAATAGCCCGATCATAGAAGTGAAGGCTGCGCTCGTATTCTTTAGTGAAATAGAAAATATCCCCTAAAGTATTGACGGCCTTGGCAATCCCCTTTTGGTAGCCCAATTCCTCACACATCATGAGGTTTTTCTGCATGTACTCGATGGCGGGGTAGAAGTCGCCTTTGAGCTTAAGCAGATCACCAATCAGGCCAAGGGCAATAGCAATGCCTTGTTTATCGCCCAGTTCTTCGGTGATTTCGTGATCGCGCCGGAAGAGTTTCATGGCGCGTTCGTAGTCGCCTTGATGTTGGATTACCAAACCCAAGGAGCCCATGGCAATGGAAACCAGCTGTTTATTACCCAGTTCCTCCGCCAACTCTAAGCCTTCTTCGTAGCTTTTGCCCGCCGCATCGTAGTCACCTTTATCATATTGGACAATCCCGAGGTTGACTAGTAGGGTAGCCATGCCCTGTTTATCATTGCGCTCCCGGTGCAGTGGGAGTTGCTCCTGCACTACGCGTATACCTTCATCAAGCTCACCCAGATTCATATGGGTCAGTGCCAGATTGGCTACAATTTGTGCGCCACCAGCCGTAGCGCCAGCAACATAACCATCTTTAATACTACGTTGGAAGCTTTTCTTGGCCTCGGGGTATTCGCCCATGCGTAGGTGCAGATTCCCCAGATGACCATTAACCTTGGCGTAGCCTTGGCGATCGTCAACCGATTCAAAAAGTCCGGCGGCTATTTTTAGGTAATGAGCTGCTTGATCGTACTCACCACGCAGCAGCAGTAAGTGCCCCAGATCACTATTGCTCTCGCCAATCATAACCACGTCCCGCGAACTCTTCGCTAACTGGAGGGCTCTACGGAAAGCTTCTTCACTTTCCTGCCAATTCCCGATCAGCTGCAAGAGTTTACCCCGCTTAAGATGCGTCTTGATCTCGTCCGCACTATCTGCTTTGGCGCCCAGATACTGCAGGAGTTTTTCGTAATACTCTAGTGCTTGCTGGTTCTGGTAGTTGTTTCGTGCGTAATCCGCAGCCTTGCGCAGGTATTCACAGGTTTTATCAAATACGCCCGCCTGCTCGTAATGGAAGGCTAGATCCACATAACGCGTTTCTAGTTGCCAGGCGTAAAGTTTTTCGATGGCTTCCGCAATCAACCGGTGCAACTGCTTGAGGCGAGTACCCAACTGCATGCTGTATACGGCCTCCCGCAGGAGACTATGCCGGAAAATGTAGCGCAGTTCATTCATGGCCATCCAAATCTGGAATTGCTCGGCCATTTCAATCTCTTCGCGCAAAGCGTAGTTAGATCGGTCCGCAAAGGTTTCCTGCGAACGCATCACTTCACTAAGGATGGGTACTTCAAACTCGCGACCAATAACCGCTGCTGCCTTTACCGTTTCCCGTACCTGTTCTGAGAGGCGATCAATACGGGCCGTCAGGATCGCATTGATGGAATTGGATAATTTGACGTTTTCGTCTTTGATATTCCACTCTTCCGCTTCGTGAGTAAGTAAATCACTTTCGGTAAAGAATTCCAGAATTTGCTCCAGGTAGAACGGATTGTTATTGGTGGTCCGCAAGAGCAATGCATGGAAGGTGTCGGATATTTTACCGGCCAACAGGTGCTCCGCAAATTGGCGGACTGCTTCTTCCGGCAGATTGTTCAAGTCAATCTCCAAGTAAGGTAACTGTAAGCGCTTTGCTACCATAGGCGGTAGCGGATAGGGCTTTATACCTTCATCGTTATAGCGGGAGGTGATAAGTAATAGAATTGGATAATGGGGCATCTGCCGCACCAATTCATGCAGTAACTCTGCTGAACTATCGTCTAGCCAGTGGCTGTCTTCCAACTCTACTACCAGCGGTCTGAGCTGACTTTCCGCTAGGAATAAATTAATAATCGACCAGATGCTGTTCTGGTAGCGGCCCTTTGCATCCAACTGATCCCAGAGGCTGTTATTTTCGGTTTGCAAACCTACCAAAGCCATTAATATCGGCTTGGTCCGTTCCAGTTCCCGAATGGTCAATTCTGCTCCGTCTGACTCTAGTTGCTGAAGCTGCTCTAGCAACAGCCTAAATCGAGTATCAAAATTGGCCCGGTTGGTAAAACTGGCCTCTTCTGGTGATTGCTGAAAGTAGTTCTGCAGGAAGTAAAGGAAAGGGTTGAATGGTTTATGTAGGATCTGATCCGCCTGACAGACAAACCATTGCACTTTTTCCCCCTCAAACAAAGATTTACGGACCTCAAAGGTTAACCGACTCTTACCCACACCTGCTTCGCCAAAAACGTAAGCTAAACCGGCGTTTTTGCCTTCAAATAAGGGAGAAGCAAATTGTGATAATTGCACCAACTCCTCGTCCCTGGCAATAAGACGGCCAGAATACGTAGGCTTTACATTGAAGTTGCGCCCCAACAGCTTAAAAGTGGGCACGTTTCCTTTGATGCCTTTGTACTTGATATTCCCGGTATGCAAGAAGCGGAAGCTCGAAGATTTCTGTATCTCCTGGTCCACAAAGAACTCACCCCATTCCGCGTTGGTCATCAGACGGGAGGCTAGATTCACGCGGTTACCCACACAGGCGTATTGACAACGCTCGTAGCCGCCCACCATACCGGTATAGGCGGTACCTACAGTCATACCTGCCTTAAAGCGCCACTGCTGTTTTTCTTGTACCGGGCGTAATTGTTCGCGCAGACTCATCAAGAATTCCAGTGCACGTTCCACATTGTTCTCAAAGGCAACTGGTGCTCCGAAGAAAATTGTCATCACCCCCCCCTTGTCCCCAAAGTCTATTTCCTTAAAATAGCCAGAAAAGGTATCCGTTTGCTGTAAGACAATTTCCGAAAACTCGTCCAGCTGGCGGTGGTTATCAATCCCGGTAAAGGACAAAAATATGGTGACCACGGGACGGAATTCTCCTTCTTGCTTATAATCAACTACCGCTTCTGGTAGAAAGGCTAGAGCCGCATCCCGGCTAAGTTCGTCACACTCCAGTGGTGGTGGGAAGCCTTTGATCTCAATAGCACTCACCACGCGGTAGGCGTCTTCCCCCACAGGGGAAAGTTCCAGGCTGTTATCCGAAAGGAGCGCCAAAAGAGAACCATCAACTACGATGTGCTGATTCTCAGCCAGCGTTTGGCAATAGGCACAACTATCTATCGGCTGCCCACGGAAGTAAAAACTTTTCCGCTCAGTACCCACAATGCCCCATTCTACCTCACCGTAACTCAAGCCGAACTTAAGGCCAATGGTAAAATTACCGAAGCGGTTTTCACGACGCTGGAATAAGGCCCGCGCCATGGCCGCTGTTTGAATTAGTACTTCTGCACTTTGCCGTTCGTCTTCGGCAGGAAAAATAGCGGTGAAGGCATCTCCAGCGAAGTAAGGAATAAATCCACCTCGCGCGTAGACTAGGCGAATGAGTGGATCGAAAATCTCATTGAGAATATTGGAAAGCTCTTCCGCTCCGGAAGTTCCTTCCCGCATGAGCCCTTCTGTAAGCGGGGTAAATCCTTTGAGATCTACAAATAGCGTGAAGGCGGTAAAAGTACCGTTACGTTCACCAGACAGGTGCCGTTCATGAATAAAATATGGTATGAGATGTTTCACTAATGTCGATGGACTGCTATTGGCATCAGGGACTCCCCTGATCAGCAACGGATTTTGTCACGAAATTCACTTACCCTTCGCTGTTGGTTGAATTAAAAGGCAAATTACAAAGTTTTGCGCTCTCTACGTTCAAAACCCTCGCAAAGCCCCTTTTGCAACCTTTCTAATTAACTGTCATCCTTAGTGGATAAGTATGTATGAATACAAAAGGACTAACTTTTTGATTCAGCAAACACCTCCTTGGCATCATTGACTATCAAGGATTTAGCATTTCTATCGAAAGCGCATTTATTTTGCTGGACCGACTGAATTATCGCACAAATCACCACTCTTGATGAAATCGCCCCTGCTTTTTTCACTCTGTCTGCTATGTCTACATTTTGCCTTTGCCAATAACGGAATTGATCCCAATAAGAAATCGGTAAAGGCTATTTCCACTCAAACACCGCCCGCTATTGACGGTGTGCTAGACGATCCAGCTTGGCTCAATGCCTTGCCTGCGAATGATTTTATCCAGAACCGGCCTAGCCCCGGTATTCCCGCTGCGGCGGTTTCGGATGTAAAAATATTGTACGACGATCAGGGCATCTACATCGGCGCTATGCTTTACGATAGTAAGCCTGATAGTATCCAAAAAGAACTTTCCGAACGTGACAACTTGGCCAATACTGATTGGTTTGGCATTATTATCGATGCCTACCGGGATGGTATCAATGGCTTTGGTTTTATCGTTACTGCGTCCAATGTGCAATTTGACACCAAATACTCCACCTTTGGGGAGGACAGTGGTTGGGATGCCGTTTGGGAAAGTAAAGTCAACATCAATAGTGAGGGCTGGGTAGTAGAGATGATGATTCCCTATTCTGCTTTGCGTTTTCCGGATACGGAAGAACAAATCTGGCACCTCAACTTTGTCCGCACCGTGGCCCGAAGCCAGGAGAAAAGTTTCTGGAGCGAGGTGGATCCACAAGTAGCAGGCTTCCTTAACCAAGCCGGTTATTTGGAAGGTATTAAGAACATCAAATCGCCGCCCCGACTGCAGGCTACTCCTTTTATCGCCGTTTATGGCCAACAACATCACGATGCTAATGCGGAACAAGTGAACACCTACGGTCGCAGCATCAGTGGTGGTATGGATGTTAAGTGGGGACTATCTGACGCCTTTACATTGGATATGACGCTCATACCAGATTTTGGCGAGGCACAATCTGACAATCAGGTACTCAACTTATCTCCTTTTGAAGTGCGCTTCAACGAAAACCGGCCCTTTTTCACGGAAGGCACCGAGCTCTTCAACAAAGGTGGGCTGTTCTATTCGCGCCGTATTGGTGGTAGGCCCATTAACTATTCCAGCATCTATGATGAGTACGATGAAGATGAAATCATATCAAACCCCGCCCAATCACAACTCTACAATGCGACCAAAATTTCCGGCCGCAATGCTAAGGGCTTGGGTATTGGTTTCTTCAATGCCACTTCGGGCCGAACCTACGCCAAAGTGCGCGACCCAGAGCTGGGGGAGATGGAAGTTCTAACTGATCCTCTAACCAACTACAACGTATTGGTACTGGACCAAAACCTGCCCAACAACTCCTACGCTACCCTGATCAATACCACGGTCTTACGAGAGGGCGATTTCTACGATGCAAATGTGACCGGAACAGATTTTCTATTGCGCAATAAAGCTAACACCTACTCCATCGGGGGGCGGGCAGCATTAAGTCAGCAATACCATCCAGGGCAAACGGATTTAGGACATACCGCCTCCTTGAACCTCAGAAAGACCAGCGGAAACATCCAGGCCGGCTTGAATTACAACGAAGAGAGCGATACCTACGACCCCAATGATCTCGGTTTTCTTTTCAACAATAATGAGCGCTCGGTGAGTGGATTCATTGAGTACAACCAATTTGAACCCTTTGGTGCGTTTAACCGGGCGGGCATCGGCTTATACACCGAATACAATCGCTTGTATGCCCCTAGTGCTTTTACCGACTGGGGTATCAATGTCTGGACCTGGGCCGAAAGTAAAAACTTCTGGAATTTCAACGTTTGGACCTATATATCGCCCAGCGAAAGCTACGATTATTTCGAGCCCCGTGAGGATGGTCGTGTATGGGCAAGGCCCGGCAGTGCTAATGTAGGATTCTGGATGGGAACGGATAGCCGCAAGCGGATACGCATTACACTCAATGGCCGTTATTGGTCGAGATTCGAGCGTGAGTGGTACAGTCACCAAATGCGTATTGGGGCGCGCTTCCGTTACAATGACCGCTTCAATGTTCAACTAAACCTTAGTCGCAACTTCAACCGCAACGACGCGGGCTACGTCAATAACGAAGAGGTGGAAGTAACGGACCCAATCACCGAGGAGATGAGTACCCGCAACGACATTTTCTTCGGTAAACGCGATCGCAGAACGGTAGAAACTGCGTTCCGTGCCAATTATACCTTTGATGCCAATATGACGCTGAGCTTCCGCCTGCGACACTACTGGTCTGCAGTGGAATACAACAGTTTCCACTTGCTAGATACAGACGGCAGCCTAGCGAATACCGATTATGCAGGAGATCACAATAATGACTTTGATGCCTTCAATATTGACTTGATTTACCGCTGGCGTTTTGCACCGGGTTCTGATATTTTCATCGTGTGGAAGAACAGCATCTTTAGTTCAGCTAGCGAAGTTGCGCCCAACTATTTCCGCAACTTAGACGGTCTGTTTCGATCGCCGCAGGATAATAGTATTTCCTTGAAGGTGATCTATTTCCTAGACTATGCTTCGATAGTGAACAGCTAAAACAACTGCCACCCCGCGACAAAGCAGACGTTAACACTACGCAAAAGCAGCATTAGGCCGCGAAATTTCGTTTATCTTTAACGGCAACTAAAAGATTGCAGTTTAGTAGCTGCATCCCCGTTACCCGAGTTATATGGAATTCGCCTTATCCATCAACTACAATGAGCGTGATTTGATTCGCGCGTGTGTCCGCAAAGAGCGGTGGGCTCAGCAGGTATTGTACGAAGAGTTTTACAGTCCGCTGATGGCCATTTGTTTGCGTTACACTCAACAAGAGGATGAGGCCATGGATTTGTTGCACGAAAGTTTTATCAAAATCTTCCGCAGCATTCACAAATATAAACCAGGTACTTCCTTAGGGGCTTGGATGCGACGAATCACCGTGAATACCGCTATTGATTACTACCGCAGAAAAGTGCGGCGACGTACGGAGAACATCGACTTGGCATATGATCTCAGTGCTCAAGATGCGGATGCGATCAGCCAGTGTAGTGAAAAAGAAATCCTTGCTGCCATTCAAAAATTGACGCCGGCTTACCAGACCGTCTTCAATTTGTACGTAATCGAAGGATTTTCACATAAAGAAATTGCCGAACAACTGAATATTACAGAAAGTACCTCCCGGTCAAATCTGGTTAAGGCCCGGGCTAAATTGCAGGATTTACTGAACGGTCGAAATGGACGTGCAAAGAGGAAATAATCAGGATATCGATCGGATCATCCATCAAAAGATGAACCACATTCGCCCGGAGTTCCGCCCCGGGAGCTGGGATCGTCTAGCCGAACGACTGGATGAGGCAGAAGCGACCGATGCTTTTGATGCTGAAATCGGTAGCCGCTTGCAAAGAATGCACGTACCGTACCAGGAGAGTTCCTGGGCTAAATTAGCTGCCCGACTCGAACTGGAACGCCGTCGTATGCAGGCCATTTTTCACTACAAGGCGATGGAAGTATCGCTGCTTCTGTTGCTACTCATGACTGGCTGGCATCTCATGCCACAGCTGCAACAAGAAGAGGAGTTCGTTCTACCTCCCAATATTCCGGTAGCGGCACTCGAAAGTGAGGCGACTATCAAAAACAGTAATCAGGCAACAATAGTGGCTCAGACGATTACTCCTACACAAGCCTCTGTGACAACTCCAATTGACGCTCCATCAGAAAATCAAACTGTAGCCGTAGAGGCATTAATGGCAGATGCCAGCGCGGAAACAAAATCCTCTGCTTCTCATAATTCCGTATCTAACTGGCCCAATCGCAGCTTTGCAAACAATCAGAAGCCTGTTTCTCCTTTAGTTACCGATGCTGATGGCATTGTTTATGACAACCCTGATGCTCAGACCCAACTCAAGACCTTCTTCGCTCAAAAAGCAGATCGTCTAAGTTCACCATCCGACAATTTTGCGGCAACCGGTCCTTTAGCAGCATTGGATGGCGGCGAAACACCATTACTCGATTATGGTGATCCTGATGAACTGCTCAACTTTATCCGTCCGGTAGAGCGCAAAACCTTCCTACGAATCGGTTTTGTTGGTTCACCAGACTATAACCGGATTGTCACGCCTTCGCAAGAGGTAGTTGATGGTACCGTCGTTTCTTTTGATCGTTATTCCCTAGGCTACGGTGGTGGAATCACCTTAGGTATAGAGCACGGCCGCTGGGAAATTGAAACGGGTGCTATTTACGCTGCGCGCCGCTATCAAGCTATTCCTACGGTATACATCAGCGGTAATCTACGTGAAGGATATAACGGTATTGGCTTAAGCAATATCGAACTCAATACGGTACAAGCTCCACTTAACTTCCGTTACAACTTCATCCTACATGACAAGTGGCGCTTCTACGCTCAAGGTGGTGCGAGCTTGAATGTAGTATTGGGAGCTAACTACTACGTAGCTGATCAGGCAGAATTTGCGGGTATCCAACGTGACCCAAGTGGTAGCAATAATACATCCACGGTCGTTAAGCCTGCTCCACTGCGTGACAAGTCTTTAACTGCTGGTTGGCTGGAGGGTGGTTCCTTCTGGGACAACACTACGCTTTATGGCGACTTCGGTATGGGTATTGAGCGCTACATGAGTCCGAGCTGGAGCATGTTCGTACAACCTACTTATCGCCACGCCTTGCCATTGTTCAACACTGGTCTAGGACCTTACCACGACCGCATCCACAACTTTGGTATCGGAATGGGTGTGAAGGTGCGTCTATAATTTCACACATCTGAATAAGCTGCCACAGGCGGAAGTTGCGCAAATGGTACTCTAACAACAGTATGTACTTCCTTGAGCTACTACGCCTGGCCTACCCACCTATGTAGTTTTATTCAATAACAGCAACTTAGTTCCTTTCGCTATTGTCCTTGTAATGTATCCATCCGGCAAGCTACTGGTGCTTTTGCCAGCAGTAAGCCATTTTTGAAAAATCTGATTGTACCAATTCGTACAATCAAAAACCCGACGAAATGAAAATGTTAGTCAAAGGTCTGGCCTTTGCCAGTCTATTTCTATGCCTAACCCAAGCCCAGGCCACCAATTTTCCTCCAGCTGATGGCAACTTACTTTTGAAAGTAAGTCAGGTAGACGATGAGGTGCTTCTCTTGCAAATTGCTAATATGCAACAAGAAGCGACTACCGTAAGCCTGGTTGATCTGGACGGTAACACCTTCTTCCGCAAGCAGGTTACCAAGCACAATGGCTACGCCTGGAAAATGAATCTTCAGGACGCTCCCGACGGTCGCTACATTCTGCGTGTCATGCAAAAGGATGAGCAACGCTCACAAGTCATTTACAAGAGTGACGACCAAATTTTACTAAGCCATATCAACAGTAACAAGTAATTACCATAGCCTACAGTGGGTTCCTGATACTGACTTTGTATCAGCGTTCACCCGGCCTCTTTGGTTTAGCTTTGCCCAAATCACTTTGTTACGGGTATAGAAAGTGTAGCTACCCATTTGTAGGCATGATGTAAGGATTCGCTCTAGGCATAAGATGGATCAGCAAGTGGCTTGCCGCTTGCTGATTTTTTTTGTGGGGAGGGTGTTTGGAGCCGCATCGCAATGCGGCTTTACAACCATAATTTGTCCCAGCTTTTACAAGTACAAAGCGCTCAATCTTAACCACTTCCCTTATTACGGTGTTGTAATAGCATTCATACAAAAATCCTTTTCGATTATGAAGCATTTTATGCCCCTTCTGTTCTTGCTTACGCTGGGTATTCTTCCTGGACTACAAGCGCAAGATTTTCCTGACGTTGACAAGAGTCCGATGGATATGGCGTATTATCCACAGCGGGCGGCTTTCCGCGCTTTTGCTAAAACGGATGCCGAGCGCGAAGCAGGCCAGCCCATCATGCGCGTTATCTACTCTCGTCCACAAAAGAAAGATCGTGTTGTCTTTGGTGAACTGGTGAAGTACGGTGAAATGTGGCGCATCGGCGCTAACGAGGCCACTGAGATCACTTTCTTCCAGGATGTGAAGTTTGGTGATCAGCCGGTTAAAGCTGGACGTTACACCATGTACGCCATGGTCAACGAAAGCGAATGGACCGTTTATTTAAGCCTTGATTTAGATGGTTGGGGACACTACGCTTTCAAAGCAGAGGATAGCAGTGTGGCAGAAATCACGGTTCCGGTTACTAAAACGGAAGATACGATCGAAGCCTTGGGGCTACTTTTCGAAGAGTCAGAAGACGGAGCCCACCTGGTTATTGGTTGGGAAAATACTGTAGCTCGCGTTCCTATTCAACTGTAGGAGGCGCACTTGGATTCGCTGGCTCAACAACCGGCGAATCCAACTCTACATCGGCAATTTGGTTTAATACTAATACTGCCGTTACAGAAACTAGAATCGTTCCACCGACAACCCCCACTACAGGAACCAACATACACAAGTAAAGCACTAAGCCCAATGCTAAAGAAACGCCACGATAATTTCGGCTAAAGGCCATGCTATCCTTAATGTTCATATCAAACTGCTCATTGTAATTATCAATGATGACCAAGCCAAAGAAGTAGCACTGAACTAGAAATAAGGCAACTGGTTCAAGCCAATCGAGAAAGCCAAATATCCCAAAGAAAACACTCAAGGTAATTGTGGCAATCAATTCCAATATATAAGTTCGTATAACTACCTTAACCATACGAACCTGCGCCTGAAAAAAGGCCTGAAAATCTGTTCGCACCGGGTGGCCGCGCAATTCCTCCAACGCACGCTGCATGAAGTGAAAAATGATCACTTCAGACAATAGCAAGATCAAATATTTCAGCAAGCCAGAGGTATAGGATTCATAGCCCTCTAGCATCATATTTCCCGCCAGTGTCCCAACACTGCTTAAAGCGGCAATCCCACTCTCTGCTTGTGATATTCCCCTCATCCAGCTGGAGACCTGGCTCAAAAAGGAGAAACTCATAAAAATGGCAACGATCACCAGTACTTTAACGACCCATCCGTAACGATCAACCCCTCGCCACAACTGTCGCTCTTGAATGAGTGTAATGGCCCTGGGCAGTCTACCAATAGTGAGGAGAAATTGTCCGAAAAAAGAACGGAATTCCACAGTGGTTTTCGTTTAGTGGGTGAAATAGTAGTGAAGGCTTGCTAAAATTAAGGGTCCTAGCGCAATTTCACCAAAAAATAGCGCTGATATAGGGGTTTTTCTCGACTGTAGAGCGTGTTTTCTCTATTAAGCAGCATTGTTGCATCAGGGTGCTTATCTACTTCTCGATCATAAAGTCGATCCCCGTATTTATCGAAAACGGCAGGCGTTGATACGACACCTTATTGTAGGTCTGTTCAATGATTAAGCCCTCGGATTGAACAGGAACGATCTCTGGTTTTCTGAATACAGTACTGGTTTCCCAAAGTAATTTACCGTTTAAATCATAGATTTTCAACTCGCTCCAATAGTTAACCAGCAGCTTATTGTTGCGTAGCACAATCTGCTCTGAACGTTGGTCCCTATTCCACTTTACATTCAACTCCTGTTTGCAGTGGCACATCAGACCACTTTCCCTCCTCTGAGGCAAAAATGGTATCACGGTAAACGGTGATATTTTCACTGGGAAAAGCAAAGACCAATTCTCCTTTTGCTTGAATGGTATTTTGACCAATGCCTGGTCGACTATCCGCGTGAAGATTGATCCGTTGTGTATAGGGAGATTCCAATTGCACATTCCCGCTAAATCGACGCGCGGGGCGCTCAAAATCATGACCAAAATAGAGACGAGGGAAATCGTACTGATCATCAACCGCTGCTGTGCTTTGGAGGAGGGAAGTACCATCTTCGGTTTGGAAATACGCTAAAGTGCTCATGCTTGGTTCCAGGCGAAATGGTCTGTTGTCTTTACTGCTCACGTCAATCCCCAAAACGGTCCCTTCGTACCTAGCGGTTGGTCCTTCACCGTGATCTGTATAATAATTTTGGAGAAATCCTTCTCGGCCATCCGGCAAGGTAACCTTAGTGGTTCCGGTGTAGTTTTTGAAAGAAATACCCCTTCCCCGGTAGGTCTGTTCGGCTATTGACAGGGTACGTAAGCGGTAATCCAGATCATTCGCTAAACTTATTCTTGGAGGATTTTCCTCCATTAGATTTAGAACGCAGTTGTGTCTTGTCAAATCACCAAAAGCGTAGCTCCCCAATGACCAAACCTTAAACTGTTGCTGGAGCAAATCTGGATCTGTACAGTAGCAGTCTAGCTGGAATTGTAAATACGGCTGCTCTTGCTTAATAGTTGCCTCAAAATCTTTCCACTTCGAAGAATGATAGTAGGACTGACTCCGAATCACTTCCTCAATAAACATCCACATGACTTCTCTTCCTCCAAACTCCGAGCTAAAACTCCCGTTAGCATTGTAGCTCCACTTCTGGGTCAAAAGCTCGTTGGCAGGAGCAAAGAAAAAGACATCTTCGTGTTGATATTGGGCTTTTTTATCCCGTGCAATTGCCTGGAGAAAACAGTCCAAGTCTTTTTCACAGTCTAACTGAGCATAGCCTTCGGTAAGCATGCAGAAAAAAAGAATGGTAGATATAAGTAGTGCGACTGGTCGCATCATTTTTTCGGATTTATAGTCCTCCAAGGCGAAATTTATGAATTCTGACTTGTCCTTTTTCCATCTCGCT
>JBCBWU010000158.1:0-16824 GCA_039816955.1 Bacteroidota bacterium
CAAGAAACTACAGGCGATGGTATAAGATTCGCCCAAATCTCCATCATCAACTTTTACCGCACGCTCGAAGTCCTCGATCGCATTCCCCCTTATCTGGAACCGATCGAGTAGCACGCTCCCTCGGAACGTCATCCGGACCTGAACTTTACCTTACTCCAGTATTATATCGATGTCAGCGACTACGCAGCGGTAGAACACCTGATCAAACAGTTCCCGGACTACTTGCAACTGCATCCCCAATACCGCCCTCTCGCCTACCTATCTATCTTCGACTTTTACCGAACTTTTCAAACCGATGAGCAGCTTCAAGCTTACATTGATGAAATTGAAGCAGATGAAAACTCACTGTAACATGCGGATTTAAGTTTCATCCTACTGCAGTATTACGTGGATAAAAAACTGCACGAAAAAGCAATTGCGCTAGTGCAGCGCCTGGAGAGCCACTATACCGAATTTGAGGATGAATCTAAATTGAAGCTGGTTTACATGACCAGTCTGCGCCTCTATAGTCAAATCGGAGATAAGGCTGGCGGCATGCAATCCTTTGCACGGATGCTCGCCCTCAGCGATGATCAGGGGCGCTTTGAACTGGCGTGGATTGCCCACAGTATGTACGGTCAGTTTCTTCATGAATTTGAAGATTTATCGGATGCGGTAGAACAGTTTTATCAGTCGGCCCAGGCACTGGAATCTTACCGGCAAGCAGTACCGATGGATAACTTTGACCGAATTGCGTTTTTTGGAGATAAAGTGGCACACCTCAACTACTTCTGCCGGGTGGCTATTGAAAATGACGACCTGCACCAGGCCTGGTTCTTTCTGGAGAGCGGAAAATCAAAGCACCTGCTGGATTTACTGTCCGCAAACGCCTCCTTTCAGGACCGGATTACCACGAGATAAAGACCCTGTTGGCGTAAAGAAATCAACTTTTTGAGCTGATCAAACGCAGGTTTAAATCAGTTCACTTTAAAATTGGAACAAGTAAGTGCCATTTCTGGAATTAATCCCTATTTCTTTGCATATTCAAGGTAGATACGAAGTCAGGATACGTGATTTCAACCGTGGCAGCGCCTACAGGTAGTATGGCTCAGATCACATCATTGTCAGTAAACAGAGCGATCCGTTATGAGTGGACATATCCCAGATTACCGCGAAAGAACCCGGGTGTTACTAGACTTTCTTTTTGGCCCGAATGACCCGGTCATTTTACAAAAAGACATTGTGCAATGGTTAAAAAATAAAAACCATAAGGTTACCGAAGCCGCATTAAGTAATTTCAAAAAAGAGTTTCAGGCGGAAGACATTAAAATTACCATCCGGAGAATTAAAAGATATTTTAAGTTGCTGGAACAGTTCGTGACCGAAGGACTCGGATATAGCTTTGACCAAAACATATTCCAGTATGTATCTGGTGAAAACCCCTATCTGGTAACGGTACCCGGAAACAATGCGGACCTGGCGGCTTTTCTCCGACAATTCAGGCAGTTGCACTATCACCCCGGGCGGCTTTTACTGAACGGAAAAGCCCTGTTGATCCAAAATGCGAAGCAGGAAGTCATTGAACTCGGGACCAGGCTGCAGGGATTTACCAGCTACTTTAATTCCCAAAGTGATGCCGCTTTTCAAAAGCACTTTGAAGAAGCTTTAGCCAGGGGGGTCAACATTAAGTGCGGGCTCCTGAACCCCGATTCTGAGGCAGCGCAGCCCTACTTTGCGCACCGCGCCGCCTTTGATACCGGCGAACTCCACTCCATTGCCATCATCCGGGCGGTCATCGAGGATTTAAAATCCCTGCAATTCCAACTCAACCAAAGCTCGGAAAGTGGAAAAATGGAATTGTTCACCTATGATCACCCCCCTTACAACCACTTTTTTGCAGTTGACCGGCAAAGGCCAGACGGTGTTATCATTATCTCCTCTTACCTGTACGGATTGAAAAGAGCCAAAAGTCCGGTCCTGATCGTCACCAAACAAGCTGATCCGATTTTATTTGATATTTACAACAGCTCACTTGAGATGATTTTAAATCGAGTCAAAAAAATCAGCTAAGCTTCCGGGAGAAAACAGCGTTAGCAAACAGGAAAATCTAAGGCCAATCTTAGCCACAATACGCTCATTTCAAACACTTTACAACTAAAACAACGAAGCAAAGGGAAATCTTTCGAAAGGAAAGTCTGCATCTTTGATCTTGGCTGAGTGCAGCAGTTCACGTAAATACCGTTGATTTTAATTGCCGTGAAAATCGTGAACACATGATCTCCTTCAACCCTCTTCAGGACATTACGCACAATGAATACCTGGTCAAAATTGTCGAAGACAAGCAGGAGCGCATTTCTCCCTTTATTGAAATTTCCAAGGAAAAGGAGGAGCAGGTTTCTTCCCCCCTACCGCAAGAAGCCAGGGAGGCTATTAATGAAGTTAGGCGTCGGCGTATTGCAATTTTTCAGGAAAGTACTAGCTTGGACAATTATTGGATCCTGCGCCAGATTGCCTTTGAAATTGCTCAGGATGGATTATACAAAGTCAAGGAACTGGCTACGAGCCTTCCTCACCAGCAACTCCTTCCCATCCTGGAAAGGGAGACCTCCGGGACTATCTTTCTGCTGGGGGTACAGACTCCGAAAACCTTGAACTATGAGCTTACCAAACTAGCAAAAATTGCCAACCAAAAGAACTTTTGGTTCCTCGTGAGAACGGATTTAAGTCGTGAGCTTTGGGATGCTACCCTTTACACCTGCTCTTTGGAGCCAGCTACCTTCGATCAGGACGAACTGGCCGCCTACCTGACTAGCCTCATGAGCAAACAGTTATCGGATTTACAGATCGGCAAACTGACGGAAGAATTGGTGCAAAAGTTCAATGATCAGGCTTATATCCGGGAATTGTGTCAGGTGCTGAAAACGCCCGTGCAGATTGACCTTTTTCTGCAACACCTCATCAACTACGCCGGGCCCCTCAATCTACAATCACTGGAATACGCCCGGGAAGCCGCTCTGGAAACAAATCATAGCCCGTTGATCCGATCCTTTAAAATGCAAAATGACCACCGTCGGCTGATCGCCCTGGGCCTGGTGCTTTTTGACGGCTTGTACGATGACCAGTTCTTTTCGGCCATGAACTATCTGGCCCGAAAGAGCTGGAGCGGAAGAGCCGAGCAGTTGCAGGCGCTTGATTATTGTGATTTGGAAGCCGTAAGCAGTTTTTTCAATTACAACAACATCGTCGGCGATGAGCGCTTTATTCAGCACAAGTCTCCGGACCAACGCCGGGCGATCATTGAATACGCCTGGAACAGTTATCGCCGGCACCTGCTGTCGGCTCTACCGATCATGGCGGAGTTGGTCATCCAATCCGCCACCTCCGTAAACAGCAATTGGGAGTTGTTTGGCAATAAAGAAAAGCGCATCCGGCTGCGGTCCTCCATCGCGGACACCATCAGTGATCTGGGTTTGAAGGCCCCGGAATCCGTAGAACACACCCTGATTCAACTGGCGGCCCACCGCGCTTACGTGGTGCAAGCAGTAGCTGCCAGTGCACTAGCCCGCTGGTATCGTAAAGGGCAGCACGAACTCTTCTTTGAGGTTATTGAAAAATGGCAGAAAGACGAAAAGTTCATCAACCTGGTGATGAGTATCCTGCAGGAACGCAATCCGGGGCAAGCCCGCTTGCGGTACCGGGCAATGGATCACATTAAAGCAACAATACTTCTCACCTTGGGCGAAGCCGCCAAAGTGCACGAATCCGGCACCCCACTGCATCCCAAGATCATCACCGCACTGGAACACGCCCTAGCCGAAAAAAGTGAATTGGTAATAGCTCGCTACAGCCAGATTTTGCCGCAGGTTGTAGAACTTCATCTGGAGGAATTCTGGAGCAATAAGCTGCTGAGTCAATTAATTAATCAGGACTATCTGGTGTATAGTGTGGCTTTAGGAATTGCCTATGCGCAGGAGCGTTCGCCGGAACTGGTAGAACAACTATTTAACAAATGGCTGCCCATCGTCAACAATAGCAAACACTGGTCCAGCCGTATTGTAAAAGCGCTCCAGCAAGGGTGGTTACAGCGTTTATGGAGTTTTTTCTTCGGCAATGCTGCCACCGAGAGTAATGAAAGAAGTGAGGAGGAAAAACTGAACCTTCGGGATCGCGTAGCCATTACTTTAATTCTGTGCTGTCAGGAACTAGCCTTCCGGGAAAAACCGGAACAACCCACCAGACTATGTGGCATGACGCCCTACGAAATCCTCTTCAACTTTCGCCAGCGGGAACAGAATCAAATCGTTAAAACCATCTGCCTGAAAGTTTTAGTGAGCCTGCTGAGTTCCGCCAATGATGAAGTTGCCAGGCACCTGGTAACCGC
The DNA here is from genome assembly GCA_039816955.1 of Bacteroidota bacterium. GTDB lineage: Bacteria > Bacteroidota > Bacteroidia > Chitinophagales > Saprospiraceae > Lewinella. The sequence goes on from JBCBWU010000158.1 coordinate 4,361, forward strand.
TCAGGATTCCTTTACCGAACAGTTCATAACGGCACGCCATCTGGCACAACGTTATTTGCGGGAGCGCCAGAATCTCACTGGCGGTGACGAGGAACTGGTGATCCGAAAGCGCTCCTACAGTATCTGGATTCCGAAGGAAACCCGGCCGGATGTACCCATCGAAAAGATTGTCAAAGAATGGCTGATCAGCGGCAGCGCTGAACAAAAGCAGGTAGGTTTGCTGGCCCTGGACCAGTTTATCCACCGCCTGGAAGCGAAGGAAGATAAATTGGTACGAGAAGTGCTGTACGAACAAGAACTAAACAGAAAGGAGCAGGAACCCGAAAACGGGCCGGGCCTGAGTTTAAGCACTTTGCTCAAATCTCAGTTCCATAACCTCATTTACCTGTTTCGGAAGTGGTGGGTAACCACCTTCAAATCTGCCGAAACAACGGGAACCTTGCAGGCGCTGGCTCCTTTGCTAAAGAGCTATAACTTCTCAGCGAAGAGCCTGGCGCTAATCGCCGAAAAACTGAAAATGGATGAGGAAATCCCCGACGAGTTGCCACAAGGTATTGAACAACTGTATAAAATCAGTGATCGATGAACGACCGCATACAGATGCTTAGTGAAACGAAATTATTGTACCTGTGCAACCAATTGAAGGTACAAATTATCGCCCGTTTACAGATTGAGGAAAGCTGGTATTTTAATTTCCGTAGAGTCGATATCGACTTTGAGCAGGCCCGTGACCTCCTGCTGCGCTACGCTCAATTGGCAGATCAGCAAGAGCACGCTCTTCTCCATACTGTGCTCAATGAAATAGAACAAGCGCCGATCATTGACCAGCAGGCCTCCTTTCCAGCCGACAGTTTCATTACGGTTACCGGATTCGTTCTCCTCTATTGTATCGTTCAGGTAAAGGATGGCGAACGATTGCCCCCATTGGGTTCCTATCTACTTCGCAGGCCCTTCGGCAATCCGGAATTGAGGCGGGATTATGAACGCATGAAAAGCCTGATGCGGCAGCACTACCCGAGCTACGTTACTGCCGTTATTTTAACCCCGATCAAGGAGGAGTTTCAAGCCGTTTACCGGCAAATGCTTCGTCATCCGCCCTTGCAGGAGTTGGTCCAGGATGATGGTACGATCTACCTGCACTGCCGGTTTTCGGGTAAACACCAGGTATATGACCTTTATCTTAGACGAACCGAATCCGGTTTGCAGAGTACCGCAAGCTTTACCAGTCAGGTCATTGCGGATCTAGCGCCGGATATTGTCCTGCTCGTCGGTAATGCGGCAGGACTCAAGAAGAAACTGAAAATAGGTGACATCGTCGTGGGCGACCGCGCTTACGAGTACCAATCGGGAAGCGTTGAAAATGGTCAAATCACCTACCGCCCGCGGGAAACCCGCCCTTACAGTGAAAGTATTATTGAGCGGGCCAAGGTGATGGTTAATAATACCAACTGGAAAAAGCGGATCGACTACGGGAACAAGCTTTTTCCGACTCCGCTGCTGGAACTGGCAGAAGTGGAAATTGGCCCGATTGTGAGTGGAGATAAGACGATCAAGGATACCCATTCCGAACTCATGTCCTTTATTCGCTTGCACTGCGCGGATGCCATTGCCGCTGAAAAGGAAGCTACCGGTATTCTGAACGCCAGCCGTAGAAGGTCGCAGATGGAGGTAGCTAATATCCGGGCAGTATCTGACCTGGCTGATAAAAAAGACCAAACGGATGAGCTGGGCTATAAAGAGCTGGCCGCCAGTCACGCCGCGGCTTTTGCGTTTGAGCTGCTCCATCACTGGAAAAAAAAAGTCCGCACTTCTCCGCCGACAGTGGAAGTGCCGGTACACCAGCCTCGCTAATGATCACTTTTGTCGCTTCCCCAGCCGATCCTCCTCGCTCCTATCGTAATCTTCCTGCTAACAGCCTGAATTCCCAAGCGCTCCGGATTGGGATGAGTTTGCAACTGTCGGCTTCGCTCCAACAATCCCAATGCTTGCAAGTTTGTACAACAAGCCATCCTGATGGCCAGCTAATGGCGTTCCAATACCTGCTTCAGCAGCAACATCGCTATCGCCATATTCTGCGCTGTAATTTGGCCTATTCTCATTCTCTTCTCGACAGCATTTTCGATGACTATGGCTTTTTGCGATACTTGCATAACAATCAACTTACGTCCAACTTTAACTTACCGTTCCAGCAGCGTACCAAGCTACTCCAAACGCTCCGGGGGCCAAACCTACTGGTGCTGGAAAAGCTGCAAAAACCCACTACTATTATCGACTTTGCCGAGCTGATTCCTCTCCTTGCTCCCTCCTGGACCATCCTGGCACTAACTCCTGTTAAATCTCTTCTTCCGGGCTTTGATCAATTCCCTGCTCTTGCCTAATCCACTCCTGTTCCTTACTAAAAACAGAATTAAGCTAAATTAAGCTGGATTATCCTAAAATTCTAATTTTCAGTTAGTTACATTTTGATTCGGGTCGAAACGCCGCATCTTTGAATTGTCAAAGAAACAATCACTGTTGCTATGGAAATCATTTTTGCCGGCGCTTTTTTGTCTTTTCTGGTCTATCTGTTCATTCAGTTGACCTGGGACTTCTTGCGCTTCATTTATCAGGCTCTAATGAGCATTTTCATCATTGTCTTTATTGTCACTTTCGTGTTCCTGTTCTTCTCCCTGATGGGATAAAGTTCAGCTAGCACCTCAAGCGTGTATTTCGACGATGGTTTCACTGGCTTCCGCGCCAGCTGGAACAGGGCAGTGCTTTGCCTGCTTTGATGCTGGAATAAAGTGCCCCTCGGGTGGCTGCAGATACCCTAGCCGGCCTACGTCCAGGTAGGAATCTGATTTGTCAACTTAAAAACCTGGAAACAATGACCATTTTTGAATGGATGATGTCCATTGTCGAGGATATTCTCCTCGTCTAAGGACGCGCGCCCCAAACTCTAAGTAAACATTGCTTAGAGCCCAGCACTGCAGACTAGTCTTACTTCGTATTACCGACTATCGGGGGTTCCTTTCGGAGCCCCCCTATTTTTTTTGGGGGTTACCGACCGCTTTCACTCTGGGTCTGTCGTTTTATCTTCTCTATAAACACTAACTATCATTTGTCTGCTACAGCAGCCCCCAAAAGAAAACCGTCGTAAGCGGCTTTGGGCATGGACTTTAGCCGATGTCGCGAGAGTAGCTTGACTAGATAGGCGCTTCCAATACTGCCCAAGCTCTACCCCAATCCGTCCGTGTTCACGAGAGCAGATGGATGGAGAGCAAAATAGTTTTACTAGCTCAACAGAGAGTGGAGTGTCTAATGAATAGTACCCCAAGCCAACGCTCAAAGCCACGACGGCTTTTATCTTCCGGGATCGCTGTGGGTCCGTCATCTCATCTCTGAACAAGATTCTAGCAGAATTCCTATTTGCCAGCTACAGCAGCCCCAGAAGAAAACCATCGTAAGCGGCTTTGGGCATGGACATTTACCACTGTTGCTAAGGAATATACCAATTGTTCTATTGCCTCTGGAAGTTTAAAGGCTTTGATTAGCGAAAACAATACGAATATTTAGTGCCAAAGGCACTATGTTTAGCATCTCTTAAAGTTCGTCAATCCGCTCGGCAAGCCAATTGCGGTATTGTAGCACTTTTTCCGCCTGCACCCGCTCCAGTAGCTCCTGCCTGGAGAAGCGCTGCTCCTTGCGCAATTCTGCATTTTCCCGAAACAGCGTCATCTCCCGAACGATATCGATAAAAGCCAGGCAACCCTGAATAGTCAGTTTATTGAGGACTTTATCCCGCTTGATCAACTGCGAGAAGCTCTTACAGAGTGATAAAACGTCCGCATCATCTTTACTAAGAATGTACATACTCCGCAAAAGCAGCGATTTGGCCCTGAGCTTAAAATAGATATTAGGGAATTTGCTGTTTTTCAACACTTCAATCACCTTTCCGTACTGCTCCCGCTCAAATACCTCCTGGGCACCAGATAGCTTAAAGGCCTCTCCCTCGGAAACCGTCGGCAAATTCGAGCGATATTTATTGATGAACTTACTGAGCCAGGCGTACTTATTCAGGTACGAACTTACATTAACTACATTGTGAAAACGGGTGGAAGTAATCCGACCATTGGTAGACAAAATACCGAGTTGATCACCCTTTTCGCACATATCAAACAGGATTTCAAGGTGCCCCTCTTTTCCGTTGGCATTGAAGTAGATGGTCATATTGATCAGATACCCCAAAGTAAGCGAGCGCTCGGCAAGAGCTACCACTGAATCTGGTGTAAAGACCATTTCGCGCAACTGGTGAAACAAGGCTTCATCTTTTGTTTCCAGGAGCTTATACATGGATTCATAGAGCAGAAAGAGCGGTGAAAGGTCTTGATTTTCCTTTTTGTAGCGCTCCAGTTCTTTCTGCAAACTTACCCGGTAACCTTCCTCCAGTACATTTCCCCGGTTGATCAGTTCACAACCGAACTTTAGTTTAAGCAGCAGGTGGTACGCACTTAAATGCTGCCAGGCGTCCAGCAGGTGATCTGTTTTTACGATGGCGTCTTCCTCCATATCATCAAAGTACACCATCTCTCCCAGCAACATGGCATCGTGGTGTTGCTTGATCGTCAGGCCGTCGTTCTCGATGTTGCTCTCGCGATTTCGGTTTAGCCTGGCCAACTGTTTGGTGAAATGGTCAGACATGTTCCGGTCCAGGTAAATGCGGGCGGTGAGGTAGTCGTTCAGAAAGGTGTCCCTGCGTACGTATTGCAGGAGCAGAAATTCTTCCAGAATCTTCTTCAATTCGGAGCCCAGATTTAAGAGTTGCTTGTACTTTTTATCCGAACGGGGCAACTTCAAAACCTGTCGGTGAATGTAAGCGCGGTCCAGTTTTTCTTCCGGAGCCTCACTTTTGATAAATTCGCAAAGGTGTTCACACAGCTTCAGCAAATTTGATCGGCTGTAGAGCTTTCTGAGGTATTTCAGGAATTCCTTGCGCTCCCCGGGTTCCAGTTCCCTGACCAAAGCCACTATTTGCGTTTTTATCATAGTTATTCCGTTAGATATCCCCAGCTAAATTCAGGAAAAATACACTGCATAATGAAGTAGCACTCAGTTTCTTAAAAAGCTGATTTACAGAAAAATATACATCAGGACAATAACTCTACTACACTTCAGTGAAGATGAAAATTTAAAGGAAAACAACGATTTCTGATCTGGACTTCATTCGCTTGCCCTCCTACATTTGAAAGCGACAACCTAAATTTCTGAACCCATCTACATAATTAAAAATGAAAGCTGATGCGAAAAGTAAATATCTACTGGATCAATTTCAAACAAAACTAGAGGAATCGTGGAAGAAATACCAATTGACGCACGGAGTACCGGATAATAATGCTCAGTTCGTCACTTACCTGATTGACAACAACCTCATCAGTAGCCGCACGATCAGGAAGTACACCATTATGCACGAGTATCACGCGCGAATGGATGAGGGCAAAGCTAGTAAAACAGCTATCGTCAATTCCCTCTCCGCCCGTTACCGAATATCAGAGCGTAGCATCTGGTACTTGCTCTCCAAAGACTGATTCTTACTACCCCTAAAATTTTCAAAACCACTTTTTTCATCTGATTTCACCAATGGAACCAATTGTCATCCTCATCATCCTTTGCCTCTTCTTCTGCCTGCTTTTTCTCTGGGCGGGAATGCCGCTGGGTATGCAGGCAAGTATGGAGGGTTTCGTGGACACCTTTGAACAAATTGATTTTAAAAGCTACGGCAGGCGCACCGTGGATTATTGCGCCTTGCGGGGAACTCCCGTACGGCTGCGCGGGAGGGGTCATCTTCACTTTCGTCTTCCCGAGTGGCCGCGTCCGACCTGGATCCGGCAACATATCACATGTGAAATCATCAAGTCGGAAACGCCGGCAGAACTCGTCTTGCAACTGGAACCGGTGGCGGGCCCCGAGCGCTACGCAACGGGTTATCCGATGAAAATCCCCTATGCTTCCGTAAAGGAAGGCCGGTTTGACTTTAAGCTGGTACTACAGCCCATCAATGCCGACATCCAATGGAGCGAGCCGGTAGAAATCAAATGCGCTATCCGCTTGCGTTATCGAGCACCTTCCTGGCTTCCCAATTCCAGTCTGGAAACCATGGTGACTTATCACTTCCTCCTGGGGCCGGACCTAGGTAACGTATGGCTCGGAATTGACCCCGGCACCAGCGGTTGCTGTATTGCGGCTGCCTCTCCCGTGCAGCCGGCGGTTATTGAACAGGTTCACGGCGAAGACAAGATCACCCCTTCGATGATCACCTTTGATCTGGAGCAAAGCCCGGAAGAATTCTTCCAAAAAGAAGGGCGTCTATGTACGCAGTTGTATGAGTTCGGGGAGGCCGCCCGGGCCAAGATGCTGATCCCCAATATGCACACCCTGCAGTCGATTAAAAAAATGATTGGCTTCAAGGATGAATACCGTATTCAATTTGCCAATGATCGCGTCTTGCTATTGAATGCCCGCTTATTGCAAACCGCGTTACTTGGCAGCCTTTACACTGACTTTGCCAATTATCTAGCTGCTAACAAGGACTCCTTCGCCGGACTTTTAAATGAGGGTAAGGCTTTTCAGCCGCAACGGGCTGTGATCACCATCCCCAATAATTACACCCCGCACCAGATTAGTGAGTTGATCCGGTGTGTGCAGGCCAGTGCGGAGCTAAAGGAAGTCCGCTACCTCACAGAATCCGAGGCCATTGCCTGTTACTATTTATCACGCCCCAAGGGCCAGGACCAGCGGGCGCAAACGGAAAACCGCCGGGAAAACCTCTTGATCTTCGATATGGGTGGTGCCAGCATTAATACCACCGTCCTGCAAGTGCAATATCACCACGGACATTCCGAAGATCAGCCCGGCAGTGCCTACCGACTCAAAACCGGGAGCAAAATCGGTTACGGTATCGGCGGTGACACCATTGATTACTGCATCCTGAAAACCTTCCTGCACTATTCACAGGAGAAAGATTTTCCGATCGAGAAAAGCATCTGGGATTTTTATCCGGAGAACACGATTCGGAACTTCTACCAGCAGACTTCGCACTGGCAGCACATCTGTCTGGAAATCAAAAAGAAGATTCGCCGGCGGTTTGATAGTAACGACCTGATTGCTTTAGGTGCTGCAACGTCTGCCTATCAAGCAAGTACGCTTAGTCTGTTGAGCCTGGCAGAAGTCAGTGACTATTGTGAGCGCATCACGGGCAAGGCCTGCACTTTTGACGCTAACAGCAGCCTAGTGAGGCAGTTCGTCAAGGATGACAATGGGCGGTTCTCCCTCCTTCACAATGCCTTTTTTCGACGCTGGGTATTTACGCCGGTACGCGACGCAGTCCGAGAAGCACTCCGGCTTTCAGCGGAGCTGATTCCGGGTATTGACACCATCATTATGGCCGGGCGGAGCAGTGCTTTTCCGTTAATCGACCAGCTGCTGCTGGAAGTTGTGCGTGAGCAGATTCTAGCGGCACAGATCAGTTTACCAGCAGTCCTGCGATTGGACGATAAACACCTCAAATCTGCCGTAGCCAGGGGTGCCAGTTGGTACGGGGTGCATAACAAAGCCGTACAACTGGCACCAGCCCTGGTGAGCAACACCTTTGGTGTGAAGCAAACCTTATCGGCCGATACCGGCACTTTGTCTTCCACCCGCTGATTAAGGCCGGCACCCTGTTTCATTACGACGAATACGGTCACTTTGCCCTCGGGCGGAAAATGATTCAGGACAACTTCAAATTTGACGGACATCTGGTCAATTTCTACCAGATCATGGGTAGCAATATCCAGGAGATTCTCGAGCAGGAACAGAAACACAAGTACGTGCGCATTGCCGGCATTCGCCTCCAACACCCAACCAAAGAAGTGAGCATTCTCGTGGACAGTAAAGACCGGGTTGAATGTACCGTAATCAATACCGTAGATGAGCGATTTAAAATGCAAAAACAACTTTCGGACACAGAAATCAAAGAGGAGCACGAAGAGCATTACACCTGGATGATTCCCCGCTGAGGTACCGTCGTCCACTGCATATTCTTCACCTCATCGCTATTAACACAACTGATAATCATGCATACCATTAATCACCTACTTCATCACCTGTTTCGGCCACGGCTCCATCTGTTCGGCTTGCTTCTGGTAGCCGGTCTGCCGGTGCTGACTGCCCAGAACAGCGTTTTTATTCTGGTTGATGTTTCCGCTTCCGGGCCGGACATTCAAATCGTACGGGAGGAAGCCAAAGGTATCGTGCACGATATCTGTACCGGCAACTACGCTCCGGAAAATTACCAAACCGAGTGGGAATGGTCGGACATTATGGACCCCCAGCTAGCGGCCCACGTGCAGGGACAAAAAGGCGGCCTGATCAATCCCCAGCGAAGGGGGTTTGTGACCATTATGCCCTTCGGCAGTAAAGACACTTATAAAGGCTACCGTACGAATCCCTTTGCGGGAGATATCAGTAGTTTCTCAGAATTCTACCACGAGTACTTTCCCCGTCACTTCAATGATCGGCACACCTATATTGACATTGCCGAGGCCAAAGCTGCCGACATTGCCAGAGAGCGAAAAATGGACAGCTACTGGTTGATTGAAATTACGGACCAGCTTCAGGATACCGACAGCAAGGCACCTCACTATTCCACCAAAGAGCGATCACTAATCGAACAGTACGGAACGGCAGGGGTGGCTGAGACCAAGTTGGGCACACTGTGGCATACGGGGCAACAGAAAAATTACCAGATCATTTTCAAAATGGTGAAAATGGGCACGAATAAAGCCAGTACGCCCGAAGAGAACGCCGGCCCCAGCCCCGAACCACCAGTTTCCGAAAGCCCTTCCTTAAGCTTTGTACGGCCGACAAAGAAAGGCAAGCAGAAGCCCAATGTATTGGAGGCCGAGGAGTTGACCGTCGTCTGGAACTGCCGAAACTGCCCGCGGGAAGTGGCTTTTTCGCTCCGCCTCGATTGCCAGGATTGCCCTGGTTCAAAAACGTATGAAAGTCAGTCGACACGTACCAGCCAGGCCAATTTTAAGCTGGCAGAAAGTGGGCTCTACAAGTTATCACTGGTTACTAAAAACCTTCCCAATAATCTCAGTACGATCACCTACATCCAAGTAGATACCGGCAAGGGCGGTGGCGGCTCCTTTCTCAGTGGTTTTGTGATCGTCGTCATCCTGGGCAGCATTATTTACCTGGTCTATAAGCAAGTACTGCAAACACAGGTAACTGCAGCTACCAAGCCCGGTGGCAATTTCGATACCAGAAACCCCACTGGCAGCCCGGAAGCACCCGCAAACCGCCCCTCTCCGGATGAGGAAAATTTGCAGGACCTATTTGACAACCTTTAAACGCAACACCATGAAATCATTAGCTGACAGCCTTTTTGCGCTGGACAAACAACATACGCTTATGGATTGGTTTTCCAGCACTACTTTGATCATTGTGCTGGCTTTAGCCCTATTCTACCTGTTGTACCTCGTACTGCTTAAAAGCTCGAAGAGTAAGTTTAATCGCGACTTCCACATCCGCATTACGCTGCTCTGGGCACTGGCCCTGATGCAGGTGGTGCTGGGTACTTACCTCTTCTTTGTTTTTCGCAATGACCAGGTACCGGAATTCACTTATGAGAAACCCCTTACTTACTTGTGTTTCCTGCCGCATTTACTGCTTTACCTGGCCATTATTTTCCTCTTCACCCGCAATTTCCTCCGCCTGCGGGAGGAAACCCAAAGTGCTTAATTCAAAACCTGTTTACCATGAGTACGCAATATCAACCCATTTTACTAATCGGTATCGGTTCCAGTGGTATGCACATTTTGGAGCAGGTACAGAATTTCTATTACGAGAAAACCAACCAGAATAAGCCCGACTTTGTAGAGTTCATCTACATCGAAACCAACCGGGATAATCACCCCGGCATCACCGCCAAAAAGAATGAGGTTCGTCAGGTCTATATCAGTCTGGCCAACATGAAAACGATGATCCAGGAATTGAAGCAGGCCCACGGTGATTCCATGTCCTGGCTTCCGCCGGAAAATCATGCTCTCGAAGCGGGCTCCGGAGCCGGAGGAATACCTGCTTGCGGCCGCCTGGCACTGTGGGGTAAGAATACGGAAGGCAACAACCTGCTGAACGTCATCAATGCGGTGAAGGAAATCTTTAATAAGGTAAGTGGCCCGAATGCCCGCGATAGCAACGGTGCCGAACCGGCCGTGTTCATTACCGGCTCCCTGACCGGGGGGACGGGCTCGGGTATTTTCCTCGATTTAGCTTATCTGGTGCGCACGATCATTCCGGGAATCAAGGATTTGTACAGCTTGCTGTTGCTTCCACCCGAACCGGACGTCATTCGTGGTAAGGAGGTGTTGTATTCCAATACCTACGGCGCCCTGACTGCCCTGGCTCATTTCAACAATGCGGATCAGAAGTACACCGCGCCGAATAACACGCGCAAGGTTTTTCAGGAGCCGCCCTTTGAATTAAGTCAGTTCATTGCCCAGTCGTACAACGATAGCACCCCCCAGCTATACACGCTGAACGGACTCTACAAAATGGCCGGCTTGTACCTGTTCCTCAACATCATTGGCCTGCGGGCCAAACGTCGGGAACGCCTGGTAGATGCCAGAGGCAATATGCAAATTGGTAAATACGGCACTTTTGGTTTATCCGCTATTCAGTACCCCAAAGCCCAGATCCAAGAGTACCTCTCGCTGGATTTGAGCACCAAACTTTTGAATCGCTGGATCAATCCCGAAAATTATCTGGACAAGAACCAGCAAATGCCGATCGACACTTCCCGTATCGGTCGGGAAATGAACGAACACTTTGGACAGTTCCTGACATCGGCCTTTGATAACCTGAATGCGGCCGGGGGCCTTAACATCCACAAGGAAATCAGGAAAGAAGCACAGCTGATTGCGCGCGGGCAGGTGGATAATGTGGCAGATTACCTCTACAACCTGTATTCGCCTGCTAACCTGGAAGGATATTACAGCTTTGTCAGTAATAATATCCAAACCGGAGTAGATTCCCTCATCGCTTCCATCTCTGACTACGTAATCGGCAGCTTTAATCAGTACGAAAGTCTGTTTTACACCAAAATGCAGATTAAGGCCGTCGCTCTGAGCATTAAGAGCATTATCCGCTACTGGCAAAGCCTGGGTATCACCGTCCATCCGGCCAAATGGGAGCACCACCTGCAGTCGCAGGCAAGCTGGATGGCCAACAAGCGCTACCTGCTGCTCTTTGAGCAAGAGGCCGTACTGGCCGATCGGATGCTGACTACCTTCGAGCAGTTGAAGATGCACCTGTTCATCGAAAAGCTGATCGAACTGGGTACCAATATTGTCAAAGGCGAAATTCCGCTGCGTACGCGTAACCTCAGTCAGGTGTACGATCTGCCGATCTTGCACAAGATTGAAGAAAGCATCCGGTCCATTCACCGCACCATCGGTAAGCGGGAAGACCAGACCGACCGGCACCGACGCTTTAAGAGTCTCCAGAAACGCCAGCTGGAAATTGAAGAGGATATGCGCGATGAAACCATCCCGATTCTGCGCATTTTCCCGGCGGGAAGCTTCCGGGAGGAAGTCAAGATTTCTGCGGATAATTACCGGAAGAATGCCAGCCGGAATTACCCGTCTAAAGTGACCCTTATTCAGGAAAACAGTCTCTGGGACTACCTGACGCACAATACCGACAACCTGCACGAACGGCTCTATTTTGATTGTATTCAAAATTTCCGGCAGGAGCTGGAAGAAATGGATGCTATCCGGAATTACAATGTCTCGGACTACGTATCAAAGTACCCGAACGTCGCTAAAAAATACGCCGCCAAAGCCATCTCCTACCTTTTGCCCATCCGGGATAAAATTCTGGAGCGGACTCAGAATATTCCGAAGGTGGTAATCGGCTCGGAAAAGTCGGTCATTGAACGGGTGATCTCCCTGTTACGCAACGAGAACTTCTACGAGTTCGAAAGCAATGGTGACAACATTCTGGAGATTCCGGAGCTGCACAACATCATGGTTTTCTACATCGAGCAGGGCAATTTCGATCCGCGGGTGGATATCTCCTACATGGAGGAAGTCCGTGAGATTGATCGGCACTATCCGGCCCGTATCAACGGGATGGATGAAAACAAGTGGTTCACCTTCAGGAACCCTTACCTACGGAAGACGGATTGGACGGAGCTTAAAATCGCCCTTACCCTACCTGCTGATCAGGCTTCGCAAAACGGCAACGCAAACGTAACCAGCGACGACCAAAAAGCTTGAGCCATTGACCTCCTAACAACCTATAAATAACCTGGTATGAACCATTATGCATTAAGTCCGCAACTGCGGCGTAAAACGTTACAAACACTGCGGACCCAGCTCAAACCGCTGGGTCGGTTTTTTCTGGTCAGCTCCCTGATACCCTTCCTGGCCTGGATGGTGGCG
>JBCBWU010000159.1:0-16820 GCA_039816955.1 Bacteroidota bacterium
GTACGATTACTGTATTGCGGTACCTGGCGGCTATTATACCGGATGGGCTGATGAGGATGACTATGATGCACATGAGGAAGCAATAGCTATTGAAATGGCTTTGTTAGGACTTGCGCATCCAGAGTGGTCGTCCTTACGTCTTCGATTAACGGCAGAGTACAATGCTGTAAGTGATGCGCTTCATACTATTTTAGACATTGCCGGCTTAGTAGAAGGTTTGGGCTTACCGGCTGATGTTTTAAATGGCATTTTTTATGCTATAGAAGGTAATGGGACTGACGCACTTATAAGTTTTGGTGGGGCGTTACCTGGTGGATTTATTGTTACCGCTTCTAGAAGCTTAAGGAAAGCAGTAGACATTGCCGGAACCACCCGAACATTCACCTGGACTCAAAAAGGTGCAAATATTGTCTTTAATCAAAAGGGTCAATACCGTAAGATTTGGAAAGGTGTCTACAGTGAATTAGATGATGCTGCTTATATTGCACATCACGTGATACCGCAGGCAAAATGGAATCATCCCCTAGTACAAAAAGCGGCAAGAGCTAACCCGGATAATCTACCCAGCGGAGTTGATCCATTTCATATGCATATGCCTTCGAATGGTTGGCCAGTGCACCAGTCTCGACATACCAGTAATCATTCAGATTACTCAAATCGGATTGAAAACAAGATGACTCAATGGATGAATGATAACCCAGGTGCTAGTTCCGAAGAGGCAGCAACAGCCCTGGCGCAATGGCAGACCTTGCTAAAAAATGCGATGGGACAAGGAAGCACTGGACCCAATATCAATGATATAACTCTTCCAGACTTCCCATAATCCAATCATAAAAATCAGTGTAATTTTCGGATGGTGGGAGATGCGCTTCCACCATCTGAACAAATATGATCTATGAAGTATTTTATCCTTACTCACTCGAGTAATTCCAAAGTTGTTGGCAGAGCTGCGTCTCTTGCTACAGTATTGGAAGATGGTGTAATGGGCGCATACCTTGACTTTTCTGCTTTTTATCGTACGTTAGTATCCAAAGAAGTTGTTTTACCCAAGTACCAGCTAGCTCGTAGTGCAAAAAAAACGGACTTACTGGCTCGGATCACTGGTCTTACGCTCCCCTTTTACGGTGTAATTAGTGAGAAATTTCTACGTATTCTTAATGATGGCTTCAAATATCCAGAATCACAATTCCTCCCATTTAGCATTGTAGATGCTTCCGGCAAACCATTGGAGTACTTTCTGTTTCATCAATATGTGTTTATGGATGAATACATTGACTTCACAAAGAGTAAGTTCTCACGAACCACCTACGATTTTTCCCAAAATCCTCCCGCAAAAAGCGTAGTAGCTTTTCAGGTTAATGATGCTCGTGAATTAAGGAGCAAAATCGAAAATCAGAAAGGTACGGTCTCCACCCAAGCGCTATTCTTAGACAAAAAAAATATTGTTCATGATTTCTTTGCGATAAGCAGACCTTATTGCTGGATCGTCAATGAACATTTAGCTGAAAGAATCAGACAGGAGAATATAACTGGGGTGGTGCTAATACCTCTTTCGCAGGGTGCAGATTTTTCCGTAGAAGATATCGTTACAATGGCAAAGAAATTTGATCAATAACTTATGCCATACTACCAAGTCCGATTTATGACCGATGCTAAGGTGATTGGTCCTAGTTACCCTCAAATAGTTGAAGCGATTGGGGGTAATTGGGATATTGGTGATCCTACATAAACTCCATTTCAAATCCAGTTTTGATAGAAGTAAAGAGATGATCGCTTTCTACAGAATTGGAATACTGGGTACTTTAGTTTCGGAGAGATTGAAAACGGCTCTAATTCGTAGTAAAACAACAGGGCTCCGCTTCGAAAAATCAGAGTACATTGGATAGAGAAGGACCATATCGTATCTCCTGCGGCCACCCCTTAGTGCCAAAATTAAGTAAGACACAAAGATGGAATACTACATTATTAAATAGGCTACGATTTTTTCATTATGGGCTATCCTTCCTGCTGGATCGTTAACGAACGAGTTGCCCAGCGCTTAATTGATGAAAATGTTAGCGGTATCGTAGTGGTGCCTTTAGCGCAGGGTGAAGATTTCACGCAGGAAGGTGTAACCATGAAGGCCCATAAACTTGATTTATAAAGATTGTTAATCCCTGCCACTTCAAAACGCTCACTATGAACTGGTACATACTTACAAAAACAGCAAAGGGAACGATTAGGCCCAAAGGGAAAATTCATCAAGCCCAACCCCTCTTTTCCAAGGAAATCCCTTATACGGTGACGCAATGGGTGAAATATTTATACAGTGACACTCTACCTGCGTCATTACCTATTCCTCCATTTAAAAGAATCAGAGGGGCATCAGTTACCGACTGGATGACATCTGTAATAACTAATGATGCCTCTCCTCTCATTAGTCAAGCACTTTACAATTGCCTTGCTTCATTCAAGCTTGCTCCGCATCGGGCATATGATACCCACGTACTTCATGGCCAAGAAAAACATCCATTTAAGGTGCTTTTCCAAAGATTACAATTGGATATCATTGATTACCGCCGATCTACATTTTGTACCTATGAAAAGAATCCAATCTCTGATCAGTATGAATACAAGGAAGCGGAAAATATTTTATCTCATGACGATATTACGGCCCGTAATGCTCGCTTTGGAAAAGCCATTTATTTGAAAGAGGATGTCCCGTATGATGGATTCTTAATTAGGCCGAAAGGAGTGATTTTCTTAGTCAATGAACGAATCAAAAACGCGATTGAACAAGAAAGATTTACGGGATTGTTCCTGATCCCTTTCAGCCAAGGCGAAGATTTCACAGAAGACCTACATAGCAAGCTTTTAAGAGCAGAGATGGGCACCAACCTCTAGAGAAGTTCCTCCTCCTTGAACCAAGTAAATATTGTCATGGATAAAGAAATTCCTTTCAAGACGAAGAATACGAAATATGGCTTGCAAATCAACTCCTTTATACCGAGGGACAAACGAGAGGGAGAGCACGTAATGAGCCAATTTCAGGAACGCGAGCTGCTTCAGGTTGAGCTTCGCTCCAAGGATTTTGAGGAGGTTCCTCCAGTGGCCTACCTGCTGCCGAATGGAGTGGCCGTTATTGAACGACAATACAGCTATGTATTCTATAAGACTAAGCAAGACTTAGAAAACGCGCTAAGGGTAGATCAATTAGTCCAAACTGAGATCAAACAGCTAGAAAAGGATCCATACTACAAGAGGACTTTCACCAAGTTTCCTTACGAGGAAGATCCCAAAGCTCGAATGTTCTTACTCAAGGACGGGACTCCAGTACCTTACCTTCAATACAGTTCCAAGACTTATCGGGCACTAATAGACGACTTTCCAGAAGTAGACCGAGAGCAAGTCAAGTGGGGTGAGCTCATTATTGGTAATGACGGTAAGTGCATACTCTTTCGCGAACTTGAGCCAGGATCCGTATATAGGTGCCTGCTATTTTCCCACCGGCAGGATTATGAGTTCTACTTTGCGTACATGAGCTTAACTGATGCGCGGCTATGGCAAGGGCGAAATCCACAAGGCACTGAATTCCTTGCACAAAGAGAAACACTATTGGACGCGCTAGCGGATCCGTTGAAGCTCAAGCGAGAAGCGCTAACCTACGATAAGACCGGTCAGAACGCCCTTCATAGAGCGCTCTGGGAGTTGATCTACACCGATGAGGTGACTCATCAGCTCTTTTTGCCCTTGCTCATGTACCTGGGGGAATTACAAATCCACACCTACGGGGGAGAATGGCGATTTAAAGAGGTTGCTGAAATCGAAGCTGTTGTCCCGTACATCTGGTTTAAGAATGAGGAATTTGATCTTGCCCAAAAAATGTATGATAAAATATTGGATCCAGACAACATGGGGTTACAACCACTAGCTGCTTGCTTATGGAATGGGAAGAATAAGAATTGGATGTACAAGTGATAATTTCTTCTAATGAAAAGCACATTTCTAATAGCGTCCACTCCGGTAAAGCATACTAAGAATTTGCAATTTATCTTCTTGCAACCCTTTCTCCAGCTCTATCTCAGATGTCCGGAGTACTATTTCTTGTGTACCGCTATTCTCTTCAAAAAAATAAATAATCGCAATACCATTTTTTCCAGCCAGTCCCTTATCTTTGCCCGCAATTTGTGCCGAACGTAAAATTTTCGACCCCCTACCCACCTACTTTTAACCGGGTCGTAAGTAACGCAAAAATTGCAGCATCATGCCAAAAGATCATTCTATCCGTTCCGTTCTCATCATTGGGAGTGGCCCTATTATTATTGGACAAGCTTGTGAGTTTGATTACTCTGGTAGCCAGGCTTCTCGTTCCTTACGTGAAGAAGGAATTGAGGTAACGCTCATCAATAGTAATCCGGCTACTATTATGACGGACCCCGTTACGGCGGACCACGTCTATCTGCTGCCGCTAACGGTAGAGAGCCTGGATCAGATACTCCGTGAGCGCCCCAATATTGATTCGGTGCTACCTACTATGGGAGGGCAAACGGCGCTTAATCTGGCCATTGAAGCGGGACAGCAGGGAATCTGGGAAAAACATGATGTGCGGCTCATTGGGGTAGACCTGGACGCCATTGAGCTGGCCGAGAACCGGGAAGCTTTTCGGCAGCATATGATCGATAACGATTTGGCGGTGGCACCTTCGCGCATCGCCAATTCTTTTTTAGAGGGTAAGGAAGCCGCACAGGAAATTGGCTTTCCACTGGTGATTCGCCCTTCTTATACCTTGGGAGGAACCGGTGGTGGTTTTGTGCATACCGCCGACGAGTTTGACGCCAAACTGCGCCACGGTCTGAACATGAGCCCCACGCACGAGGTGCTGGTGGAAAAAGCAGTACTAGGGTGGAAAGAATTCGAGTTGGAATTGCTGCGCGATGCTGCGGATAATGTAGTGATCATCTGTACGGTGGAAAATGTGGACCCAATGGGTATTCACACAGGAGATTCGATCACGGTTGCCCCAGCCATGACGCTATCGGATAGTGCCTATCAGGAGATGCGTGATCAGGCCATCAAGGCCATGCGTTCGTTGGGTAATTTTGCGGGTGGCTGTAATATCCAGTTCTCACAAAACCCAGAAACGGAAGAATTGATCGTAATTGAGATCAACCCACGGGTAAGCCGCTCTTCGGCACTGGCGAGTAAAGCTACCGGCTACCCAATTGCCAAAATTGCTGCAAAACTGGCCATTGGTTACCGACTAGACGAACTGAAGAACCAAATCACCAAGACTACCTCAGCCTACTTTGAACCAACTTTAGATTATGTAATCGTGAAGATGCCGCGCTGGAACTTCTCTAAGTTTCCAGGAGCAGATCACGAACTAGGCTTACAGATGAAATCTGTAGGGGAAGTAATGGGTATTGGCCGCAACTTCCTGGAAGCCTTACAGAAGGCCTGCCAAAGTTTAGAACAGGGCCGCGCTGGCTTGGGTGCGGATAAGAAAGAGTGGATTAAAACGGACGACATCCTCACCCGCCTGGAGAAAGTGAGTGATGATCGCATCTTCCGCCTCAAAGATGCACTTCGCTTGGGAGTACCGAGCAAAACCATCCACAAACTCACCAGAATGGACCCTTGGTTCATCAAGCAGATTAAGCGACTGGTGAAAATGGAGGAGCGCCTGATGCGCTTCAACGTAGCGGAGGATATTCCAGAGTCTTTCATGCGGGAGTTGAAGCAGGTAGGTTATTCAGATGCTCAAATTGCCTGGGTGTTGCGGGTAGAAGAAGAGCAAGTAACCAAGCACCGTAAGAAACTGGGCGTACGCCGTACGTACAAGATCGTGGACACCTGTGCTGCGGAATTTGAGGCCCAGACGCCTTACTTCTACAGTACTTTCGATGAGGAGAATGAGAGTATCCCAACCGATAAGAAAAAGATCATTGTATTAGGCTCAGGCCCTAACCGGATTGGTCAGGGCATTGAGTTTGACTATTGCTGTGTTCACGGTTTATTGGCGATCAAAGAAGCAGGGTACGAGGCCATCATGGTCAACTGTAACCCAGAGACGGTTTCTACCGACTTTGACATGGCCGATAAGCTCTACTTCGAACCCGTTTACTGGGAGCACCTGGAGGAGATCATTGAGCTGGAGCAACCGGAAGGAGTGATTGTGCAACTGGGTGGCCAAACGGCTTTGAAGCTGGCGGAGACCCTGCATAAGAAAGGTATCAAGATCATCGGTACCGACTTCCCAAGCATGGACTTGGCAGAGGACCGTGGCGCATTTTCTGATTTGCTCAAAGAATTGGATATCCCTTACCCCCGCTACGGTACTGCCGATGATGCGGACCAAGCTTTGGAAGTAGCGAACAAGGTAGGTTATCCGGTACTGGTACGTCCAAGCTACGTACTGGGAGGGCAGGATATGCGGATTGTGATCAACGACCACGAACTGGAGCGACACGTATTGCACATCTTTAAGCACATGCCAGATAACCGAGTGCTGGTAGATCATTTTCTGGATCGTGCTAAAGAAGCCGAAGTAGACGCCATCTTTGATGGTGACGAAGTGCACATCATGGGTATCATGGAACACATTGAACCAGCAGGGATTCACTCTGGTGATTCAGCAGCAGTGCTGCCTACCTACAGCTTGTCGGTAAACGCGGTGAACCAGATGGTGGAGATTGCGGAGAAGTTGGCTAAGGCACTAAACATCCTTGGCCTGATCAATATCCAGTTTGCGATCAAAGACGACCAGGTATACGTCATTGAGGCGAACCCACGCGCCAGCCGTACCACGCCTTTCATTGCTAAGGCTTACCAAGTACCTTACCTGAAAATCGCCACCGAGGTAATGATTGGAGCGAAGAAGTTGAAAGACTATCACATTCAGGCACGTCCTAGTGGCTTTGCCATCAAGGTGCCGGTGTTTAGCTTCAACAAGTTCCCAAATGTAGATAAGCAACTGGGGCCAGAAATGAAGTCTACCGGTGAGGCCATCCGCTTTATCAAAGACCTTAGTGATCCATTCTTCCGTGAGCTGGACAAGCAGCGGTATATGTACCTGACGCGGTAAAGAAGTGTTTTAGCCGGTAGTTTTTAGGTGCCGGAAAGCTGTTTTGGCGGGGGGGGATGCCCTGAAATTTGCAGTGCCCATCGAGAAAACTAGTTTTTTCGATGGGCACTGCTTGTTTTAAATTATTTTTGAGTTTATTTATTTGATATTCAGAAATTTACGTTCTAGGTTGAATTATTTAATTTTTTCGATGAGCCCCCTGTTTTATGGCCGCAAAATCACTTTGAGCTATCGAAGAACTGCTGTTAATACCCTAAGGTACCTTTCATGCTTACCTCAATATCTAAGAGCTCTTCGTGCTGGTGCATTTCAAGGTAGAAGATATTGATGCTCAGTTCCGCTTCTTCCAGATCTTCTGGGATGTAGAGGTTGTGAAGATCGTAATCTAATTCGGGATTAGGGCTTACTGGCTCTTCACCGTTCTTGGCGGCTACCGCTACTACGAAGATAGTCTGGTCATCTGTCTTCAAATTGTAGCCACGGTATTGTACGCCACCTATTTCTTCGCGGATGAAACGTTCAAATTCTACAGTGTGGCCATCTACCTCTAGTTGAATGAGCTCCTGATTATTATAGGTGAGACTCAGCGTGTCGCTCTGAAATTCGTCTGGATTTATACAGTCGTAGACCAGTTTTACTTGCCCCATTGCTCGTGTAGCCTGTAGCGTGGGGGTGCTACGTGTTTGGATAATGAAGGGTGCCATTGGGTTTATACCAGTTCGATCGATGGCCCACTTATTGGTTCTAATGTTGTGATAAGTATCCGATGAAGGATTTAAGAATTGTTTCTGCCTTTCCTTGTTCCAAGCACCCATTTGCCGATCTAGCTCTAGGAGGTCGTTACCCATGTCATCAACGAGGTGCTGAATTCTGCTAAGCTCGTAATTGATTTGTACAAAACTGTAGCCTTCCGGTACTGGAAATTCAAAACATGCTTCAAGTCCCTGATCCGTTGTCGAATAAGCATCGCCAAGGGTGTAGAAATAAGCTGGCAGCACATTCGGGACCGGACTCATAATAATTTGCTCCTGAACATCCGCTACGGGGAGTTGCGTGCCGAAAGTTAGACTGTCTCGCCACGGAGATACCTGCCATCTACATGTTCTATCCAGTTGAAGCCTTGTCGCCAATGATCCTCGATAGGGCGGGCCCACCAGGGAGCATCGTCTCCCCATTCTTCTCCTACGTGGCGGTTGTATACATCAATACTATCTGCCTGTGCTAGCAATAAATTCTTGCCCGTATCATCATAGGCAGCGGTGAGACGAAAACTGTCTTTTGAATTGTGATGTGGAACAAAAATATCATAGAGCGCTGCTATTTGGTAGCCCGTTCCCCACTCTGCGTTCTTGACTTCGTATTTGTAGCGTTTGAAATGAGCTTCGCCCAAACTGAAGAGCGGCACTAGGGCTTCACTGGAGCACTCCTGCTGGAATGGAATACGAATAAGGCGCTGATTGAGCGTAGTAAAAATTAACTCGTATTCTAATGCAGCATCTGTTTGGACTGTTACGGAGAAAGGCGCTTGATCATGCTTAAATTGCGCTAGCGTGTCACCCATTTCATTGATAAAGGCAGCAGTTTGCCAATAAGTTTGCATGAAGAGGCCATATCCAAGTGCGCTCGTACTCTCCGCTTCTCTCATGAAAAGCGTACCCATGTCCGTTATTTTAAAAGTGTAAGATTTACCCGCTTCAAACCAATCCAATGAATCGGCATGCTCTTGTAGTTGTCCGTTGCTCACCAGCAAGCCCACACTGCCGGCAGTTTCCATTGGGCCAGTAGGTTGTTCATCTGCGGCACGTAGGTTAAACTGTACGTTCCACTCTTGCTGTGGGTTGTCTACTGGGTAGCTACGGTGCTTCCCCAGATCGTTATCCCAAGTTGCTTCGGGATAGCCTTTAAATTGAGTAGTGTAATGACCTTTTTTGACTAAATCAGCCTGCCAGTTCGCCGTTTCGGTTGTTGGGTAGTAGCTTTTTTCAGCCGTGCGTAAATAGTGTAATTGTGGTCGAGTAACTTCCAGAATCTTTAAAGTATCGGGAATCTCTCCTGACAAATCCAGTAATCAGTGTCCATCTTCCCGCAGGATCATTTCAGCCTTAACCTCAGCTTCGAATGGATTACCATTGGCGATTGGTGGTGAATTTTGACCATTCAGGTATTTTTCTATTACGGGGGCTTCGGGGAGAAAGGCGTCTAGCTGAGAAGCCACTAGGCAGTTCTCGAGTTGGAAGTTTTGCCCCAGCGTATCCGGAGCAAAAACGCCCCACATTTTATCTGCTAAATACTGTCGTTCCATGATGGAGAAATACAATTGCAATTCCTCCAGTTCGCATTGGCAGAGTACCTGGTTAGCTAGGTCGTATTGTTCATTGTAACTAAGAAAGAACCAGTCGTTACCACGCTTCAGCGTTTCATAATAGAAGGTATTCGGAACTCGCTCCTCGAAGAACAAGATGGATACAGATTTGTCAAACTGCACAAACGCGGGCTCACCCGCTTTTACGTGCGCAAAGAACTCCTCCGGTGTAGTGGTCATCTGACCTGCGAGATTTAAACTTGTTAAAAGGGTGATAAGCGTCCAAAAGATCACTCGTGTCATGTTGAGGTTTTAGGATAGATACAGTGGAAACCATAAACCTTACCCTCTCTTCTGAGAAACAGAAATTATGTCCACCCTCCCTGTTTGGCCTTAGCGCTGGATCAAAAGCGGCACCGGCTTTAGTATCCCATCGTCTGTTACGAATTCGATGTAGTACATACCTGGCCTTAGCCTGGAAACATCTAGTGCTACCCCTTCTGCCGGGCTTGGTAGGATGTCTCTGCTTACCAGCGTTCCGGTTACTCCATAAATTGACATTTGTACTGAACCAGATAATCCATTCAGGCCAGCAATGTTGACCGTTGCAAAAGCGGGATTGGGATACAGTTGGATAGATCGTTCCGCAGCAGCGGGCGAAGTGGTCATTACCAGATCATCACAAATGGTATGCTCGGTGTTTTCACCTTGATCCTGGAACTTTACAATGAAAATGGCGGAACCAAAATTTTCGCTAGTCAGGGTATCGGTGCCAATGACAATATTTGTGCCGTAGGTACCCACTTGATACAAGTTGCCGTTCGGGTCCATGGCTATATCTCTTCCTAAGTTATTGGTCGAAATAGCAAGTGTGTAATCCACCTCCCAGAGGAATTCACCGCTGGGTGAGAACTTATTCAAAATGGGGCCATTTACCCGCCCCATATCACCGGATAGATAGAGCTCATTATCCGTATTAGTCTCCATAAACGCGTAGATATTGGTCGCTGTGGTTCCAGCTGTATTGCTCCAGAGAAATTCTCCCAGGGAATCTACCGCAAAGAGGAGTAGATCAGAAGCATTGCCATTGGTGGTATGCATGGCGCTTTCGTAAATGGTGGTGCGCAGGAAGTAGTTACTAGTAATGATGTTGCCATTTGCGGTAATTTCTAATTGCCCCGAGGTCGCATTATCAAAGTAACTTTTAGCCCATTTTAATTCCCCATTTTCGTCGAGCCGCAAGAGGAAGAGGTTCCTGTTGTCAGGGCTTTGTGTTGTATTTAGAATTAGCGTTTCGTCATCAATCGTTAAGTCGTTGAACCTGAATCCTCCGAGCACGGTGATATCCGAATTTCCTGAGGTTTCCACAGCGGATAAGTCTACATCTCCCTGGTACTCGAATGTTCTGGCCCATTCTAGCTCACCGCTCTCTCCCGCCAGCTTCGCCAGGAAGATAGAGGTCGTATCCACAATGATTTCACTCGCACCAATCCTAAGGGGGTCCATCTCAAATTGGTACTGGAAGAAGGTATCAGGTGGGACAATAAGCGTATCTAAGATGATGTCAAAGTTTGGCGATTGACTCACTACGCCCATGAGTACAATGTCGTTGTTGCAGTCGGTAGCAATATGCTGCGGATGGTTGCGGTTATGCTGGTTACCGTCTACCGGAATACACCAAATCATGCTTCCCGTTGGGTCCAGTTTCATTAAGTTATAGCCCTCCCCGAAAAATTGGTCCTGGTGGAAAAAGGTGGAATCAGTACGGATATACAAAAGGATATTATCATCATTATCCACCTCCATGCTAATAACCGATTGGGGCCCTTCTGCCTCCATCAATAGATGCCACAGTAGATTGCCATCCCCGTCTATTCGTGCCAGAAACACATTGTCTTGTTCTGAGTCTCCACCACTAAACAAGGTATCCTGCTGCCAAGCGATAAAGCATTCTTCACACCCATTGTATTCGGCTGCAAGAATGAGGTTTTCATCGCTGTCAAAGTCAAGTAAGGCGGATCCAAGGAGTGCGCCGTTGAAGGTTTCCGCCCAGGCAATATCATCAAGTATGTCTTGGGAGCGGAGTGGACAGAAAATTAGTGAAAGCAAAGAAAGGGCAAAGTAGAGCTTGTACATGCGCGTAGGTTTGAACAGAGAATAGCTAAATGCTCCTACAAAATACAAGATTTCAGTGTGTCTTTACGCCCTGTTTGGGAGAATTCTATTCCTCTGTCGCCCGCCGTTTCCGGTAAGCTACGGCACCGCGGTAAACCAGCCCGGCAAATAAGCCTACGCCTAGCAAAAGATAGAGGTAGTTTAAACGCCCCGCCTTCCCGTAAACGGCTATAAAACTGATACTCACCAAAAAGAGGGTAGGTACTTCGTTGAACAAACGGTACTGCCAGGCATTGAAGGGTTGCTCGCCTTGCTCCATTCGGCGTAATAGCCGACCACAGTAGATATGGTAACCGACCAGTAAGACGAGTAATAGAAGCTTGAGATGCATCCAGCCTGCCGTGCCGCTGGTGAAGTAAGCAAAAGGAGCGATCCCCGCCATATCTAATGCAAGCATACCCAAACCAGCAAACCAGGTGATGAACACGGCAGGGTTGCAGATAATCTTGTATACCCGCCGAGCCATCTTCAGAAATTGCTCACCCATGATCGTCCGGGCGGGTTCCTCCTGCTCGCTGGCTTCCATGATGTACACAAATACGCGTACCAAGTAAAACAAACCGGCAAACCAGGAAATAAAACCAACTACGTGCAGTGCTTTGAAAAAGAAAATGGCGTTCATTCTTTCTTCGCTTTGGAGGACTATAAGTACAAATCCGTCACGAAGGTAAGCACCATTTTACCAGCGCTAATCATCTTACTATCAGATCATAGGCTACCAGCTAAGAATTGACCATAAGATGATTCGGCTTTGACCGTCTCCTAACACAACAAAACTTAGCTGTAATGAAACGTACTATTGAACGCCGGAATGCACCGGAAGTAAATGCGGGAAGTATGGCGGATATTGCTTTCCTGCTCTTGATCTTTTTCCTGGTAACTACGACCATTATGTCGGATAGTGGGCTGTTGGTAAAGCTTCCACCCTGGGATCCAAACCCACCGCAAGAAAATATTCGTATGCGCAATTTATTTCGAGTGGCGATTAATAGCCAAAACGCGGTCTTGGTTCGTGGGGAGGAGCAACCGCTCACTGAATTGAAAGACGCCGTGAAGGCATTTATTATGAACCCGGAAGGAAATCCAGAATTTGCCGCTGCACCGAACAAAGCTATCGTCTCTCTGGTCAATGACCGTTCTACCAGCTACGAAACCTATCTGGAAGTATACAACGAACTCAAGGCGGCTTACAACGAACTTTGGGAGCAAGCGGCTCAGCAGCGTTATGACCGTTCTTATCACGAGCTATCGCAAAGGGAACAAGCTACTATTCGGCAAGCTATTCCCCTGATCATATCAGAGGCTGAGCCTACTGATCATGCACCAGCTGAAGGTTAGTGGAAAGGAAGTAAATTAAAAATCGGAGGTGGGAAGTGGGAGGTCGGAAGGGAGAAAAATACCGAATTCCGACTTCCCATTTCCGACCTCCCATCTCCCATCTCCCACTTCCCACCTAAACAATCCGCTCCGCCATTTACTAGCACTATAATGCTATCCTCTCTTTAAGCTAAGGACAAAACTCGCTCCTCCCGGCCATTGAGTTGAATAGTATCGCCTACCGTTTTTCCTAGTAAAACCTTACTTATCGGCGCTTCGGTGGAAACGCAAAAATAGGTCTGGCCCGCAAAGATGACTTTGCCCAGGCTTATGCCTAGGTAGTAGGTGCGCGCATTGGTTTGCACCAGGCTGCCTGGGCTGGCCTGTTTGGCTATCTGTTCAGGCTTTAGTTGCCGTAGTTGAAGGAGCATTTGCCGGGCGGCGTCTTGCTGGGCCAGGAGCTTGTCTTCTTCCTGTTGCATCATTGCTCGCCCAGTCTCGTACTTATCTCCTGCGCTACTTTTAGTTTCGTTATTGCGAGCTTCACGTACGGTCGCAGCAGCAGCTTCGAGCTTGGCAATACGTTCGTTGAGTAACTGGATACAATGTGTGTGGAGCTGTGCTTTATTGCTACTCATTTAACCTGGGGTTTGTCCGGGAGGGTAGGCAGTCCAGCCGCCATTTTTAGGCATGTCCCACCATTGGTCAAGACCAAAGAGCATGCTACCTCGAAAAGAGTATTGACCAAAGTCTCTACTCGTAAATAGTGCTTCCAGCCAAGAATTATCCCCGGTATGACTTGTCGAAGATGTTTGCAGGCCAGAATGCTGAAAGCGAGCTAGGTTAAAGGACATGAAATGCGATGCTGGAAAATGGGTTTGATGATACTCCCACAGTTGCATAAATGCTTGCTCGTACTCTTCAATCGGCGCTGCGGTGATAATGGGATCAAACTGATGGGTGTAGTAGGAGCCATTATAATAGTGGACTTCATCTACCCCAAAGACGGTGAAAAAAGGCCCCAATAAACTCTGGTAGAGATGCAGGGTTTTCTTGGCAGTTAAGGCCCCGAGTGTTTGCTCCTGTACGATTATTTGGACGCCCATTCCCGGTTGTGATCTGGTTTCACGTTTAACCTGATTATCTGGAAAAACCTGATTTAACTGGTCTACGTAATTGATCCAGGCGCGACTGCGATCGCTTCCTTCTAGTCGTTCTTTCATCACCTCTCCGTAAGCTGTTGTCACTTTCGGCTGATCATCAGGAATCGGAGCTTCATTTTCCCAAAGGATATAATAATCCGCCAATACTTTATCAAGCAGCCCCTTTCGTTCGGGTAACCAACTATTAGCGCTCTTCCGCGGAAGATTTCGGTGTTGTACAAACATAAAAAAGTACTTGTTTTAACTATCTATTGAGCTAATTGGATGCTTGTCACTTTCACTAAGACTTTCATTTTTACTTCCCTTGTCCGACGAAGCTTCCAGCGTAGTCGGATCACTCTAATTCTAATTCTACCTTTCCCCAACAATCTCATCCGACCCCAAGTATCTTCGGTCACCATGCGTATACCAGTGTCGTTGAGCCGGCAGGCGCAGTTGCCCCACTTGAGCTTCGCCCTCTACTAAAATGTACTCTCCATCATTGTCAGCTTCATCATGATAGAAGCGGTAGCCGCTCAAAGCGTAAGTGATAGGGTCAAAGTAGAAGTACCAGATATCAGCTCCCACCTCTTCGCTGTAGGTGACTTTGACCTCCAAAAGTTCATCTCCAAAGAAGTCTACATTATGAACCTTAGGGTCAACGATGGTCCCGGGGTCCGTCAGTTTCATGGGTAGGCCCCACAGATAGGAATAGTAGTTTTTGTAGAGTTCATTACCCTCGCAGCTGAGACGAAATCGACGAATTTCCTCCTCGCTAAAATCCGCTTCTTGGCCGTTTAGTTTAAAAGCACAGCCATCGGGCCTCAACTCTCTGACAATGTGGTCACGTCCACGTCGTTGGTCAAGTAAAAAGGTTTCCTGATTACTGTTGAATGCAAGATCCGTTAATCGGTAACCACCGCCAGGGCGCGATTCGTAGAGCTTGATGTCAATTCCTTCGGTCTCCCAAACGCCATTTGGATCGTGATAGTTGATGCTCTTAGCCAGTAGGCTTGCCCCATCCATACCTGCAACTGCCTCCTTGTTCCATTCCCGTAAGGTCTGCGTGTTGATGCGTACGTAATGTGGGTTAGGGCGAGATTCTGCCAGTTCCAGCGAACGCTGCATGATGCGATTGGCCTCCTCAAAGTTACCTAGCTTACGCTCTATGAAGGCTTGATACCGCATAACCCCAAACTGCTCGCCACCCAGCTCAATCCGCTTGTCCATCCAACCTTTAGCCTGTTGTAGATCCAGGTTGTTATCCAGGTAATAGCGGGCGGCACGGTAGTAATCGTTACCATTGGTATTGCTGGCGGTGAGTTCCTGCGCAATACTGGCTTGTACTTGCTCATTGGTATTGACCTCAATGGGGATAGCTAAACGAATGTTCGCCCATTCCAGGCAAAGCTTGGCACTGGTCTGCGTAATATCCATCCAACGAAACTCCATCGTCTCCACGCGTTCAGCCAGGCTTTTGACAGGTAGCATGAAACGTGCCGCATCCTTGCTTTCGTCGTAACCACTGGCGCCCCAGAGCGTAGTATCTGTATGGAGGATGAAGGTCCAATTGTCTTCCTCTTGTGGGATGGTATAGATAGCGTAGGTTCCAGCCGCCAGCGGATCACCACCAATGCGAATGTCTTTGTCGAAACGAATGAGCGTAGCTTCGTTTGCACCCGTCCGCCATACTTGCTTGTAGGGGAGGAGTTCGCCAAAAATCACGCGTCCTTTTACACTGGGGCGATGGTAGGTGATGGTAAAATCAGTAAGCCCAATTTGAGTATGCAATTCAGCCGGAGCGCTTGAGGGCGGAATGGTGAGTTGAGCTTGAAGGGCCCAGGAACAACAAAGAAGTAAGGCAATGGTGATGGTGCGCATGGCGAAATGTTTAGTATCTGAGTGAAGATAATGAAAGCAGTAGCGAATGGCGCAATTCCGTGATGTCGATCACCGAGGAAGTGGGCAGAAGTTAAGTTCTTAGCTTTGTCTAGAATTATCTCGCTTTTATGCCAACTTGATTCTCCCTTTATTGACCGCCTGCGTATTACGACCATCCCTGCCAATTTTCTACTGGACGTGGACGGCCGTATTGTGGCAAAGAATCTGCATAGTGAAGAATTGGTGGAGTTTGTGCAGGCGTGGATGGAGCGCTAGTACTTTGGGGGTAGATTGGAATCAGTGACATCCACGTCTACCGTACCGCCGCGTTCCTACGCCTATATACCAATAGCAATATGCCAATCAACACAATCACCCACCAGTAAGAACCCAAAATACTCTTGCTCACCAGCGACTCCGTATCACCAATGACCACACTACAAGCCCAATAATAAGGGCTCCGGGTACCAGGGCTGCTCAGTACATTATCGTTGAGGTATTCTAGTTTCGCCTGCTGTAAGGCTTGGTCTTTGGGTAAACCATCTTGTAAGTATTTGTAGAAGAGCACCATGATCTCGGCTGTAGTGTAGTCAACTGCAGTCCATAGGCTGGCTACGGTGCTTTTACTGCCGGCGTAATTGAAAGCTCGGGCCAGAGACATTGTACCTTCTCCTTCGGCCATCTGACCGTAGCCGGTATTACAAGCGCTGAGTACTACCATTTCCGCATTCAGTTCCATGCCGTAAATCTCGGCAGCTTGTAGCGCTACATCCTCACCTTCCTGGTAGTTGAAAAGTAGGGAGGAGTTGAGAGGGTATTCCAGGTCATATGTACCATGCATCGCGAGGTGCAAGATACCATAGTCACCTGCTAGGTCTAAAAAGGCACTCTTGGTCGCTTCTTCGTTGATGCGCGCTTCGCCACCAACTTGTTCGGTCAC
>JBCBWU010000015.1:0-9782 GCA_039816955.1 Bacteroidota bacterium
CGAGCTAGAAAGACTGTACCATCAGCATCAGGAAAAGCATCAAAAGCACCAATAGCGTAGATGTCACCGGTAGTTTCGTCGATGGCTAGACGGGTAATACCACCCGGCGTATCTTGTTCCAAACCAGGAAGTGTACGTAGATCCGTTCCATCCCAAATGGCAATCTTATGCGCAGTGGTTCCATCAATACTTCCAAAGGTACCCCCAAGATATAGTTCGTCATTGTAGACGAGCATACTATTAATGATTCCTCCCTCTACACCTTGATTCGAGCCAAAAGGTTCGGGCGTAAAAATCACCACGGAATAGGCGGGTTGAATCCAAGCGAGTTCTTCGGCAGTAAATCCATTGGCCTCGGCCCAGTTGGGCACCTCCTGATAGGCAAGTAGTTCAGAAATATCAGCGTTGTTATTCTCTTCCTGAATACGCAGTGCAATAGCGCGCGCTCCTGTTTGCAACATCAGATGACCAACGGCACAAGCCGTGTTTTGCTCATCTATGAAAATGGGGATACGCCCTGGAAGGTGCTTATTGATGGGAAATTGACCAGCTTTCCAATAAGCATTTAAGTGATTGAGGGCTTTAATTCGGCGCAATTGTTGCTCATAAGATAAGTGATCAAGCGGGCGTTCACGTAGAATTCCTTCCACCAGTTCAAGGTGGCGTTGGATCCGTTGTATATCCGAAGGAAATTGGGTTTGCCCCAAATATTTATTCGGCGAAACCTCCGTAAGCCAAGCCTCATTGACCTGATAGAGATGATCATATAAGGTAGCTGACGTTTGCGGTAGTAGATAAGACTGCTGAGCAGTAAGTGAACAAGTAAGGCTAACGAATAGCACTAAAGCATAGAGCGCTGGCATAGGCGGTGGTTAATGGGTAAATAAATTAGTGTGAGCTAGCAAAGTCAACTGCTAGCTCACAAATAATAGGAGAATTCCTGTTACCTAAATCTATGTTGGCTGACAAAGGGCGAATTTGCCCACCGATTTAGCTCAGCTATCTACTAGAGCGTCAGCTGAACGCCAAAAGTAAAAGTCCGTGCCGGCAGATAATTGGTACGCCGATCAATACCAGGCATGAGTGGATTTGGCGTTCTTCCGAACAGATCACCACCGTTGTCGGTACTACCAATATCTTCGAAACTCGGCTCGGGATCTGCACCGGTGTAGCTGCTAGAAAGCAGAATATTCTGAGCAGTAAGCGATACCCGTAAACGCTGTGGCTGAGACGGATTACCTAAGGTGAATGACCTAGCCAGACTGAGAAAATCTAGCTTGAGAAAATTGGCTTTTTCAATATAGATATCGGCATATAAGCTGCTGCGTAAACCTGACATCCTTAGATCCGTATCCACGTAATTAGATACAACGCGGTTCAGGAATTGAGTCTCGTAGAAGCGGCGATTGACATTGTAGAGGCTGTGCCCGAAGGCACCACGGATAAAGGCGCTCAGTTCCCAATCGCGATAGCGAAACTGCTGGGTAATTCCCAACTCCATGCTGGGAAGACCATTGCCTGCTACGGCCAAGTCACTTTCCGGTGTGTATACCTCAAAAGGGTCGCGACGGATAACGCCATCCCCATTGAGATCCGCAAAAATGATGGATCCCTGTTCGTCAACATCTTCAATTACCGGAGCTAGGATTTCTCCTAGTTCTTCTCCTTCTTGAGCCGCCATGATGGGATCACCACTATTACAACAGGAAGAAGAAATACGACGAATTCCAAAACCAACCACGGAAAATTCAGATTGGAAAGTAGCCAAGCGTAGCCCCATTTGGTAACTCACATCTTTCTTATTCACTAGGACGGCATCGGCTCCCAGTTCGATACCCGTACTTTGGATGGCATCCTCATTACCCAACTGAGATGGAAACTGTCCCGGTACGAAATCAACCCAATCACCTACTTCCCGATTATACCATTCGAAATAAGCTTGGAAGCGTCCAGAACGAAAATCAACTCCTAGGTTCAGTTCGCTTTTTTCTTCCCACTGTAAATTTGGATTAGGTTGCCGAACCTCACTAGGTGAGAAGGTGCCATCTCCATTGGGAAATAGATCGTTGTATTGCGCAGATAAGCCCGCCTGATCTGGCACAGACCCGGTAAGACCAAAGCTCATGCGCAACTTGAGCAGATCAATATTGGCCATCTTTTTGCTCATATCCCATGCGATACCAACGGAAGGAAAGCTTCCCCAACGGTTGTTTACACCAAGGCGGGAAGAACCCTCTGAGCGCAGTGCGGTGTGCACAAATAGCTGATCGGCAATACTAAGCTGCAAGCGACCAAAAACAGCGGAATGACGTGTAGCCCAACTACTGCTAAGGGTATCTATTGGTTCAACGGTCTCGTCCAGCCAGGTATCGTAGCTATCAATACGTCGAGTTTCTTCCAAGAGTGTAGGATCATCAAAACCAAAGAGCGTGAATCCGAGATCGGTAGTACTACCATCGGAGTAGGATGTACCAACAGTGAAGTCCAATCTTGAATTACCAAAATCGGTTCCGTAGTTGATAAAGAACTCATAAACCGACAAGCGTTGCTCTAAGTCGCGTAGATCCGCCCGACCACGACGGTCTTCGATTGGTGATGAAGCGTTACCGCGGAATATGGATTGGGGCGAATAATAAGCCCGTTCGTTAGCAAAGTGATTTTGATAGGCGTAACGTGCGTTGAGTTGTAGCTGTGGAAATAATTCATATTGTAGGAATGCCTGACCATTAAATACCTGATCTTTCCCGTAGCGATCGTTGAGATCAACTATAGCTCTGGGGTTGAATCCATCAAATAATCCGAGCATTTCATAGTAACCACCGAATTGAGTGGTGGAGAAAGGAAATGGTGCATCAGCAGCAAATACCGGAGCGGTAGGGTTGAAATTTACTGCGTAGCGGAAAGCCTCTTGAAAACCGAACTCACTATTGCGATCCGTATACGCGCTGGTCAATTGCACTTTTAATTTATCCTGCAGTAAGGAGGTCTGCACATTCGCCCGTAAGTTGGCTTGCTCAAAACCAGATTTACTTAAGACGCCTTCTACATCGCGATAATTACCAGAGATGCGGTAGTTCGTTTTTGCGGTAGCACCAGCAACAGCTAAACCATGGGTATGGCTTAGAGCAGATTGTTGTACTTCATCCATCCAGCTAGTACTATTACCAAAATCCCAACCACCCGCAGCTAAAAACGCTGTAGGTTCCATGGTGGAAATGCCGGTATGAGCACTAGAGGTAGCCACCTGACCCGTATAAGAAATGGCTAGACGCCCTGGCGTAGCCTGCCCAACTTTGGTATTGATTAAAACCACACCATTGGAAGCACGGATCCCGTAAAGCGCTTGGCTAGCACCGTCTTTCAATATGGTAATCGAAGCAATGTCGTTGGGATCCAGGTTTTCCAAGGCAGCGCCCGGAACCCCGTCAATGACAAAGAGTGGCTGTCGTTGGGACAAAGAGGAAAGTCCCCTTACTCTTACTAGGGCACTTGTGTTGGGGTCACCACCACGGTTGTAGATCTGGGTACCGGCAATGCGTCCCTGCACCAATTGGCTAGGGTCAGAAATCAGGCCCTGGTTAAAGTCAGGTGCCGTAATTTGTTCAAAGGCATAAGGTGTACTACGCACCTGCCAGGTTTCGTAAGCAGCGTCTACGGATTGTAGATCCATGAGTGGCAAGGTAGTCGTAGAATCGGTAAGAATAATGAGAGTATCTTGCGCGGACAATAGAGAATAGCTCAACAGTAAGGCCACCGCGAGCGATAAGTGAACATTTTTCATAGTAGTCACTAATACAGGTTAACAGATATAATTGAGAGCGTCTTCAAAATAGGCAGACTATTCGAATATCATATGGCGCTGAGTAAATTATTAGGCATAAAGCGCGCTTTAACTTCAGTATCGCCCCCCCGGATATTTTCCCGAAGGAGTTCTGCTAGCTCATCGGCACGACTCTGATTTTTAGTAGCCTCAGCGGCCTGCCAAGCCCCGGCAAGCGCATGTAAACGACCAGGCCCCTTAGCTAAGGCATACTCAAATTGTTCCATAGCCTCAGTGGGGCGACCTTGTTCTAGCAACCAACGACCGTAGAGCTCGTAGGACGGCATGACGATACGCGGCGGGCCATAGGCATAACTCAGCTTTTGCTCTAGGGCAGTAGCTTCCGCCAAAAGCTTTTCTGTTTTGATGAGGTCCCCTTGTAACTGCGCTTGCATTGCTTCGAGTTCTAATGCCATCACCCGAGCCTGATCAATATCCAGTTGATTCGGGAGTGAACGATTGGAGCCAGCGGCGCTGCACATGGGCGCTCCAGAAGCCGTCACCTGATTAGCCGCAGCCTTACGTTCATTGGCCATAGTCTGGATAGTAGTCGCTAAAGCTTCCTGATCGTTCAGTTTATAGGCACGCCATCCCTCCGCAAAATGGTAGATGCCGCGGGTTAGAATGTTCAAGTCCTCACGATCAGCAGACATGGACCAGACTGCACCATTATCCCAGTCATCCGTTTCTACCAAATAATTGGCAAGCATAGTGACCATGTAGGAACGGGCAGCCCGATTCGGCTCCTTGGCGGTGTAGCCTTTCAGGTCGCCCATAATTTTCTTAGCCTCATTATAGCGCCCCTGCTGGGTAAGTCCATACATCAACCAGTGTAGCGCATGATAACTACGGGCGTTATCGTCCAATTCTTTACGCTCCATCCGGGCAACACTGGCATCCCAAGAGGCAATGTTGGACGAAATGACATCACCCCACATACCCATCGACACATAAATATGCGAAGGCATATGCAAGGCGTGGGCCGCCGCTGGTGCCACCTTGGAATAATTGTTTGCGGCAGGAACTGCTTTGGGGGCATGACTAGGATCATCATACGCGTGGATCAGGTAGTGCAGGGCCCCGGGGTGATTAGGGTTTTCTGCGGTTACCCCTTGGGCTATTCGTGCGGCTTTTTCATAAGCTTCCTCATCACGACCAACGGGTACTGCCCCTAGTACTGACAAGGCATAGAACGCAGCTACCTCCTGCTGATCGGGGTACTTCGCCTTCATTTTAGCCAAATAGCTGGAGTAAGCCTGATCACGCTCCTGCTTGGTTCCTTCGGGCGCATAAAGCTGCTCTAGTGCCGAGAGAAAATCTCGCTCCAGTGGTGTCTGGGCCAAGGCCAATCGCTCGGCTTTTGTGGGAGCCAAACGGTTGAGTACAGCTAAAGCATCCTCTATCTCTTGCTGGCGCCAGAGGGGATGGTTATGGGTCATTGCTTCGCCCCAGTAGGCCATCACCATCGTTGAATCTGCTGCTTGAGCTGCTTGAAAGGCAGCGCGCGCATCATCATATTCGAAGGAGTGGAGCAGTAGCAACCCACGCTTAAAAGCAGCAATACCTGCTTCAGAGCCCGTGACTGTAATGTCCACGGTACCCAAAGCATCCTCTTCCGCTGATTGCTCAAGTGGTGGCAAGCCCTCGGCGACTTGTTCATTGGTCCCATTATTTTCTTGATTAGCACAAGAAAAGAGCAGTAACAACAGAAATGAGAAGGGGAATACAAGACGCATGAGCCTACTTTTTTAGTTCATAACAGAAAGATACGAACTAATCCAAAAGTGCGACAACGTCTTGTTGAGGAAGGGGAGGTTTTGGGGTTCGACTGAGAAAAATCGAATTATTTAATTTTTTCGATGACGCACCACTCGAATACAAACACCTCAAAAACAGAAATTTAAGGCTAATTTAATAGCTATAAAATCAAGTCAAAAATCGAGTTATTTAATTTTTTCGATGACGCTTTTCATCCGTTTACCCTACCCCATTCCACTACCCTACCTCCGCAAAAAACTGTTGCAAGTATTCCTTAGCCGTTCGCCAACCGAGCATGTTAATACGGTAGCCGACTACACCGGCCATTTCATCACGTATGATGATATCTGCTTGTAATAAGACGGAAAGATGATAACTAATAGTACTCTGCTGTAACGGTAGGTAATCAACGATTTCACTACACAACAAAAAGTCGTAATGACGGAGTAGTTCAATGATTTCGAGACGTGCCGGATGACATAGCGCTTGTGCTCTAAGAGCGGTGCGCAAACGAATAGGAGCAAAGAGAATGCGTTTGTTTTGTGGCATAATAAAGGTTTTAAATTCAGAGAGTCCTTGACGATACTTGCCGCCAAAGACTCAATATAAGTTAATTTTGTTTTTTATTAAAATTATTAAAACAAAATCACATTTCAATCATAATACCAATACTTGGCAGTGGAGTGCCGGTACCAGTTTCCAAATCTTTCAATAGATAACGCTGTTCGGCTTCCGGGGCATCTGGATTAATAATAGTTGGTGCTCCGATAGGGTTTCCACTTTCGTCGAGTGGGCGATCCAGAATCAACTGAACATCGCTTACAGCTGCAGCAGTGAGGTTTTCAATATCCAGGAAAACGTTCAAACTCCATTTATCAAAGAACCACTTCTTGTCAATGCGTAGGTCAATTGCGCTGAAAGCTTCACGACGAAGGGTATTCAGGCGATCATAATCTGGAATCCCTCTTGCATTCCGCTCCCAGTTGGTAATCAGGTTAGAGGTTTCCGAGAAGGGTGTGAATGGTAAGCCGTCTTGAAAACGCCAGTTGACACCAATCTCCCAATTATTATTGAAACGCTTACCTACTGCTAGGTTGGCGATGTGGCGGGCATCCCAGGCCGAAGGAACAAACTCACGGTTCTTATCCTGGAACTCTGTCCAACCTAGTGTATAAGAGAAGATGCCATAAAAGCCTTTGTACAAGCGTTGCTGGAAGAGGAACTCTACTCCGTAGGCACGGCCATCAGCAAATGGAACGGCCGGTTCGTTCCCTACAATTCCAAAGTCACCACCGAGGTTGGCCAAAGTCAAACTATCTCGTAACAAGAGCGGATAGTCCTGATACCCCTTGTAATACCCTTCCAGCGTAATCTTGGAGTTACTTGCAGTATTCCACTCTATACCTCCTACCAGATGGTAATTCGAGAGATAGTCAATACCATTTTCTTTATTGATAAACTTGCCATCTTCTTGATACCCAAGCAAGGTGTAAGCCGGAAGTTGGTAGTAAATTCCAGTATTGAAATTCAGAGAAATCGACGGACTAACCGCATAACTGGCGGACAAACGTGGGGAAGCATGCTCAAGCGGATTGCTCATCTCATCTGAGTAAGTGTTGGCATCAAAACGCAGTCCTAATGACAGCACCAGGCGATCGTCGCGCCACTTGCGGCTTAGCGTTCCGTAGAAGCCGTAACGATGCATATCAAACTCCGAGGCATAGTCTACTTCCTGGGATCCCGCACTAGTAAATATTCGATTAAAGGTCCGATTGTTATACTTGTCAAACTCGTAGTTGACACCGTAACCTAATTTGTAATTCCCTAGCTGTCGCACGTCCTCAATACGAAGCTTATTCTCAATCTCTTGACTACGATAGCGTAGGATCAGGTTATCCTCAGAACTTTCATCATTATCGAGGTACTTCTCAGATTCATTGTTCAACATATTCCGACTAACCACAAAGGTCCAGTATCCATCGTCGCGGTAGCGCTTGTAGACCAGGCCATTGGTGTAATTCCACTGAGGAGAAACGGGTAGCTGCGCTAATAAGAATTGTTGATCTTCCGTTTCATTCGCATCTAGGTTTAGTTCAAATTGGTCAACAGCTCCCAAGCCAATAAATGTAAGCTCGTTTTGCTGATCAATTTTGTGCTTAACCTTTACTTGAAAATCGTTATAAGTAGGTAAGAACGGTAACTCCAGCGCTCGGAATAATAACTGTAAGTAGGAACGGCGTGCTGATGCCAGAAAAGTCGTCTTCTCCCCTATCGGTCCTTCCAGCGTTGCTCCAATATCTGTAGCACTTACCATGAAGGTGCCCCCCAGTCGATCACTCCGCCCGTCGCGCTGACGGAATTGAAAGACAGAACTCAAAGAATTTCCGCGATTAGCGGGAAAAGCACCACTATAGAAATCCACCTCCCGAATGAAGTTGACATTGATCAAACCTACCGGCCCACCGCCTGCACCCTGAGTAGCAAAGTGGTTGATGTTGGGTACCTCTACATCATCCAGATAAAAGCGATTCTCGTTGGCAGCACCTCCACGGATAATCAAGTCATTGCGAAAAGCGACACCGGAAGCGACACCCGGCAATACTTGTACGACTTTACTGATATCCCTATTTCCACCAGGGTTGCGCTGAATTTCTGCTACTCCAATGGTTCGCAGACTCACTGGGCTTTCCTCCGTTTTCCGAAACGGTGAAGCCTTAACCACAACTTCTTCAAGTAGTTCCGCTTGTTCCGCCATCGCGAAATTAACCTCTATGGGACGTGCTGTGGTCACTTGGATCTCGTATTGGGTCTGCTCTTCGTACCCCAAATAACTGGCTCGAACATCGTAAAGACCAGGTGTAAGACCCACAATTTCAAAATAACCATCCAGGTCTGTACTGATTCCCTTGTCCGTACCCAACACCAGCACATCCGCAAAAGCAATCGGTTCGTTGGTGAGTCCATCCGTCACCTGTCCCTTAATCACACCAGTCTGGGCATAAGATGCAAATGTTAATCCCCAAACAGCAACCACAATTAATACTAACTGTTTCATATTATCATTTGGTTTGGTAGTAGCATACGCTGGCCTGCATAATACACGATGGAAAAGTCCGGTTTTGACAACAAACCATCGCACTACTTGTTACTAATCCACACAAAACAGTACAGTAACACAGTAATTTCCGAATGGTTTTCATTTTGATAAAAATTGTGAAAAAATTATTTTTACTGCAAAATCACAATAAATGAACTACGAGCTCTTGCAACATTTGATTCAAGAAGTAGCGGTATTCGAGGCCGAGCATGGTGCAGGGGATATTGGAACGTTCTCGTCCTGGCTCGTAGGAAGAACAATGGGAAAAGAACGGCCAGTAGAAGCTGAAGGCCACCATAATTTAAATGAAATCATCGCCTCTTTTCTGGGGCAGATGGAAGCCTACAACAAGCACTATACCAAAAAAGTATTACGTGGAAGCAATCTTGCCGGTCAGAATGACTACGTATTTCTGATCATTTTAGAACGACTTGGCGACCAACGCAAAACGGACTTGATATCCCTAGCCTTAATGGAGGTGTCCTCTGGAATTGAGGTCATTCGTCGGCTACTGCGTATTGGCCTAATTGAAGATTACCCTGATCCGCATGATCGCCGTTCCAAGCGAGTGCGTCTTACTACAGCGGGCCGGCAAATCTTAACAGATCTACGCCCGGGGATGGATAATATTGGAGAATTGGTCACGGGTAATCTTACCGAAAGGGAGAAAAATCAGCTAGCTCGCATCCTGCAGAAACTTGCCGTTTACCACAAAAAAATCTGGCAACAGGATCAAGATACTGACCTCACTGATCTATTAGAGCGCTATCGTCCTTAATACTTTTGCCCTTCTGCCAAATATCCGACATAAACAGTTTTTCTCACCCTCTTTTTGCAAAACAGCTTGCAAAATTGCCCGTCACGTAGATTTAACTGCTCTGAATTCTACTAACTTATTTTTATATCTAAACCTGTTCGTCGGCTGTCAGGAAAGCTAATTTTTCTTGCCTTCTGGCGTGCGCTCGCTGAAATGAGGTTACTAAACGCTCTTCATTTTAGCCTAAAACCACACACCTATGCTAATCAGAACTTTACCCCTCTTTTTACTTTTGCTTGCTTTTTCATTCCACTCCCTATCGGCTCAAAACTACTTACGGATTAATGATC
>JBCBWU010000015.1:9792-57358 GCA_039816955.1 Bacteroidota bacterium
CTCCTTCTTCAGAGCCTGGCTGGGAAGAGTACCTGCCCCATGGAGCCTTTACAGATGTTGATTTGGTTGTTTCGCCACAAGGCATCTACACCGAAATCGAAGTGTTTGCCACTATCACTGCGGTAGAAGAAATGTGGAGCAACGAACTGGAAATTATCTGGCAATTCGATCTTCCGGCCCAGGCTATCGTACATGACTCTTGGCTGTGGGTAGAGGATGACATCATCAAAGCGGACATGATTGACTACTGGACGGCCCTAGCCATTTACGAAGACATTGTGGACCGCAACCAAGACCCCTCCTTTCTTTACATGCTACCAGACAACCGCTACGAAATCAGGATTTTCCCACTGTTCTATGGCGATAGCCGCCGGATCAAAATGAGCTTCTTGATTCCCGCTCAATGGGACGAGCAAAAAGTTGCTCAGGATCTGTTACTGAACATGTTCCACTCGACGGACTACAGCATTGGTGAAGCGACCGTAGCAGTAGTAGTCGACGAAGACTGGGGCTACCCCACCCTTCATCTGGATGGGCAAACAACGCTCATGGATGAAATTGTTGTGGGTGGTACAGGCCAACAACTCCATTACCTCCCTTTGGGTCCTGATAATCTTTATGCAGCGGAGGAGTTTTGGATCGAATGGGATACACCATTCAATGGTCCGGATCAGAC
This sequence comes from Bacteroidota bacterium, assembly GCA_039816955.1. GTDB lineage: Bacteria > Bacteroidota > Bacteroidia > Chitinophagales > Saprospiraceae > Lewinella. The sequence continues at coordinate 10,469 of JBCBWU010000015.1, forward strand.
ATTCGTTCACGTCTATGAAGACAGTGGAGAGCAATTTTACCAGCTGGCCTATGTACCCAATTGGGCACAAATCCTACAGTCGGATGAAGTAGCGAATCGCCCCTTGTTACTACTCGATTATCAGGAATCCAAAACAGATTTGGAGCGTTCGGAAGTTGCAAATTTCGTGGCTGATCAAGTACTGCTTCATCTCAATGAAAACGACGGCATCAATGTAGGGGTGAACACAAGTGAAGGCGTACAGTGGCTCCATGCCAACTGGTGGACCGTTGCTAGCGGAGATTTGAACACCCAAATTCAAGACCTACTCGATTTACAAGATGCATCTGACTTGGAAGGCCTATTAGCCACTGCTTTTCAACGCATACAAGAACAGGGCGATGTCACTCGATTGTTTCTCATTGCAGCAAACGATGATTACGTTTACCCACCAATTGCGGAGGAAGCCTATACCCTACTGGGCGACCTCATCCCCGCAGAGCTTCCTTTCCAGATTATCGACTACCAAAACGAAAACGTTTCGGTGATTTACTACGAAGATGAGACCTACTCTGGAAACGGGTACCTCTACGAGCTATTACTCCAAAATCAGGCTAACGGCTCGGTAACGGTACTACGGGACGAGAGCCTGAGTATGACGGAAGCCCTAACACAATGGCTCCCCGCACCTGATGCGCCTATGGGCATTGTTGACTACAGCGTCAACCTTGAAAATGGCTTGTGCTACGAACGCTTTAACCTCAGCACCAGCGAACTCGATGGTGATAACCAAGGGGTGCTCCTACAAACGGGAAAATACCTCGGCGATTTTCCAATGGAAATTCGGGGTGCTTTAGTAACCGAAACTAACGACTTCCACAGTTTGGAATTGTCGATTGAACCAGAGTCAGTTGGTACCGGTGATACCCTCATGCGCGAAATCTGGTACGCTCAACATCTGACTGAGCTCTTTGGTCAAGTCTCTTCGAACGCGGACCGAGAAGAAATTATTGACCTGAGTATACAAGAACGCATCCTTACACCGCTCACCGCCTTCTTAGCCCTTGAACCAGGCCTGGGAGGAGAGCCCTGTATTCCGTGCCTCTCTAATGATGGCACCATCGTCATTGGCACATCGGAAGGCTTTGATTTGGCTGAGGCAATCCTGACAGCTAGTCCTAATCCAGCGGTTACTTTCACGACGATTCGACTGGAACATCCAAGTGGGTACGACAGTCGGTCGCTACAAGCTGGCATTTATGACCTGCATGGCCGTCTCGTCAAGGTTCTGGATGAGCCTATTCGCACCACCCAGTATACTGAATGGGAGTGGTTGCCTACTAATGATGTACCCGCGGGTATTTATATGTGCCGCCTAACGGATGGACAAAGTGAAAGCAGCATCAGAATTATAAGAATGGACTAAGGTTCGCTAATGCGGTTGGGGAAGTTGTAGCCTTCCTCAACCGCCAATTTTTCAGCATCACAACATGTGGAAGACGACGGAAAATTCTACTCTCACCGCAAATGACCTCTGGACCTGGATACCACTACGGCAAGATCACAATAGCAGGACTTAATACTTGAAAGCTTTCACCAGTCGATAGTTCCATTTGTACTTCTACTTGCACCAAGGAATCGGCTTCGGGAGCCTTGAGTAGACGGAGTCGCATATCCTCGAAACGCATCCTATCCATTTGTTCTTCTTCCAGGAAATCAACTAAGGGAATATCCTCTACATCCCAGAAGTTACCTTCGTACTGGAATAGATCATTAATCGAACTTCCAGCTGGATGATCCGCATCAAAGTCATTTACCGTTCGTACGGTAAACGCCACTAATTCCTCGTTCTTAGAGCCATCATAACCGGCAATACATGAACAAGCATAGGCCGGCGTCATCAAGCTTAAGGACCAGTCTTGCCGTGGCTGGGCGCAAGCATGATAATCTACTACGTAGTCAATATAATATCCCGCAAAATCATTCAATCTTAGCTGCTGACCATCTGAAATACCCGTTAGGTTATCAAAATCAGAAAAAGCTCCGATTTCAAGGTCCATAATATTAAAGAAGCGACTACCGCTACAGTTACAATCAAAATCATCTTCTGTAGAAAAATCACAGGCAGGGATTAAGATTCCAATAAAAAAGTAGAGGGTGAGAAAGAATACTTTATAAGTGCGCATAACAGGAAATTAAGTTTGAATATACCCCTTAAACGTCCAGTTACGTCTATTTGTCTACTTGAGTTTTGGGCAAAAGAAAATCCCGAACCTTGCCAAAACAAGATCCGGGATTTTGTATGAATCACAAAGTGAGTTTCAGCTCACCTTGGAGTAGTCTAATAGTCTTCCAACTCTTCCATCTCTGCGCGACGAGCTTCCCAAGCATCTTGGGCTTCCTTCGTCGTTACAAAGAGGCGATCGTATTCGCGCATACCGGTACCGGCAGGGATTTTCTTACCTACGATTACGTTCTCCTTCAGACCTAGTAATTGATCCTGCTTAGCTCCGATAGCCGCAGTACTCAATACTTTGGTTGTTTCCTGGAAGGAAGCCGCAGAAATCCAACTTACCGTACCCAGAGAAGACTTCGTAATACCCTGTAGCAACGGACGAGAGGTAGCAGGCATCGCATCGCGGAACTGTACCAATGTCTTATCACTACGCTTGAGGTAAGAGTTCTCTTCGCGCAACTGACGCAAGGTTACCAACTGACCAGGACGTAGCTTGGTAGAGTCACCTGATTCAGTAATAACTTTCTTATCGTAGATCCAGTCATTCATTTCGAGGAAGTCGTAGCGTTCCACTGCTTCTCCTTCTAGGAATGATGTATCACCAGCATCTTCAATTTGCACTCGGCGCATCATCTGACGGACGATCACTTCGATGTGCTTATTGTTGATGGTAATACCCTGTGAACGATAAACCTCTTGTACGCCATTCACCAAGTATGTTTGTACAGCGAATGGGCCTTTGATGTTCAAAATATCACGTGGAGCAATAGCACCATCTGAAAGCTGTGTACCCGCGCGTACAAAGTCACCTTCCTGTACCAGAATGTGCTTCGACAAGTTGATCAGATACTTACGGCGTTGACCGTCCTTAGCTGTCACAATAACCTCACGGTTACCACGCTTGATCTTCGGACTGAAGGCCACTACACCATCAATTTCAGATACTACCGCTGGGTTAGAAGGATTACGCGCTTCGAAAAGCTCTGTTACCCGTGGAAGACCACCGGTGATATCCGCAATCTTACCCATCTGACGAGGAATCTTAACGATCTTCTCACCAGACACAACTTCTTGCCCATCTTCGATAGAGATATAAGAACCAACCGGCAGGTTGTAAGAGCGCAGTTCTTCACCGGTCTTACTGACAATCTTAATTGTTGGAATCTTACGCTTCTTCTTAGAGTCGATGATCACCTTCTCGGCACGACCAGTTTGGTCATCCCGCTCCAGGCGGAAGGTTACCCCTTCTTCGATATCTTCGAACTTAGCTACACCACTGAACTCAGAGATGATCACCGCGTTGAACGGATCCCACTCACAGATCATGTCGCCCTTCTTCACTTTCTGACCGTCCTTCACACTCAAGACAGCACCGTAAGGAATGTAGCTAGAACCGTACTGACGACCACTTTCTGGATCCAGGAAGCGAATCTCACCAGTACGAGATAGTACAACATTTACTTTGTTACCAGCTTCGTCTACGTTCTCCGTAACACGGATACCGTCAAACTCTAGCTTAGCATCAAATTTAGAGGTCAACTCAGACTCGGTCTTGCTTACACTTGCAATACCACCTACGTGGAACGTACGCAGTGTCAGCTGTGTACCCGGTTCACCAATTGACTGAGCGGCAATGATACCAACGGCATCTCCCTTCTCTGCAATTCGGCCGGTAGCCAGGTTCTTACCGTAGCACTTGGCACATACACCACGCTTTGTCTCACAAGTGAGAACCGAACGAATGTAAACGGTTTCTACGCCCTCTTCTTCAATATAGCGTGCGGTAGGTGCATCAATGTACTCACCAGCTGCTACAATCAGTTCATCAGTTACCGGATGGGTAACATCATGCAAGGTGTAACGACCAGCAATACGAGACGTTAGTGCCTCAATTACTTTTTCGTTATCCTTCAAGGCAGTGGTTTCGAGACCACGCAGCGTGTTACAATCCTCTTCCATCACTACTACGTCCTGAGATACATCCACCAGACGACGAGTCAAGTAACCCGCATCCGCAGTCTTCAAGGCCGTATCGGCAAGACCCTTACGAGCACCGTGTGTAGAGATAAAGTATTCGAGTACGGACAATCCGTCAACGAAGTTCGAAAGGATTGGGTTTTCAATAACCGCACCACCGGCATCACCAGATTTCTTCGGCTTAGCCATCAGACCACGCAAACCACACAGCTGCTTAATCTGCTGCTTAGAACCACGTGCACCGGAGTCAAGCATCATATATACTGAGTTGAAGCCTTGCTTGTGCTGCGCCAGCTCCTTCATCAGGTTGTTGGTGATACTAGTATCCGCAGTGGTCCACTTATCGATGATCTGGTTGTACCGCTCGTTATTGGTAATCAGACCCATGTTGTAGTTATCCCACACCTCGTCTACTTCAGCTTGCGCCTGCTCAAGCATATTTAGCTTGATGGAAGGCGTAATCAGGTCACCCAGGTTAAAGGACAAACCACCTTTGAAGGCCCACATGAAGCCCATGTCCTTGATCTTGTCAAGGAAAGTAGCGGTTACACCAAAATCAGTACGCTCCAGAATATCACCGATTACCTTCTTCAAGTTCTTCTTGGTTAGAAGTACATTGATGAAAGGTACCATCTCCGGAACTGCCTTATTGAATAGAACCCGTCCGGTAGTTGTATCGATCAACTTGTGGACCAGTTCCTTCTCTTCGTTTTCTACGCGGGCACGTACTTTGATCTTAGCGTGTAGATCAAGTTTACCCTCGTTGTAGGCAATCATTACCTCTTCCTCAGAGTAGAAAGCACGGCCTTCACCGTCTACCTTAATCTCATCGGTTGAACTGCGCTCCTTGGTGATGTAGTACAAGCCCAATACCATATCCTGAGAAGGAAGGGTAACGGGGGTACCGTTCTGTGGGTTCAACATGTTGTGCGCTGACAACATCAGAACCTGCGCCTCCAAGATAGCCGCCTGGCTCAATGGTACGTGTACCGCCATTTGATCACCGTCAAAGTCGGCGTTGAAGGCACCACATACCAGTGGGTGGAGCTGAATAGCTTTACCCTCAATCAACTTAGGCTGGAAAGCCTGAATTGACAAACGGTGCAGCGTTGGAGCCCGGTTAAGCAGTACAGGGTGTCCTTTGAGAATGTTCTCCAGGATTTCCCAGATGATCGGCTCTTTGCGATCAACTAATTTCTTAGCAGACTTAACCGTCTTTACGATACCGCGCTCGATCAACTTACGGATGACGAATGGCTTGAACAGCTCAGCTGCCATGCCCTTCGGCAAACCACACTCGTGTAGCTGCAAGGTTGGACCTACTACAATTACCGAACGGCCAGAGTAGTCAACACGCTTACCGAGTAGGTTTTGACGGAAACGCCCCTGCTTACCTTTCAGGATATCACTCAAGGACTTCAATGCACGACCACCTTCTGCTTTTACGGCGTTTGACTTACGTGAGTTGTCGAACAATGAGTCAACCGCTTCCTGTAGCATCCGCTTCTCGTTACGCAAGATCACCTCAGGTGCCTTGATCTCCAAAAGACGCTTCAGACGGTTGTTACGAATGATTACCCGGCGGTACAAGTCGTTCAGGTCAGAACTAGCGAAACGGCCACCATCTAGTGGTACCAAGGGACGCAGTTCTGGTGGAACCACTGGCAAGTACTGAATAATTGTCCATTCCGGACGATTCTCAACACGAGTCTGAGCATCACGGAAAGCTTCTACTACACGCAGACGCTTTAGAGCTTCAGACTTACGCTGCTGACTGGTTTCTGTATTTGCCTGGTGGCGTAAATTATAGGACAGTGAATCCAACTGAAGGCGCATCAACATATCGCGAACCGCCTCAGCTCCCATCTTAGCGATGAACTTGTTTGGATCTTCCTCATCCAGCATTTGATTCTCTGCTGGTAGGGTATCCAAGATATCGAGGTACTCTTCCTCGGTCAGCAACTGGTTTACTTCGATACCGGCTTCCTCCTTGATACCAGGCTGGATCACCACATAACGCTCGTAGTAAATGATCGACTCCAATTTCTTAGAAGAGAAGCCCAACAAGTAACCGATCTTGTTAGGAAGAGATTTGAAAAACCAAATATGCACAACAGGCACAACCAACTTAATGTGCCCCATGCGCTCACGCCGCACCTTCTTCTCCGTTACCTCTACCCCACAGCGATCACAAACAATGCCCTTATAGCGGATACGCTTGTACTTACCACAGTAGCACTCGTAGTCCTTCACAGGGCCAAAAATCCGCTCGCAGAACAGGCCATCACGTTCCGGCTTATAAGACCGGTAGTTGATGGTCTCAGGCTTCAATACCTCACCATAAGAACGCTCCAGAATGTCGTCCGGAGAAGTCAGGCAGATGGTGATGTTATCGAAGTTCTGCTTTTGAACAGTATCATTCTTTTTGAATGGCATATGAATGATTTTGAAAAACCTTTTTAATCTAATTCAGGGTGGGCCGACCCTTCAGTCAGCCCGTGGGACAACCGGTCCTAGTCAAACTTGATATCCAAAGCCAGACCGCGCAACTCGTGCATGAGTACGTTGAAAGATTCTGGAATGTTTGGCGTCGGCAGATTGTCACCTTTCACGATCGCCTCGTAAGCCTTGGCACGACCTTGGATATCATCCGACTTCAGCGTCAACAGCTCCTGCAAGATGTTACTGGCACCAAAAGCTTCCAGTGCCCATACCTCCATCTCACCAAAACGCTGACCACCAAACTGCGCCTTACCACCCAGCGGCTGCTGTGTAATGAGCGAGTATGGTCCAATCGAACGTGCGTGCATCTTGTCGTCTACCATATGCGACAGCTTCAGCATGTAGATCACACCTACCGTTGCCTGCTGGTGGAAGCGATCACCCGTTTCACCATCGTACAAGTACGTCTGACCCAATGATGGGAGGCTAGCCTCCTGGATATAATCCTCAATCTCGTCTTGGCTAGCACCGTCGAAGATTGGCGTGGCAAACTTGACACCCAACTTCTCACCGGCCCACCCAAGTACCGTTTCGAAAATCTGCCCCAGGTTCATACGAGAAGGTACACCCAACGGGTTCAAGATGATATCTACTGGCGTTCCATCCTCCAGGAATGGCATATCCTCATCACGTACAATCCGTGATACGATACCCTTGTTACCGTGGCGTCCGGCCAGCTTGTCCCCTACTTTCAGCTTACGCTTCTTAGCCAGGTACACTTTAGCCAGCTTCAATACTCCTGCTGGAAGTTCGTCACCAATAGAGATGTTAAACTTCTCCCGCTTGTGGCGGCCAATTTCCTCGTTCACCTTGATGCTGTAGTTGTGCAGCAAGCGAGCAATTAGCGAGTTCTTCTCGTTATCCTCTGTCCAACGAGTATAGTCAACTGTTGTGTAATCCAGTTCGCGCAAGATCGTCTGGTTGAACTTCTGACCTTCCTGGATCAATATCTCACCGTAGATGGTCTTCACCCCTTGTGAGGTCTTGTCGGCCACCAACAGGTTCAACTTATCCACTAGGATCGTCTTCAACTCGTTCAAAGCGATTTTGTGCTGGTCTTCCAGCTTCGCCAATTGAACTTTCTCCTGCTCCTTCTGCTTCTGATCCTTCTTCGCGCGAGCGAACAACTGCTTATTAATAATAACGCCCTTCAGTGATGGTGGCGCTTTCATTGATGCATCTTTAACATCACCAGCCTTGTCACCGAAGATCGCACGAAGCAGTTTTTCTTCCGGAGTTGGGTCACTTTCACCCTTAGGGGTAATCTTACCAATCAGAATATCACCTTCCTTCACCCAGGCACCAACGCGAATGATACCATTCTCGTCCAGATCCTTGGTGGCTTCCTCACTTACGTTTGGAATATCGTTGGTCAATTCTTCTTCACCCAACTTCGTATCACGCACGTCCATTTCGAAGTGCTCGATGTGCAGCGATGTAAACACATCCTCTCGCACTACGCGCTCCGACAATACGATAGCGTCCTCAAAGTTGTAACCTTTCCACGGCATGAAGGCCACTTTCAGGTTCTGCCCCAATGCCAATTCGCCCTTCTCTGTAGCGTAACCGTCACAAAGAATTTGGCCTTTTACTACGCGCATTCCGCGGCGTACAATTGGCTTCAGGTTCACACAAGTTCCCTGGTTGGTACGCAAGAACTTGGTCAACTTATAGGTCTTACGATTGTCCTCGAAGGAAACAAGCTTCTCTTCGTCGGTACGGTCGTAACGAATTACAATCTCATTGGCATCTACGTAGTCAACGACACCGTCGCCTTCTGCGTTGATCAACATCCGTGAGTCACGTGCTACCTTACCTTCCAAACCAGTACCCACGATTGGGGAGCTTGGTCGGATCAGTGGCACAGCCTGACGCTGCATGTTCGAGCCCATCAAGGCACGGTTGGCGTCATCGTTCTCCAAGAACGGAATCATAGAGGCCGATACACCTACAATTTGGTTAGGTGCAACGTCCATGTATTCAATCTCATCCGGAGTCAATACTGGGAAGTCACCGTGTTCACGACACTTAATACGATCACTTTCGAAGGCGCCTTTCTCCGTTACCGGAGCGTTGGCCTGCGCGATACGCTTATAGTCTTCCCCTTCCGCAGAAAGGTAAATAGGGTCACCGGCCATCACTACATTACCGTCTTCTACCGAGCGATATGGTGTTTCCAGGAAGCCCATTTTATTCACCTTCGCGTGTACGCAAAGGGTTGAAATCAAACCAATGTTCGGTCCTTCCGGCGTCTCAATAGTACAGAGACGACCGTAGTGACTGTAGTGTACGTCACGTACCTCGAAACCAGCACGCTCACGACTCAGACCACCAGGTCCAAGGGCGGAAATACGACGCTTGTGCGTGATCTCCGAAAGTGGGTTGGTTTGATCGAGGAACTGCGACAACTGGCTGGTACCAAAGAAAGAGTTGATCACACTGGACAAAGTCCGCGCGTTGATCAAATCCACTGGTGTGAATACCTCATTGTCACGTACGTTCATACGCTCGCGGATGGTACGGGCCATACGCGCCAAACCAACACCGAACTGAGCGTATAACTGCTCACCTACCGTACGAACACGACGGTTAGACAGGTGATCGATATCATCGATCTCTGCCTTTTGGTTCATCAAGGCTACCAAATAAGTAACGATAGCGATGATGTCCTCCTTGGTGAGTACCAGTACTTCCGTGGGCGTCTCCAACTCCAGCTTGCGGTTGATCTTGTAACGACCTACCTCACCCAGGTTGTAACGCTTATCAGAGAAGAACAGCTTGTCGATGATACCACGTGCTGTTTCTTCATCTGGTGGATCAGTACCGCGCAGCTGCTTATAGATATACTGTACCGCTTCCAACTCAGAGCTAGAAGGGTCCTTCTGCAGCGTATTGTAAATAATGGAGTAGTCCATATCGATCTCGTCCTTCTGCAAGATGATGGTATCCATCTCTGCGTTCAGGATCAATTCGATATTTTCTTCGTCCAGTACGATATCACGCTCGAGAATGATTTCGTTCCGTTCGATGGTTACTACCTCACCGGTATCTTCATCTACGAAGTCCTCTGTCCAGGAGCGCAGTACGCGAGCTGCCAACTTCCGGCCCAAAGATGCTTCCAGACTCTCACGAGTAGCTGGTACTTCATCTGCTAGATCGAAGATATCCAAGATCGCCTTATCTGAGTCGAAGCCGATAGCACGTAGAAGCGTTGTTACTGGGAACTTCTTCTTACGATCGATGTACGCATACATCACGGTGTTGATATCGGTAGCGAATTCCATCCAGGCTCCTTTGAAAGGAATAACCCGAGCAGAATAAATCTTCGTGCCGTTCGGGTGGAACGACTGACCGAAGAATACACCGGGCGAACGGTGTAGCTGTGATACAATTACCCGCTCTGCACCATTGATAACAAAGGTACCTTTGGGGGTCATGTAAGGGATGTTACCCAGGAATACATCCTGAACGATAGTCTGAAAATCGACGTGCTCTTCGTCATTACATGACAACTTGAGCTTTGCCTTCAGCGGTACGCTGTAAGTCAGACCACGTTGGATACACTCATCGATGGTGTAACGTGGGGGGTCAACGAAATAATCTAAGAATTCAAGAACAAAGATGTTACGGGCATCCGTGATGGGGAAGTTCTCCTGAAACACTCTGTAAAGGCCTTCATTCATCCGATTTTCCGGCGTCGTTTCTAACTGGAAGAATTCCTGAAAGGAACGCAGCTGGATCTCGAGCAAATCAGGTGAAGGAGAGCCTAATTTAATTTTACCGAAGTTTACGCGTGCTTCTTCGGCTTTTAGCAACTTGCCGTTTGACGTCATGTGCAAAGTGCGTTTTTTATACCCATGCCGGTCCTGCACCGACGGGGATGATTTTGCTAGATTTCTCAACTATGGGAGTCAGCAATTTCGGCATAAAATTGCCTGAAATAATATCCGACTCAGAATGCCTAATCCGTTGATTAAGCGGTGCCAACTAATGTATACAATATTTGGCTATAAAAAGTTGCCTCGAAAGGCTGTTTTTTTATACGACGATAGGCTTAGCCATAGGACAGGTCCCTAGCTAAGCCTCGGTGTACTTAGTGGCCAGACTTTTCCTGAAAGAAAAGCCTGGCTACTGTACAAAATCAGGAAGCGAATTACTTCAGCTCTACAGAAGCGCCTACTTCTTCCAAAGCAGCCTTGATGCTCTCTGCTTCTTCCTTTGGAATGCCTTCCTTGATAGTAGAAGGAGCGTCATCTACCAGTGCCTTAGCGTCTTTCAGACCAAGACCTAGCAAGTTCTTCACCTCTTTTACTACTTTCAATTTAGCAGCACCACCAGAAGTCAGTACCACATCAAAGTCGGTCTTCTCCTCAGCACCACCGGCATCGCCGCCACCGCCAGGACCAGCAGCAACTGCTACAGCAGCAGCAGCAGGCTTGATACCGTACTCTTCTTCCATAATAGTAGCTAACTCATTCACTTCTTTGATTGAAAGGTTAACTAGTTGTTCTGCAAATTCTTTTAGATCTGCCATAATTAGTTATTTGTAAGTGTTGGACGATTAAAATAATCGTGCGCAAACGCTTGGAAGCCAAAAATTGATAAAATTAAATGCACTACTGCCCTTGCAGCAATACGGGTTATCCTTCGCGCTCTTCGAGTGCTTTCAACAAACCGGATAGCGTATTGCCACCAGAGTTCAATGCACCCAAAACGTTGTGGATAGGAGCTTGTAGTAAGCCCAACAAATCGCCCAGGAGTTCTTCCTTAGACTTGAGGTCAGAAAGCGCCTTCAGTTGGTCATCTCCCTGATAAATCGCAGAATCGATGTAAGCTGCCTTCAAAATTGGGCGCTCAGCATCTTTGCCACGAAACTCCTTGATAACACGAGCAGGAGCATTAGCTACTTCTGAGAACATGATAGCGGTAGGACCCTTTAGTGCGTCAAACAGTTCGCTATAGTTATTCTCTTCAGGAAGTGATTCCAGTGCCTTGCGTGCCAGTGTATTCTTTACGACCTGCATTTCAATGCCTTTCTCGAAAAGCATTGAACGCAATTTATTAACTTGCTCCACCGTCAGGGTAGAGGCGTCAGTTACGTAGAAGAAATCTGAGTTCGAAAACTTCTCTTTCAGTACTTCTACCGCAGCTACTTTCTCTGTTCTGGTCATGATTTAGCCTGTTTTGAAGTTAACGAATGGATTTAGGATCAATCTTTATGCCAGGGCTCATAGTAGAAGCCACTGTCACACTCTTCATGTAGATTCCTTTCGCAGAAGAAGGCTTCATACGAACTAGGGTACCCAGAAGTTCGTTGGCGTTGTCGGCCAATTTCTCTGGTGTAAATGATACCCGACCGATGGAAGAGTGAATGATACCAAACTTATCAACGCGGAAAGAAATTTTACCGCCCTTAACATCTGCTACTGCTGCACCAACATTTGGGGTAACGGTACCTGTCTTAGGGTTAGGCATCAAACCACGTGGACCAAGGATGCGACCAAGACGGCCGATCTTGGCCATTACCTGTGGCATTGCCACTACTACGTCGAAGTCCGTCCAACCGCCCTGTACTTTCTGAATCAATTCATCGAGACCAACATAGTCGGCACCCGCTTCTGTTGCTTCAGCTTCTTTATCTGGTGTACAGAATACCACAACGCGCTTGGTCTTACCCGTACCGTGTGGCAGTGTTACTGTACCCCGCAACGCCTGATCAGCTTTACGAGGGTCAACTCCGAGGCGTACGTGCACATCAACAGAAGCGTCAAATTTGGTCAAGTTTACTTCCTTGATCAAGCCCATTGCCTCCGTCAACTCGTAGAGCTTGGTGGCATCCACCTTGGCGTTAGCCGCTGCTCTTTTCTTGCTGAGTTTTGCCATGAAAAATATTTGAGGTAGTAACGTTCCGCTACAAAGGAGCAGAACTCCCTACTGTTAAAGAATTATTCTTAATTAGTTGTCTTGCTCCCAAGGAGGAGTACCATTTACGGTAACACCCATGCTACGAGCTGTACCAGCGATCATCTTCATCGCAGAGTCGATAGTCATAGCGTTCAGGTCGGCCATCTTGTCTTCAGCGATTGCCTTTACCTGATCCCAGGTTACAGAACCTACCTTGGTACGGTTAGGCTCAGAGCTACCCTTTTTCAGCTTTGCCGCTTCCATTAACTGGGCAGCAGCCGGAGTAGTCTTGATGATAAAGTCGAAAGACTTATCCTTGTATACGGAAATTACTACTGGAAGTAGCTTACCCTGTGAATCCTGTGTAGCCGCGTTGAAACGCTTACAGAATTCCATGATATTCACTCCCTTTGCACCAAGTGCTGGACCAACAGGAGGAGCTGGGTTAGCTGCGCCACCGCGCACCTGTAGTTTGATGAAAGTATCGAGTTCCTTTGCCATTGCAATTGTCTTTTCGGAAGTCTCTTCTTGCCTTGCTTTGGGGAAGCTCCCTTATCCATAAGGAACCTTAGCACTGACCGTCGTACTCCCTACCTCAGCACCCATAGGTACTTTAGAGGTGTTTTGATTAAAATATTTAAGAGGTCTTTTCGACCTGCATAAAGTTCAATTCCACTTCGGTACCACGACCGAAAATCTTTACGATCACCTTCAGCTTCTTCTTCTCTTCGTTTACCTCTTGGATATCTCCAACAAACTCGCTGAAAGGACCGTCGATGATTTTCACCGTCTCACCAACAATAAATGGCTCGATCAGTGACTCACCCATATCTTGCGATTCATCCACTTTACCCAGCATCCGATTAGCTTCGGACTCGCGCATGGGGATTGGATTTGTCTTACCCAGGAAATGAATAACATTCGGAATGTTAGCAATAGCCTGGACAATTTCTCCGGAAAAGCGCTTAGGAACGGCTTCTACCAAAATATATCCGGGAAGAATATTGCGCTCAGAAATAACTTTCTTGCCATTCCTGATTTTGTAGACCTTCTCTGTAGGTACCAGCACCTGAGTTACGGCATCTTCCCACTTAGAACGGTGAATCTCTAATTCAATCCGTTCTTTGATTTTGCGCTCTTTTCCGCTAATCACTCGAAGTGAATACCACTTTTTTTCCTCGGACATAAACGTTGTGCTCGTGAATAAAAATTAACTAAAGCCCGTAAAGGAGGTTAGTAGCAAACTTAGATATTGCGTCCATGCCTAGAATCAACAAAGCGAAAATGATGGAAGCAACGATCACGAGAATAGTATTACTCTGCAGGCTGGCCCATGTTGGCCAAGTTACCTTGTGCACTAGCTCATTATAGCTTTCCCGCAAATACAGCCTGATCTTATCCATTGTTATACTTTCTTCTTGTGCACGGGTAGAGAGACTTCCCGACAAAGCTCATTTGCATTTGCTTGCGCGGGATAAACTTTTCGCCCCTCTACCCATAATTAATGGCGGCGAAAAGTTATCTGCTATTGCACGGGTAGAGAGACTCGAACTCCCAGCCCCTGGTTTTGGAGACCAGTGCTCTACCAATTGAGCTATACCCGTGTATACATTTCAAACGTGAGAAATCGGAAGGCGAAAAACTCACCTCCCGACTTCTTCTATCTTATCACAAGTATTTGATTCCGAAATGGAACTAAATTACTCGATGATTTCAGTTACCTGACCGGCACCTACCGTACGACCACCCTCACGGATAGCGAAACGTAGACCCTTATCCATAGCGATTGCTGTGATCAAGTTTACTTCCAAAGTAACGTTGTCACCAGGCATTACCATTTCAACGTTTTCTGGCAATGCAACATCACCAGTTACGTCAGTGGTACGGAAGTAGAACTGTGGGCGGTAGCCATTGAAGAATGGTGTGTGACGACCACCTTCGTCCTTACCAAGTACATATACCTCACACTTAAACTTTTTGTGTGGGCTAATTGAACCAGGAGCAACAATTACCTGACCACGCTTAACATCAGCCTTGTCGATACCACGAAGAAGCAGACCAGCGTTATCACCAGCTTGACCGCGGTCAAGAATCTTGCGGAACATCTCTACACCAGTAACAGTTGATGTCAAGTTCTTCTCACCATCTTTCATCAAACCTACGATCTCTACAGGATCACCAGTGTTGATCACACCACGCTCGATAGAACCAGTAGCAACAGTACCACGACCAGTGATCGAGAATACGTCCTCTACAGGCATCAAGAATGGCTTATCTACATCACGCTCTGGAAGAGGAATGTTTTCATCTACAGCTGCCATCAACTCTAGTACCTGGTCTACACCACTCTGATCGCCTTCGATAGCTTTAAGCGCAGAACCTGCGATTACAGCAGCGTTGTCACCGTCATACTCATAAGAGCTTAACAGTTCGCGAACTTCCATATCAACCAGCTCCAACATTTCTTCGTCATCAACAAGGTCAACCTTGTTCATGAATACTACAATGTTAGGTACACCTACCTGACGAGCCAAAAGGATGTGCTCGCGAGTCTGAGGCATAGGACCATCAGTAGCAGCAACAACCAAGATCGCACCGTCCATTTGAGCAGCACCCGTCACCATGTTCTTTACATAGTCGGCGTGACCAGGACAATCTACGTGACCGTAGTGACGACCCTCAGTCTCATATTCTACGTGAGCAGTATTAATAGTAATACCACGCTCTTTTTCTTCTGGAGCAGAGTCAATACTCGAATAGTCCTGAACATCACCAGAACCTCCGTACTTTTCATTAAGTACTTTGCTGATTGCCGCAGTCAACGTGGTTTTGCCGTGGTCAACGTGACCGATGGTACCAATGTTTACGTGTGGCTTTGTCCTCTGGAAAGTTTCCTTAGCCATCAGTTGTTTTTTTTGGAAACAAAAGGTTAATAATAAATTACGTTTCAAGAGTAGTGGTTAAACTACTCAGCCACGCAAAAACGTGGCGGCAATAGAGCCAATGGCGAGATTTGAACTCGCGACCCCTTCCTTACCATGGAAGTGCTCTACCCCTGAGCTACATTGGCAAGAACTATTGTTTTTTAGCTCTTGCGCTAAAAAAGTAGAGCGGAAGACGAGACTCGAGTTCTGACGAAGAAATTCCATTGAACTTCTTATCAGAACCCTGATATTTTGCTTCGCAAAATCGTCAGGGCCCGCGACTGCGTTTTACTCTAAATAGAGCGGAAGACGAGACTCGAACCCGCGACCCTCAGCTTGGAAGGCTGATGCTCTACCAACTGAGCTACTTCCGCAAATTTCCGCCGAAGCTTCAGCGAAGGTGAATTGCACCGCCTTTACTGAGCTGAAATGGGGAAAGCTCGCCTTCGCCAAGGCTTTGGCGAGCAAAGTGGGGGTGATAGGATTCGAACCTATTCAGCCGAAGCACTGGATTTACAGTCCAGCCCGCCTCTCCAACTGCGGCGCACCCCCGGGCGTTCAATGAACTTTTTGCGTGTTTTGAAAGAGCCAGCAGAGGGATTCGAACCCCCGACCCGCTGATTACAAATCAGCTGCTCTGGCCAACTGAGCTATGCTGGCTTTTTACCTAAATTTGGTAGGCTTTTCAAAACTCCTTGAGATCATTTTCTCAAAGCGATTGCAAAGATAGGTCTATTCACTAAAAGAAAAAACTTTTGTTCACTTTTTTTTAGATGCTAAAGAGCATGAGCCAAAAGCACCCGAAACAAGTTCTTTTAGCCCAAAAAAAGGGCAGCATCTAAACAGACACTGCCCCCTTTAACGTAAGTTTTTCTTATTTGGTTTCCCGCAATTTCTCTTTGTACTTAATTAGCTGACGCTTGAGAGCGTCTGAGGCTTTATCAATGGCTGCTTCGAACGTGGGTTCGGTATCTTTCGCAACTAGTACATCTCCGGGGACAGAAAGTCGGACTTCTACGATCTTGTCCTTAACCTGGCCAGAGTTTTCTAACTTAAGATTCACGCGTGCCTCGATAATACGGTCAAAGAAGGTGTCTAACTTGCCTAGTTTTCTCTCAATTACGTTGATCAATTTTTGATCAGCGCTGAAGTGATTTGCTTCTGTGTATACTTTCATAAGGTTACTGTTTGCGAGTAGATCAACATTCTTCTACTCTTTTCATATAAATCCGAAAGGGCAAAACTTCCCTTTTATCAATCTTCCTCTTGAGCTTTAGGATGTGCTTTTTTGTAAGACTTTTTTAGTTTCTCGATAGAGTT
The DNA here is from genome assembly GCA_039816955.1 of Bacteroidota bacterium. GTDB lineage: Bacteria > Bacteroidota > Bacteroidia > Chitinophagales > Saprospiraceae > Lewinella. The sequence goes on from JBCBWU010000015.1 coordinate 27,311, forward strand.
ATGGGTGTATACTTGAGTAGCGGCTAAGCTGCTGTGTCCTAATAATTCCTTAACCGCATTCAAATCCGCTCCCGCATCTGTCAGGTGAGTGGCAAATGAGTGCCGCAATACGTGAGGACTTGCCTTCTCTAAGTACGGCAGCGTCCTCAGGTATTGTTTCACCTTATTGTAGAGCCACTTGGGGTAAGGCGGTTTACCTTTGTCTGTCAACAGCAATACTTCGCTTTCGGGAAAAGCTTGCTTCCGCAGCCGGAGGTATTGCTCCAAAGCAGATTTTACCGCAGGGCCAAATGGCACCAGACGTTCTTTATCACCTTTCCCTTTTATCCGTATACGCCCTTCTGCGAGGGAAACATCTGACAAGCGCAAGGCTAATAACTCTGACCGACGCAAGCCTGTTCCATAGAGTAACTCCAGTACAAGCTTATCCCGAGCAGTGGAAAAATCCAACTCCGTGGGGAAAGACGCCAGTAATCGGTGCATTGCAGTGGCATCTATAGTTATTGGTAAACGTTTTTGCAGCTTCGGCGTTCGGATTCCCTTAGTGGGATCAGCTAAATTGGGCTTACTACGGCGCCAATACCGATAGAAACTCTTCAGGGTAGAGATCTTTCGCCTGATGCTAGCTGGAGCTTGGCCTTCTTCCAAGAGTTGAGCCATCCACGAACGCAGTTGTGGGGCCTGCACGGCAGACCACTCGCAACCTCCGTAATACATGTGCATAAAATCTTGGAACTGTTGAAGATCCGTAGAATAAGCAGTGAGGGTATGCGCAGAAAAGCGTTTTTCGTATTGCAGATATTTTATAAACCCTCCTACATCCATATATTCTTCGCTATCTTTAACTAGGGATAAGGTATACCAATTATTGCTAAAAAGCAACCCTTGAGGATCGAAAAAATTCGCCCAAACAGAAGATGAAAAAAGAACGTAAGCCCGAAAGTTTTTTGCGCAAGCCCAGCTACAAAGGAGGCCCCGCTGCTATGCGCAAATTCATTGGTAAAAATCTCCGTTATCCAGCGGGTGCCAAGGCACAACAGATTGAAGGTACCGTAAGGTTGCGCATGGATATTAGCCACCAGGGCAAAGTCATTGGCACTAAAATTTTGAGCAGCCTGGGCCACGGTTGCGACGAAGAAGCAGAACGCGTAGTGAAACTCCTAAAGTTTGAAGTGCCGAAACTCCGGAAAATCCGAGCTACCTTTCATAAGAAGATTAACATCCACTTCCGTTTACCGAAGGCAAAAGATAACAAGCAACCTAGTGCTCCTACCCAAGTCCAATATACGGTAACGGCACAAAAGGACGATCCACCTGCAGAAGAGGGCAACGACCAGCGTAATAATGGCTACGAGTATACCATCAATTGGTGACCCACAGCCGGTTCCTTATTACAAACGTGGTTTTCTCCTGCTGACAATTTCGAGGCTGGGCATATCCTTGAGGAAAATTACTGGAATCAAAAGCACTATTAGCGTTTCATTGGTTCTTGATTTCTGAGGTCAGAAAAGAAGATGAGATTATAACCCGTCTAATTCTACAGACTTGCAGGAGGCCTGTTTTTACGTATAATTTCAATAGTAGCAGCATCTCGGAGCACAAGTAATGGAACACGACTTAAGTCGATTTCATAGTAGTACGGACCAGCATCCGTCTGCTCACCCGCTGCCTTAAATTGGTACACTCTAATCCTTACTAAATCAAAGGGAGTTCCATCTGCGTCTTTAAATAGGATATTAAAGCCACTCGCTCCTCGAAAATCAGACCGCAAGGTTGGTTGCATAATCTGCTTGTTCGTGATTAAGATCAAATGCCAGGATTCGTAACCTATTCCTGCTTCCGAACCGAACACCCCTCCTGCGCGCTTGATCATGTACTGCTCCTTTACTTCTAGATCTTCCCCATTGGTAGTGAAGGTAAAAGTGGTAGGAATAGCATCAGCAAAGTACTGCTGCGCGGAAAGTGAAAGCGCAAGGGTTGAAGTAAAGAATAGTGTCAGGCTGAGCATAAAGAAAGAGCAATAAGACTTCATATTTTAGATTTTGTGAGGTGACAGAAGAGCGTTTAAATAAGTAAGCATTGAGCAAGTCCATTAGTTCATACAAAAAGCCCCTGCCGGCGTAGTGCTAGCAGGGGCTTTTATGTTTTGCCCTAAGCAAACAGAATAAATCTATTCTGCGCGCTTCTTGGCGGAATAATTCACTTTCAGCTGCCCGGATTTACGCAGTTTGATTTTCACATCCTGCACAATACCCATGGTAACTTCACCATCCACACGAAGTGAAGAAGTGATGCGCTGACGCTTATTCTCAGGCACTTTTACTTTGTGCTTTTCCAAGAACAGCGGGATATCATCTACGGTAGCAAAAGCATCTCCCAATTGGAGGCGCGGGCTGGTACCGTAAGTAGCCTGGTATCTTCCTTCTGGTCGACCAATGTAAAGGTAGTTCACCAATGACTTTTCCTCCAGCTTAGTTAATTCTGTAGCGAAAGGAGTGGTCACTTTTACCTTTAACTCTGCATCACGCAGTACGGTTACTACCATGAAGAAGAACAACAACATGAAGATGATGTCCGGCAAGGAAGCAGTGGAGATCGCTGGTTTAGCTTTTCCCCTCTTTTTTTGAAATTTAGACATTCTTTGCGTTGTTTTTACAACCTCAATTCAATCGATAGGCTGCTTGCATTAACAAATAAACATCTGGTAGTTTAAGACGTTACGATCCGCGGTGATCATTCCTCACCAAAAGAGGTCGGTTCTGCTTCGGAAATTACAAATGGAATTTCACCCTTGATGACCTTTTGCTGGGCAATCGGCATTTCGTCGCTGTAAGGTATGCCGAACTTCTGGCGACTGAGATCATCCCAGAGCTCATAGTAAGCTGCCTTTAGTTCATTATACACTTCCAGATACGTATTATAGCTCGTACCCCGGTCGTTCTTAAGTGAAATAATTGCTTTGTTAGGCGCTTCCGACAAGTCTTCTCTTCTCTGTGGATTAGAGATAAACTCTATGGTCTTGTCTTTCAAAGCATCAATATCCATTTCTTCCCCGCGCACGAGTAACTTGTTCTGAGCATTTACCAGAACAGAGTACACGTTACGGGTTTTCAACTGCGTAATGTCCGGCTCTTCGTCCGACCATGGCGGTAATTTCACCAAGATTCCTTTGTCCTCGGCGATCGTAGTCGTTACCAGGAAGAAGATCAGTAGCAAGAAGGCAATATCGGCCATGGAGCCTGCATTGATTTCATTGCTCATACGATCTCTGGAACTCGTCTTTGCCATGATACAGTTTATTTAACGCGATTAATAAGTGGGGAAATTAAAGGCATGATTACCATCATGGCAAGTGCTAGTACAGACATCAAAATGCCCATAAGCAAGCCACTACCGATCCACTTAAGGACACCACTAGATGGTACATCACCGCCTGATTCCACAATCTTTTCAACTGATCTTTCGATCTGTGGGTGATCAAGTTCTCCAGAAGAAATATTGAAGAAGATGATCATCAATACGGCAATTACGGCTACACCGATAATTCCCGTCATTGAGGTTTTGAAGTTGCTGACAATCTGAACAACGCCGAAAACTAGCATTCCTATCGCGCAGACAATCGTAAGGATGACTGCGGCAACAATGCCAAAGTCGAAGATACCGACCTTATAGATCTCGCTATCCTCCATTTGCTCGAAGTAGTAATCACCTGCGCCGGAAACGGCCATGATAAGGAAAATCCCAACCAAAACCACTCCCACCAGAAAAGCAACTAACTGACCGTTCTTGCTTAAAAAGTTATACATGGAAGTATTAGATTACAAGGTGATTAAAATACTTTGTTCTTCGCCATAATGTCAACCAAAGCGATGGAAGCATCTTCCATACGGTTAACAATACCGTCAATTTTGTTAACGATGTAGTTGTAGAAAATCTGTAGGATAATGGCCACGATCAAACCGAATACGGTAGTCAAAAGTGCCACCTTAATACCTCCGGCTACAACTGATGGAGAAAGGTCACCTACTGCCTCAATTCGGTCGAAGGCTCCAATCATACCAATTACCGTACCCATGAAACCAAGCATCGGTGCAATAGCGATGAAAAGAGAGATCCAAACCAGACCGCGCTCCAACAAGCCCATCTGTACACTACCGTAAGAAACGATAGCCTTTTCAACAGCTTCTGGACCTTCACCACTACGGCGTAGACCTTCATACAATACGCTAGCCGTAGGGCCAGCAGTAGACTTACAAACCTCCATGGCACCATCAATGTCATTAGCAGCTAGGCGCTCATCAATGCGCTCCAACAACTTGTCTGTGTTAGTAGTAGCCAAGTTGAGAGTAAGAATACGTTCGATACAGAAAGCAAGACCCAAGATCAAGGTAATCAATACCAATGACATGAATGACCAACCACCATCGATGAAGTTCTTCTTCAATACCTGAAACATAGTAGGACCATCTTCCTCAACTACAGTGGAGGAGCTGTCATCCGTTGCTGCAGCAGCTGCAGCGGCGGCGGCATCTTCAATGGCATCTTCAACTGCATCAGAAGCTTCATCAGCGGCTTCTTCAACTGCCTCAGCAGCATTGTCAACTGCTTCTTCCATCTGCTCAGTTGCTGGTTGTTCAGCGTCCTGTGCTTGTACGGTGTTCACCGTGAAAACTGCCAAACTCAATACAAGTAGCAGCGCAAATAATTTTCGCATAGCCAACGAGGTTTTACGATTTTGTTTAAAGTAAGTTTTATTGTTTTGCTGCGGAGAGGAAGGGATTCGAACCCTCGAAACGGGGTTACCGTTTACACGCTTTCCAGGCGTGCCTCTTCAACCACTCGAGCACCTCTCCGGAGATTTTTCATAGGCATGCTAGACCTTACTAGCACTCGCAAAAATTGTAAAAAGAACCGTATAATCAAAATTTTTTTCGGTTCCGCGCCCCTCACTAAAGAGATAAATACAATTTTCTGTTCCTTTTATCTAGTACTATGCTGCCGGTGGAACAGGCAAGCGGAAGAGTTTCTGAGCATTTTCGGTGGTTATTTGCTCTATCTCTTCTACCGCCAACTGCTTGATTAAGGCCAGTTTATCAGCCACCATGCGTACATAGGCACTTTCGTTTCTTTTTCCACGCTTTGGCACCGGCGCCAAGTAGGGCGCATCGGTTTCAAGAATTACTCGGTCCAAAGATATTTTTGCTAGTGTTTTGTCTAATCCGGCGTTTTTGAAGGTCAGTACTCCTCCAATGCCCAGGTAAAAGCCCAGCTCCATGATTTCCTCCGCCTGGCGCTGATCCCCCGTAAAACAGTGAAATACCCCGCGCAGATTCGGATCACCAATCGTACGAATTAATTCAATCAACATATCGATCGATTCCCGCGAGTGGATCACAATGGGCCGATCCCGTTCGATGGACCATTCTGCCTGTTGGATAAAAGCAGCCTTCTGCTCCTCCACGTAGGTCTTGTCCCAATAAAGGTCCACACCTATCTCGCCAACCGCAATAAAATCGCGCTGATCCAGCCAGTGCTTCACCCATTCTAAATCTTTCTGGTAGTTCGCTCCAACGGAGCAGGGATGCAATCCCATCATTGGAAAAAAACGTCCTGGATAATCTTTTTCCAAGGCCAGCATTCCGGGTATGGACTCCTCATCAATATTTGGTAGTAAAAACTGTTCCACCCCTTCGGCAATAGCCCGTTGAATCATTTCTTCGCGATCCACATTGAAGGCCTTAGCGTACAAATGCGTGTGGGTATCAATCAACATAATTTCAATCTTCCGGTTCTAGGCCGCAAAGGTAAGATTCTATTGCTGGCTTTTTTGGTGCATCGGGAGGTGAATTAGAATTAGAGTGAGAATTAGAATTAGCGCTAGAATCCAAATTCTATTGGGACCTTCATCAAAATTACAATGGAAATCAAAATCGCAATACCGTTGCCTGTTATAAAGTACTTGTAGATTATCCAGCACTCAACCGATCTAACTAAATTCACTAACCCAACTAATTCAACCAACTACTTACCTTCGCCCCATGGCAAAACAGAAAAAATACTACGTCATCTGGAAAGGGCATATGCCTGGTATCTACGACGAATGGACCAAAGCCCAGGAGCAAATCAAAGGGTATCAGGGAGCACTTTACAAAAGCTTTCCTAGCCAGAAGGAGGCTGAGACAGCCTTAGCTAAAGGGCCTGCTAGCTATTTGCGTGGGGGTAGTTCTAGTGGCGGCTCCGGAAAAGGGCGCAAGAAGAAAGGAGGAACGCCTAGATCTCAGATCATCTGGCGTAGTCTGTCCGTGGATGCTGCCTGCAGCGGTAATCCCGGCCCCATGGAATACCAGGGAGTAGATACGCGCAGCAAGGATAGGATTTTTCACCAGGCATTTGACTTAGGCACCAATAATATAGGTGAGTTTCTGGCGATCATTCACGGCTTGGCACTTTTGAAGAAACAAGGATTGCACGACTTACCTATATACACAGATTCCGCCACCGCCATGGCATGGGTGAGAAATAAGAAGGTCAAAACTAAACTGGTGCGCGACGCACGAACCGCAGGTTTGTACGAACTCATTGAACGCGGAGAACAGTGGCTTAAGAACAATACCTTCCGCAATCCCATCGTAAAATGGGATACGGATAGCTGGGGTGAGATTCCCGCAGACTTTGGCCGTAAATAACCCTAGCGTAACTCACCTCGCTTTCCCAAAGGACTTTGGTAGATGAATCTTGGGTCTCCGTCTACATCCACCACTATTACTTCCTTAGAGTTGTTATATTGAAGTAAAGATTGATAATCATCCTGTCTTATGACCGTTAAAGACCGCTTCAAACGTGCCCTGATTTGGCCCTTGGCCTTACTCACCATTATCTGGTTGGTATTTGTGTTAGAACAACTGACCGGCTCACAGTGGTTTGTCTACGGAATTGCCCCACGGAAGACTTTCGCCCTACGCGGTATCTTTACCACCCCTTTTTTACACGGCAGTTGGGCGCACCTTTTATCCAATACACCTCCGTTCCTAGTCTTGATGGCCATGATCCTGTTCTTTTACCCCAGAGTAGCCACTTCCGTGCTCTTGATGATCTACTTTGGAACAGGCGTAACAATGTGGCTCTTCGCCGACCCTGAGAGCATCCTTACTGCCTTTGGGCGCACGAACTACCATATTGGAGCTAGTGGTGTAGTATACGGAATGGCCAGCTTCTTAGCCTTCACCGGCTTCTTCCGACGAAACATTCGAGCTATAGCAATATCCTTGGTCATTGTATTCTACTACGGAGGAATGATCTGGGGTGTCCTACCGGTGCAGGAAGGGGTTTCCTGGGAAGGTCATTTATTAGGCGCGCTCGTTGGCATCTTCGCGGCCTATTGGTTCCGCAAGCGCATTGAGCAGGCCGAGGAACGCCAGGTTCCCAGCTACGAATTAGAGCAGGAAGAAGAGACGTTTTTCCTTCCACGAGACGTATTTCGCCGTCGCCGCTAAGCCAGATCCTTAAGATTACGGAGAAAACTACTGATGCCGGCGTTCTTTACTCGCTTCAATAGTTCTCGGGCAGCCGACTGGGAATCAAAGGCACCGACCACTACCTTATACACGGTCTTGCCGTTTAATTCATTGATGCTCACGACCACTGGTGCATTGAACTGCTTTTGCAATTTCTCCGCTTGAATCAACACATTGCCGTATTCGTAGAAGGCACCAATCTGTACGCCCCAGCCTTGTGCAGCTTGTTTACGTACATCAAAGCGAAAGATACCGCGCCCACTAGTAATGTCTTCTGTAACTTCCACCACTGGCGGCGGCGGTGATGATTGTGCGGCGTCCCGGCGGCGAATGGCTTCTGCCACTGCCCGGTCTGCATTTACCCGACCGTAACCGTATTTGGTGCTGTGTCCAGCACTACTATATTCAGAAGGGTGGCCAATCTTATCTGCCGTTTGCTGTAGTATTTGTTTTACCTCCCGGGCCGTCAGATCAGGGTTTGCCGAAAGGATTAGGGCGCAAATTCCAGCTACTAGCGGTGTAGCACTAGAGGTGCCACCAAAATGCTTGTAGTTGCGACCACGATCCCGGCCGTCACGCCAATATTTGAAGTTTCCGGTTTCCCAATTCAAGCCTGGATCCCAAGATGCCCGAGCGGCAATAATAGGCCAGTCGCCATTAGAGGGGGCACAAACACTCACCTCGCGGCCCCGATTACTGTAATTCGCGTGAGAATCCTGACTGGTACTCGCTGCTATCGCAATCACATCTGGGTGAGCAGCGTAATAATTGACGTAGTTGAGATCATCGTTTCCTACCGCGTAGAGAATCACGCAACCTTTACCTCCCCTACCCTGGCGTGCTGCTTTGGCAATCGCTTGCTCTTTTACCGTATTCAAGCTGTAGCGAGAATCCGTTGTACCCCAGGAGCAACTGATGACATCCGCCCCACTGCGGATGCAATAGTCAAACATCTCTTCGGTCGTTTTGGCACTAAAGGAGGTACCATGAATAGGCATGAAACGAACGCCAGGTGCCGCACCCACAATTCCTTGTCCGTTGCTAGCCGCAATCGCTACACTAGCGCAGGGAGTTCCGTGGGTGAAGCGGGTATCGCCCTGTGGTAGATTAGATGAACGGGTCCACAAGTCCCAGGGCTTGAAAACCTTGGCACGTAGATCAGGGTGATTGACATCAAAACCATTATCAATGACCGCTACTGTTACGCTAGGACTACCCGTATTGCCCAGACGGTTCCAGGCACTTACAACACGTGAATCCGCCCCCTTCTTTAATCGAAAATTGACATCAATCACGAAACCATCATTATTCAAGTGCCACTGATGTGGAAGGAGGCTATCCGCTGGAGCAGCAAAAGCGTATTCATCCAGCGGCATATCCAGATCAGGTTCGGCAGTGGCCACCATAGAAAGCGCCTGCATAGAAGCAGCAGCTTTTAGTGGATTAGGAGAATTAGCCGTAACGCTGGTAATTACAAAAGTAGCTGTACGGCGTTCCACCAATTCGAGTTGGTACTCCTCCAGTACAATCTGCTGTTCTTCGGACTCTACTCCCTCTTCAAAGGTGATATAGATTTCACCCGTTGGAATCATGGGGCGATTACTGCCCTCCGCAAAATAGACGTGCGTTCCAACTTGTACCTTCTTCTCCTGGCGCACTTCATCCAGACGGGTATCCACATCTTTACCTTCAGAAGTCAGGGTCACTACCTGGAAGCCTCCAAGGTGAGACAAGACTTCCTCTTCTACATAGGATTGGTCCTTAAGGTTCTTATTCTTTTTGGCCGACTTCAAGCCTACCAGTTGCTTACTCTTGTGCAACTTGAGTTCTCCCTTACCACTCTTAACGGAAATACCGGACATAGGTCTTTGGTGCTAATTATAGTTTAGAATACAATTAGAACTTGCCTTCGTACCAGCAAATTGCCTAACGCAAGACTTAGAATGGACAATATTGATTACCACTTGTCTACAACGCAAGTTCACAACCAGGATAAATGGTCTATGGCGAAAGATAAGAAAAGCCGAGGGATCAGTGATAAAGGAAGGCATTTGAGGCCTAAACGCAAATGGGAAAGCAGCCCCTACTTCTGGCTGTTGGAATAACTAGTGAGTATAAAGTGGGGACTGCTTTCTCCTTAAATTTCAACGCCTATATCATCAAACTGCCACTAAAACGTCAGTGGGTTTGGAAACGCTGCCAGGGGGTGGAAAAATGTTTTGTATACGCAGGATATTACATGCGTCCGGAGACGCATGCGAACGCCGCTAGCAAGCTAGCGATCGTAAGTGGAGATAAGTTGACGGAGGTCGGCCAGGTATTCCATCTTCTGGGGATGACGCCGATCAATGTTGACGGGAGTGAAGAAAGCATGACTTTCCAGGAAGCTCACCTGGATGCGGTTCCATTGGTTCTCCGATTTGATTCGATCAAAGGCCTTGAGTTCGGCAAAGAGCGTCTCGCCAATGGTGTAAAAATCTGGACGCCCGAGGTAATCGAGGTCAGCATCACAGATGATTTCTTCCAATTCATTTTGCGGACTCTGGGGAATCTTGGTAGCCATGATCATGCCACAGATTCGTTCAATTTCAGCGTCGGTATACCCGAAGTGAGGGAGGTTTTCGCGAACGATATTGCAGCCGTGTAATTCGTGATCTTCGCTGCTCAAGGTAAATCCAGAATCATGAAATAATGCCGCCGTTTTCAGAAGCATTGTTTCGTATGCATCAATTTCTAGAACACAGCAGAGTTCGCTGGTTACTTCAAGAACATCCAAAGTATGGTGAACCCCATGGTAGTACAGCTCCTCGGACAACTCACCATTGAGTTTGTCCAAAATAAAAGATTTCGCTGCGAGGTAATCCATACGGTGTAGTATTGGTCAAAAATTAACTCCCCTCCTGTTGTTCAGTCTTTTAGTTCGAATAAACTCATTTTCAGTTGTTTACTTCTCCACTGTGCCACCGCTAAAGCTGAAGGCGACACGCGGTAAAAGGCTGAAGTCGGGAATTAATTATTCGACCGTTACTTAATAAAAAGAATGTTCGTGAAATAACGGCAACGAACACTGCCATGTTGCATAAAAGTAATTAAAATACAGTGCTCGACGAGCTTGCCCTTAGATTAATTACTCTTCCTCCAGGAGGATCACGCCATCAGCCAAGAAGGCCAACTCACGCTTAGGCTCAGTGATAGCCGCGATTTCTTCCTCCGACTTACCAGCATCTTCTGCGTAGTGGCGTAGGTCATCAACAGAGGTAGTTTGGTAAAAGGCTTTACCATTCATGATTACTTCACGGCCAGCGATATCCAGTGGCATGAAAAAGCCATAATCTTTAAAGCGAACCATCATTTCTTCACCACTTTCTTGGGTGATATTCATCCAACACCCTTTCTTCTGGCACACATCCGACACCTTACCTTGTACGGTCACGGCCATACTATCAGCCTCGGTCATTTGTAAGGCTAGGTTTTCGTAGGCAACAATATCTGCAGCTTCGAAAGCAGCACCGAAAGTCTCAGGTGCCGTTTCTTCGGTTGTTACTTCTTCTTCAGCAGTAGCATCAGCATCAGCTGTGGTCTGTTCTGTAGAACCACAAGCTCCCAAGACAAACAACACTGCCAGTGCAAAAAACAAATTCAATTGTGTTTTCATTCTTTTTTTTGCTTGCAAAAATAATGGCTTCTTTTGGATTACGTAACGATTAAAATCAACCGTTTACGGAAGAAACACTACCGTTTCCCCAAACCTGCTATCAGCGAAGCTAAGATTTTCTTAAAATGGGCTGCGGTGGAGCAATAAGTTGGTTTTCAAAGCGGTTTTAATTCTCACCGTCCCCGACCCCTATACTGACGTTGAATAGATTTGAGTTTTCAAATATTCTTCAAGTACAGTATATACTGACCGGAGCAGCTTATTGCTCCGCAAAAACTACTCCGCGTCACGTATAAAAGCCGTAAATCATGAACAATCCTCGCATCGTCCTTATCCTACTTGCCTTAAGTACACTCACCATGGCTTACAGTCAGACGGGCTGCGTCAAAGGCAACTGCCTAAATGGCTCGGGGACCTACAATTTTCCTGGTGGTAGTCGCTACGTGGGCGATTTCAAAGACGGCAAACTACACGGGGTGGGTATGATGCTCTTTACCGATGGCAGTAAGTACGTCGGCAACTGGATGGAACAGGAACGCGAAGGGAAAGGCCGGATGACACTGGCCAACGGAGATGTGTACTTCGGTATCTTCAAAGCTGGCAAGTACCACGGACAAGGCGAAATGACCTACGCTAACGGTAATTATTACACCGGCGAGTGGCGAGCGGGCCAACCCAACGGCCAAGGAATTTTCAACTTTAAAAGCAGTGACCGCTACGAAGGACTAATGGTAAATGGTTTGTTTTCGGGCCGGGGCACCATGTATTACGCCAATGGCAGCCGCTACGAAGGCGAATGGCAGGATAATAAGCGTCAGGGTCTGGGAACACTGTACCACGTTAACGGTGAACAGATCAGCGGCCAGTGGGAAAACAACGAATATCTGGCCGATTGGGGCCGTTTGGCCTACTCCGGAGATACCACCACCCTACGTAATTGCAACACGCAACTTTGCGAATCTGGCAAAGGTAAATTCAGATACCAAGATGGCTCCCAATACTACGGCGACTTCAAGGACGGAGTACCGGAAGGTGTTGGTTCCGTTTACTATTACAGTGGAGATCGTTACGAAGGTGGTTGGCAGCGGCACGCCCCTCACGGCAAAGGTGTAATGTATTACGCCAACGGTAAAGTAGTAGGCGCCATCTGGGAATACGGAGCCCCCGTACAAGAGCTATTTTCTTCGCAGCAAGAAGTACCAGGAATTGTACGCGTGGAGCGAAGTCCCGAAGTCAAAATCTGGGCCGTTGTGGTAGGTGCAGCACGCTATACTCATATGCCCGTACTGCGCTACACCGACGATGATGCCTACCAACTCTTTGCTTTCTTGAAAAGCCCAGAAGGTGGTGCCTTGCCCGATAATCAAGTGCAGTTGCTCATTGATGAAGATGCCACCCACCAAGGTATCGTAAACGCTATGCGCAGTGTGTTCTTAAAAGCCGATGATAATGATATGATCCTGTTCTACTTCTCGGGCCACGGGCTGCAAGGAGCTTTTCTACCGGTAGACTACGATGGATTTGATAATCGGCTGGAACACGAAGAAATTAGAAATCTACTGCGGCAGAGCCGAGCCAAGCATAAACTAGTCTTAGCTGATGCCTGCCACGCGGGTAGCCTGCTAGCAACCAGAGCCCCCGTGCACATTGCCCTCCAAGAGTACTACGAGGCACTAAACGAAAGCAGCGGAGGTACCGCTCTATTACTCTCTTCCAAGGGAGAAGAGTATTCACTCGAAGACCGTGGGTTACGCTCCGGCATTTTCAGTCATTTCTTAATTCGAGGACTGAAGGGCGAAGCGAACACCAACCGTGATAAGATTATAACAGTGCGTGAGTTATTTAACTTTGTTCACCAGCGCGTGCGCCAGTACACTGGAAACGTGCAGACACCAACCCTTACTGGCACATTTGATGACAATATGCCTGTATCCGTAATCCGGTAAAGGTAGCCCGATTAGATTACCAGGGCCCGTTGCCGGGAATACAGCAGCAACGATCGTAACCCAATGCGACTATCCCAAAAATTTCTGGCTTGGCACCGCCGCCAAGCCCTACTTGCGTTACTATATTTTCTATGGTCTGCACCGACTATTCTTGCCCAATGCCTGGAAGGCAACTGCCAAAATGGCCAGGGCATCTTTCGCTACGATGATGGTAAACGCTACAGCGGTGCCTTTAACAAAGGTGAACCGACCGGCGAAGGCGCACTCTACTACCCCAACGGAGAGCGTTATTTAGGACAATTCAGAAATGGCCGCCCACACGGGCAAGGTATCTATTGGTATCCCGATGGTAGCTTTCGTAAAGGACGCTGGCAGGCGGGGTCGCTGCAATCCAGTGAAGCGCACCGAAGTCCGTTACAGGAACGTGGAGCTCGTGGCTACGGTTGCGTAAATGGCAACTGTGAGAACGGCTTTGGCACCTACGTCAGTGCTGGTGGAGCAGTATACGTTGGGCAGTTCCGAAACGGAGAAATTCATGGTCAAGGTATTTGTACCTACGGCGACGGCAGTCGTTATGAAGGGCAATGGGCTCACCGTTATCCCGAAGGCTTTGGTACTAAACGCTGGGCAGACGGTCGAGAATACAGTGGCCAATGGCGCCGGGGGCAGCCCGCTACCAATGATGGCGTTTTTCTCTACCCCAACCGCCCCATTACCGCCGCCGATGGTGGTTTCGTACCTCAATCTGGCTGCCTAAATGGCGACTGCAACAATGGCCAAGGCGTATACGCCTACGCGGATGGTAGCCGTTACGAAGGTTCTTTTTTGCAGGGCCAACCCCACGGCAACGGAATATTTTACTATCCCAATGGTGACCGCTACGATGGAGAGTTCGCCTACGGACTACCACATGGTTCTGGTAAACGCAGCTACGCTAACGGGCAAATCCTGCGGGGAGACTGGGTAGAGGGTGGTTACCTCAAACCCACCACTGCAGAAACCCGAAAAGGCTGCCTACAAGGAGATTGCAATAATGGTTTTGGCATCTATCGCTTCCAACAAGGCGACCGTTACGAAGGTACTTTTGTTAACGGTAAACCAGAAGGGCACGGCATTGTACTATACCAAAACGGCGACCGCTACGAAGGTGAGATGCAAGAGGGGGCCTTCACGGGCTTTGGTACCTACTACGAACAAACCGGAGCCATATTTGAAGGCAGTTGGTCGGGTGGCAAATACCTCGGCAATACGCGCAAACATAATACCAATAGTGGCAATACCATCGCTACTGCGCCCCTAGAAGGTCCTAAAACCTGGGCATTAATCATTGGCGTTTCTTCTTATCGCCATATGCCAGCACTGCGTTTTCCAGATGATGATGCCTACCGCTTATTTGCCTTTCTCAAAAGCCCACAAGGAGGAGCCGTTCCCGATGAGCGTATGCAAATACTCATAGATGAGGACGCCACACTAAAGAACATTATGCACGCTATGGAAGGCTTGTTCCTGCGGGCTGGGCCAGAGGATTTGGTTATCCTCTACTTTTCTGGCCATGGCCTACCGGGAGCCTTCTTACCCATCGACTATGACGGTGTGAGCAACACCCTGACTCACCAAGAGATCAAGCGCATGCTGGACATGAGCCCGGCGGGCTATAAGCTCTGCTTAGCCGATGCTTGCCACTCGGGAGGCCTCCTATCTACCAGGGGCGGACAGCTGCCAAGTGTACTAAGTCGCTACTACGAAAATTTATCGCAAACTCGTCCCGGGACTGCTCTGATTATGTCTTCTAAAGCAGAGGAAACTTCACTAGAATCAAGCGGCTTACGGCAAGGCGTCTTTAGTCACTTCTTGTTGCGTGGACTAAAGGGAGAAGCGGATCAAGATCGAGATAATGTAGTGCGGGTACAGGAACTGTATCAATACGTTTCCCAGCAGGTAAATGCTTACACGAGGCACGCACAAAGCCCCGTCATCCAAGGAGACTATGATCAACAGATGCCGGTAGCGGTTTTGCGCTAGCTATAAAAGCAAAAGCCTGACTCTCAGCGGAGCCAGGCTAGTAAATTGTGCAATGTTGTTAAAACCCTAGGGGCGGAATTTCAAGACTTTAGCAGTGTAAGCTTGTTGGTCTTGATCAACGAGTTGGAGTAGGTAGACACCTTCTGGAAAAGGAGTCATGTCCACCTTGGTTCCGCTGTAGAAGTCATTCGCCTCGTATAGTAATTGACCACTAATAGCGTACAAGCGAACGGCCAGTTGCTCCGAAGGGGGAAAGTCGACGGTAATCCAATTAGCGGTAGGGTTAGGATAAACCTGTACATCCCAGGTAGCTGGTACTTCTTCGGTATCAACGAGTAGGTCGAAGTACATCTGGTGAAAACCTTCAGCTAGTTCAAATTCTTCTACAAACCGACTTACGGCTACTTCGCCTACTGTCCAGTGCAGGCTTCCTATCACCACATTTTGGTAATACCCGCCGGCGCTGCCCACCACTGTACGCGGCATGGTTTGTGCGTCTAAAGGCACAGCTATCCAGCCCATACACAGCAACAGTAAAAGACTATATATGATTGATTTTTTCATAGTGGTAACTTTAGTATTAAAGTGGTAGGCTGGATAAGTGGTCCGTTGACCTGATACCCAGGCTACCTCCGATAATAATGTTAATGCGAGTTTTTTTTACTCTTTGAGCAAGGCTTCCAAACGCGCGAGACGCTCTTCCAACTCACTGATCTTATCCGCTTGCTCAGCGTGCATTACTTGCATCTCATCCAACTGCGTATTCAAGTCCTCAATTGTGGCTTGCTGTGCCTTAATTGCCTGAATGGCCAGTACGCCAAAACCACCATAATTGACAGAAAGTAAGCCATGGTCGCGTTCATCCTTCTGTTCATGGACGAGTTCAGGGAACAGTTCCTGTACTTCCTGAGCCACAAAACCAATCGAACTGATTTCATCCGGGTTATTATCCCGATATACATAACGTGAAGGTTGCAACTGCAGAATGCGATCCAAATCTGTTTCCAGCGGACGGATATCCTTCTTCAAGCGGCGATCAGAAGCAGCAGTGTAAGCACCAGTAGTGCCGTCGAATGAACCTCGGAAAGCATTATCAGCGTAGAGTGAAAGGCTTCCGGAAGCGGTCACATACTGTTCCCAATCTGCCTCACTGGAGCCATTGTAGATGTTGAAGCCATAGATATCAGACTCAACAATTCGCAAGACATAAGGCGTAGAAGTGACTCCCCCAGTTTCTGAAATCGACACTCCTGCCGCAGCAATCCCCAAAACTTGTGGGCTACCGTTATTCGTTAATTCGAGAAGGGGGCTGTTGCCCGGGCCAAAGTGCCCCAGTGATATCAAACCATTGCCCCGGCGTAAGTCTAATCCGATATTACTTATTTCCGCTGTGTTTACACCATTGGTCTGGAACAGGATACGATTGTTGGAAATATTGCCCAAAGTCATATCGGTACCATCATGAAAAAGATAGCCGGACCAGCTCCCCCCTGCATAAAACTGAACGGATGGAGAGCTATCGCTAATGCGGATATCACCACCTACATGGAATTTTTCACCAGGGCTGTTTGTGCCAATTCCTACATTGCCACTGTTATAGTAGATATTACTACCACTTGTTGTCCAAGGAGAAGAACCACCGAGACTACTCAGGTTTACCGAATTACCACCAGATATTTGCAGATTAGATCCACTTAAGCTCAGGCTTTGAAGTTCGTTCGTAGCACTTGCATCGACAGCCGAAATGGTGCTGCTTGCGATATTGATACCGGAACCAGCGATGTAGACTCCGGCAGGACCTTGCGGGCCGGTGGCACCCTGGGGACCTTGCGGACCAGTATCACCTTGTGGACCTTGGGGGCCAGTAGCGCCCTGCGGACCTTGCGGACCAGCATCACCTTGCATACCCTGCGGACCGGTAGCACCCTGTGGGCCTTGTGGACCAGCATCACCTTGCATACCCTGCGGACCAGTAGCGCCCTGGGGACCTTGCACACCAGCATCACCTTGTGGACCTTGGGGGCCAGTAGCGCCCATTGCCCCTTGTGGGCCGGCAGGTCCCTGCGGACCTTGGGGACCAGGTAAACCCTGAGCTCCCTGCGGTCCGGCAGGTCCCGTTAAACCTTGTTGTCCTTGAGGACCTTGAGAGCCAGCAGGACCTTGGGGGCCTTGTGGACCCTGAATCTGACCAACGTTAGTCCACATTGTACCATCCCATACGTAGCCATCACCGTCAGCTTCTACAATATAGAGGTCACCTGAATTCGCACTTGCAGGTAGATCACTAACTGTCGGAACAGTGCCGATAATTTGTACGCCTGTACCGTCTTGTCCAGCTGGGCCTTGAGGACCTTCAGGACCCTGTGGGCCAGGAGCTCCTTGTGGACCTTGGGGGCCCAAATCACCTTGTGGGCCCTGTGGGCCAGCAGGACCAGCTAGGCCTTGATCACCTTGTGGACCCGGAATTCCTTGTGGGCCTTGAGGGCCAGCAGAACCTTGGGGACCTTGCGCACCAGCAGTTCCAGCGGGACCTTGGGGGCCTGGCGCACCTTGTGGCCCTTGCGGACCCTGAATTTGGCCTACGTTAGTCCACATCGTACCATCCCAGACGTAGCCATTGCCATCCGCCTGTACAATGTATAAGTCACCAGGATTACCGCTTGTGGGTAAATTGGCTACTGTAGGTACTGTACCAACAATTTGGACGCCAGTACCATCCTGACCAGCTGGCCCCTGTGGGCCCGCAGGACCTTGTGGACCGGCAGAGCCCTGTAAACCTTGTGGCCCTACTGGACCGGCGGGACCTTGAGGGCCCGCTGGAATACTGACGGTATTACCATTGCTGATACTTAGTTCTCCATTAGCGGCATTGTAATCGAGCATTTGATTATCGGTACCTCCAGCTCCTACATTGAGGGTTATAGAGTTACCGTTGGTCAGAGAAAGGGTTTGCGTAGCTGGATCGTAGACGAGATTTTGCAATTCGTCCGTTGGGTTGCCAGCACCACCACTACCAGATTCACGAGCATAAATGGCGTAGGGAACAGACAACAATTGGCTGGTACCTAGATTGGTGTAGCTCGATCCCCCACTAGGGTCGATGTCAATTTTGAGGTAGTAAGAGTGCATGCCCCAGTCTAGCATTGAGAAATCACCAGAAAGTGGGCTTCCGCCACCGATTTCTAAATCAAAGACACCCAGTGGTGAAGTGGTCAGTGCGTGCCGTTCAGCGTAATCGATAAGACCAGTAGCACCATCACGCACCAGACTGACCCGGATAGCGATATTGGCGCTGTTATAAGGTGCACCACCGGCATCACGGGCTACAGCTTGGAATTTAAATTTTTGGGGAGACTGTCCAAAACTGGCACCGGCCAGTAGACAAAAGAATAACGTGAAAAAGAGAATTCGTTTCATGATTAACGGGAATTAGAATGAAAAAGAATCGCCAGGAAATACTGCTGTCCTGGGTTCTCCACAAACCTCTTCCGTTCTCAGAAAAATCAGATGCTGTAATCGGACAAGCTTTTGCTCATTTTTACACAACACTGAAAATCAATAGATTACACCAACCAAAATCAGCAAGTGATTCAAGCCTTCATATAAAACAGAATAGAAAAATGACCGAACGATAGTCCAGACAATTAGGAGCTTGCCACCTTTAAAACACGATAAATTTGCTTTCGGTGATGAGCAAAGTGAGCATCGAAGAAATGTAGCATGCCAGATATAGATAAGCGACCAGCAAAAGGATGCTTGTAGACGGCTTTATCAAGATACTGCTGATCAACGTTCAGAAGAAAGCCCGCCAATTCTTCCCGTTGTTCACGGTATTGCTGTTTCAAATCATCCAATTGACTTTCTCTCGGCAAGGCATCCGTATTGATATTTTTAGGTGCCTCTACCTTCATCGGGAGTTTGAAGTAAAAACTGACCAGAAAAGTTCTGAAACTATCTGCCATTCCGGCCTTATCCAAGTCTGGTTCAAAACTGAGTTTCTTTTGGCAGTACTGCCTAGAATATTTTTCTGAAAGTAACAGATGATTCAACACCTGAGTCGCACACCATGAATCTGGAGTAGGTTGCTGATTCAGTTGCTCATGCGAGTACTGGCTCAAGTCTTCGAAAAGCGTATCTAATTGTCCGTCTAGTTCTTGTAGTTGCTGCTGTAAGGCTGCTCGCATTAGACTGGGTATTGATTTACCGCTTGAAGATAGAAAAATGACTGAGAATCAGGTTCTGGCAACCTTTACTCAAAGGTGTAATACAGATATGTGAGTTTCCTTGAACCTCTGCCCTACTCTATTTGTAATCTCTTGTACCTTTATTGCACATCAGCAGCCAGACGCTGCCCAGGATTAATTGCCAATGTTATCTGTCAATAGCGACGAACACTTTATGCGTCAAGCCATCCGCCAAGCTCAAATAGCAGCGGACATGGGGGAAATACCCGTTGGAGCAGTCATTGTAGCCGATCAGCAAATCATTGCCCGCGGACATAATCAGACGGAACAGCTCACCGATGTAACGGCTCACGCAGAAATAATTGCGCTTACCGCGGCAGCCAATTTCCTGGGCGGTAAGTATTTAAAGGGCTGCACGCTGTACGTCACACTGGAACCCTGTGTAATGTGTGCGGGCGCGCTAGCCTGGGCGCAACTGGATCGCCTGGTCTACGGAGCAGGTGACGACAAACGTGGCTTCATGCGCTTTGGGCGCGAACTGCTGCATCCTAAGACAAAAGTGGAATTTGGCATTTTGCACGAGGAGTGCGGGGCTTTGATGACGGCGTTTTTTCAGGAAAGGAGAAGCTAGGGGGTTAGGATTAGAGAGTAAGAATTAGAATTAGAGTAATAATTAGGATTAGAAGGAAAGTGAACGCTGAAAAGCTGATTAAAGCTTAAGGATAAGCTGGTAGCATTTTTTTTACTGCAGTTGCTATTTTGATTCTCATCTATAATTTCCCAATTTGCGGTGATCACCTAAATTGTTCTACAAACTGTAACAATCTGCCATAACTCCAAATGCCGATTCCCGATATAATGGTGTTGCTTGTGGCCCTGCAAGGTTTCTTGCTAGCCGCTATCTTTCTGGTAGTACCCTACTTCCGTAGTAAGGCCAATCGGCATCTGGCTTATACGTTTTTGGCTATCGGTATGACCGGAGTTAATCATGCGCTCATCAGTGCTGGCTATCAAAATCCGTGGCTTACGCTATCGAATAATATCATGTGGGAGCAACTTTTTCCTGCCACATTGTTGCTCTACTTTATTTACGGCCTTCGTCATCCGCTTAGTACACAATGGCAGCGCTGGCTCTTGTACCTCCCCTTCTGGATCACTTTTTGGGTCAACATTATTATTGATTTGGATATTGAGTTTGGAGTATACCACCTGAACTGGGTACACAATGAAGTCATTGTTGACACCTATTACTCAATTGAGGATATCAGTACCTATCTATTCGCCGTAGCTACCTGCGCCTACTCTTGGTACATCGTAAGAAATTACCCCCCCAGAATTCCCAGTCGCTGGTTTCGACAATTTTGGCGGTTATCTACCGGTGTAATTATCTTTTGGATTCTGCTGTGGTTGGTTTTTACAATTCTGCACGCAGATCTGGTGGGTCTAGTCTTTGTTGCTACAATGGCCTTTTCCAGCTGGGTGACTTATCAAGGTGTCCTTCGTTTTCGTTTAGCGGAAGAGAAATTTGAGATTCGCCAAATACTCGAAGAGCATGAAGCTAGCCCACCCAAAGGAGAGATCAAAACTACTACCAATCCGCACCTCCAGCGGCTGGAAGTATTGATGCAAGAACAACACTTGTACCGGGACCCTGAACTCAGTCGCGATACCATCGCACAAAAACTAGGCATAAGCAGTGGTTATTTATCACAACAACTGAGTAAAGACGGAACGCGCTTTTCGGACTACATCAATACCTACCGCATAGAGGAAGTCAAGCAACTATTAGTAGATCCTGCTTTCCAACAATACAGCTTATTGGCTATTGGTTACGAAGCTGGTTTTAACTCTAAATCTACTTTTTACGCTGCTTTTAAAAAGGCCACTGGTGTCTCACCCTCTACCTTTCGAGAAAAGGCGCTACAGGAGTCCTAATTTGTTCAATTCTTAGGCTTTCGGACCAGTAGTTAACAATTTCGGACGCCGCGTGTAGCCTATTCCCCCATGTTTGTGGACAACAATCAAACACATCCACATCATGAGGTTAGTAAGTTTCTGCACCACCATTCTCTTATTGCATTTTTCGCTTTCTGCGATAGGACAAATCAGACCAGATAAAGGCTGGACAATCGCTGCGGGATGGAGTGAGGCTCATTTAGGAGATCAACATAGCTCTCCTTTATTATATCAATCAGATGTATTAGATCTTGATGCCCGCTACACCATTCCTGGTAGGACTTATTTTGAAGTTGGCCTTAGGTTTCAAATAGGAACGATTCAGGCGAAGCGTCACCGCAAGCGCACCGGCACACTGCGTGAAACTCCGAGTCTGTTCGACGAAACGGAAGCATTCGATTATGTAGCTAATCCATTCCTTTCCCGTTTTGGCGGAAGCCTATATACTCGGCTGTTGTGGGACATCGGGAACTACAGTCAACTTGGTCTTATGGCACAGGTACGTTATGATCTAGCAGGAATAGCCGGAGACACCTGGCAGTATGCAATGGCCGATATTGGCCCAAGCTACCAGTACCACAGAAATGTACACCAAAAGGGAGCGGTTCATTTCGCAGCCAGTCTTCCTTTGGCAGCAATTGTGATGCGCCCTAACTGGGCGTTCGATCCATCTCTACCCGATGAAACTAACTACTTCAAGGGCTATCTCCGCACTGGAACACGTTTTACCTCTTTACACGAACTTCAGCACCCTCGCATAAGCTTGGGATACCAATATCAATTGCCGAAAGGCAAAACACTGGGGGTTAACTATCAGATGCAGTGGCTGTCATACTCCGAACCACGGCCATTACGCATATTCGAGCACGGCCTACAACTAAGCTATAGCTTATAATCCCCCATTAACCACAAAAATCCAAAACTGTTATGAAGAATCTAGTTATCTGCACACTGCTCTTTTCCATCCTGATCGCCAGCAGTTGTGAAAAAGAAATATTCGGTCTCCCTTACAGCGACAATCCCGTTGACAATTTTGAATCGATGTGGACAGAATTTGATCAACTCTACGGACTGTTTAGGGTAAGAAATATCGACTGGGACAGCGTCTATCAGGTATATCGCCCGCAGGTGGACAATAGCATGAATGAGGAGGAGCTTTATAATCTTCTGGTAGACGTACTGACGGTGCTTGACGATAGCCACGTAGGGCTACTCCCCACCGATTCTCCATTGCCTCAATTCCAAAGCGGTATTGGTGGCAGGATTGATACCATCCGTGATTTTAGCTTGGACCTCGTTAAAGACAAATACTTGGATGATCTGCGCACGAGTGAACCCTTCACCTACGGCTACCTCACCCCCGAAATTGCCTATTTGCATATTGCCTGGGAACCCGATGAAAAGACGGTAGACAATGCCATGGAAGATGTTTACAATCATCTAGCTCGTTCCACTTCTATCATTGTGGATATCCGCAATAATACCGGTGGTGAGGATCGAGGAGGGCAAGCCATGGCATCCTATTTCACAGACCAGGAGCGACTGTACATGACAAACTCCATCAAGAACGGCCCTGGGCCCAATGACTTTACTGCTCCTATGAAATGGTATATCAGCCCAAAAGAGCAGACTTTTGATCAGGAACTGGTCCTCTTGACCAATCGTTCTACGGTAAGTGCTGGTGAGACCTTAGCCTTGGCCATGCGTACGCTACCGCAACTCATAACAGTTGGTGATCTGACTCAAGGTGCATTCTCCAATACCGCTACCCGGGAGCTACCTAATGGCTGGTTGTACAGCTTGAGTATTGGTGATTGGCGGGCAGCAGACGGTACCTCCTACGAAGGAATAGGCCTGCCGCCCGACACTGTAGTGCTAAATCAAGTAGCAGATCTACAACAAGGTGTTGATCAGGTACTCGAAACAGCACTGGACCTGCTACAGTAGCAAGGGTTTTAGTCTTGTTTTAGGAAGAACTGTACTCCTACGTGTAGACCGAGTTGGGTATTGCGGTCTGGCACTGTACCGTCGAAATCGGTAAAGAATTCTTCTGGGAATCGAGTGCGATCTTGAAAGGCTCGGTCTTCGTTAGAGCGACCTTCGTGCCGACCGACTAGCGCGAATTCGAAAGCCATTTCTGGTGTCACGAATACATTTAAACCAACTCGGGCTTCACCGATCAAGCGGAAGCTATCTATGCTGTAGCTGCCATCCGAACGGGTATTCACATTACGGAATCCTCCGCCCAGTTCCGCAAAGGGTACCAATCGACCACCACTGGTGTTAAAGTAGTAACGCCCAAAAGCTGAGAGTTCATTCTCCCAGGAGCGGAAGTCTAAGTTCTCAGTAGTACTCCGGCGACTAAAACTTGCCATCGCCCGCAAGCCAAGGACAAAGCGATCTGTGATGAAGTAACCATTACTGAACTGAATACCACCACGGAGAATATCATCCTGAACCCCTAGCTCAAAGTCAGAGAAGCCTAGGATATAGCTTCCACGCCCAAAGCGGCTGGTAGCAGCGGAGCGTGCACGCCAATCCTCTCTGCCGACAAAGGACCGGATTCCTAAACCTAAGCGTACTACGTTGGGCTCATTGGCAAGTGTGGAGTAACTGGCCGCAGCTTCCAAGCTAAGATTGCTCCCAATGAACCGATTAAAGCCCAGAGAAAGCGTAGCGCGTGGTTGATCTTCGCCCAACTCATACAGGGTCTTGAGATCAGCGAAGTAGATATTCTTTTCCGACTCTGGATTGAAGAAATAGCGAACCTGTGGAGTTAAAGCGTCAAAATCCACACGATCTAATATCTCTATCCCTACCATCCAATGGTCTGATAGGAGGTAACCGACGGATACTTCAAAGTTATATTCACGGCCATCTTCAAAGTCCAGTTCCGACCAGGTTTGATCGACCGTGAAGAAGCCGTTAATACTCCAGTCTCCCTTATGTACCTGAGCAGAAATGGTGGCGGTTAGAATGGAAAGAAGGGCAACGAGAGAGAAAAGTCTTTTCATTAGTCAGAGATTTTGAGCAGCTGTTTGTGTGCCAATTATCACGACAATCAGCTTGGGGGTTAACTAATTACATCTCCTTATTAGAGCAACAAAACAGAAAAATGGTTCGCGCGGACTAAAATAATTCTCGAATTACCAGTCTGGAGTCGTACAGTACATGTTAAACTCTCTTAACAGCTGGGTTAAAGAGTCTTAAAGAGCTGATTTTCTCTTCGGGGGGCCAGTATCTTAGGCAAAAAGTGAGCAATGAATCAGATGAAATATCTTTTGAGCATGGCCATCCTAGCAGTGGTATTAAGCTCCTGTGGCCCGACTCTCAGCCCTTTTACACAGCAGTTGTACGACGATAACAACTGGACCAAAGGTGAGCTGGAACGCATCCAGTTTTACCTCTCCAATGATATCGTCTTATACCGAGAACTAACTGGAGGGAAGTCAGAAATTGTGCAGGGTGAAATCAAAATCGTCAATGGCCGCAAGCGTGATCAGATCACCTTCCGCCGAGGTACGCCGGGCGTATTCTTATTCAGCCCTAAGGACAACCGCTTTGCCGTAAGTTTTGAAGATGGTGGCGACGAACGTTATTTGATCTTTGGTCCTAACCCCAATGCCAGCAATCGTTATGTACTGTTGGCCAGTGACTGGAACCGTAATCTGGGAGTAATCACCTATGCCGGCCAGAAATGGGTAGTGAACTCCAACTCAGCCTATTCTTCACTGATGGTGGACCTGAAGCGCTTGCAGCAAAACGATGTGAATACACGGGTGGCCAGTGGACGACGTGTAGGTAACTAAACAAGAAACCCTGGCAATTTGCAGGTTTGACAATTGTCAGGATTTTTTTGTTTTAAAAAAATTAATTAAAATTATTTTATTCAATAAATGAATTTTCCTTACATTTACAAAAACAGATAAGCTACTAGTCATAGGCTTTTATTCCTTTGCCCCTTTATGCAGCGCTCATGGGGCATATCAATCGATGGTAATTATTCCCTGCTTTTCTGTGATTTTTAGGATGTTGCTGGCCCGTAAAGTAAGTCGTTACTTTATGGGGTTTGATCCTGTTTCCAGTTCTTGAATAGGATTGGAGATTTTTGGACATGGAGTACAGGGTGGGTCCCGCCATGCGGGCCGTGCTCCTAAATCATCCTACACAAATGCCCCATCGAACAACACGCACAAGAATTACAATTCAGCCCCTCCACCCATTCCATCTTACCTTCCCTCCAATGTCATGCACTAGCAATACCGTACCTCATAGCTTTCCTTCCTTCCCGTTTTACTAGGCGTTCAGGGTAATTTTTCTAATTTTGCGACGTTTTTCAAGCCGAGGAAAGTAGCTATACGCTGCATTTCCATCAGACTATTCGTTGATCCATAAAAATTGGCAAAGCATGATAAAGCAATGGACGATGCTGCTGACACTCATCAGCCTGACCATTGGAGGCCTATTCGCCCAAGAAAAAGATGCCCGCGTACTCTTTTCGGTAGAAGATGATCCAGTAACAGTAGAAGAATTTACCTACATCTACAGCAAGACTAACGGTGAACAAGCTGACTTCTCAGAAGCCTCTCTTCAAGAATATCTCGATCTATACGTCAAGTTCAAGCTCAAAGTACAGCGCGCTAAAGAAATGCGCTTGGATACCATTGCTGCCCTGCAAGACGAGCTAGCAGGTTATCGCCGTCAGTTGGCTGATAGTTATTTGATTGATCGTGCTATTGGCGACCAACTGATCCAAGACGCTTATAACCATACGACGCAAGATGCCGATATCAGCCATATCCTGATCAATATGCGTAAGGATCCCCAGCCATCTGATACCCTGGCGGCTTATAAAAGAGCAATGGAAGTATACGATCGCATCCAAAAGGGAGCCGATTTTGCGACCGTCGCAAAAGAACTTTCCGGAGATCGTTTCAGTAGAGAGAAGGGAGGCCGTATTGGGTTTACCACTGCCCTCTACCCTGCTGGCCTGCACGCTTTAGAATACGCTGCTTTCAAACAAGACATTGGCATTGTCAGTAAGCCTATCCGTACCCAAGCGGGTTACCACCTATTGAAGGTACACGAACGCCGCCCTGCTCGTGGTGAGATCGAAGTAGCTCATATTCTGATCCGCACTGACAAACGCGAAAGCGAGACTGCAAAAATCCTTATTGATAGCCTTCACCGTCAATTAGGCGCCGGAGCCAACTTCGAACAACTGGCCCGTAACGCCAGTGAGGATGGGCGTACCGCCAACAACAATGGTTACCTAGGGTTCTTCGGCATTAGCCGCTACGAGCGTACTTTTGAAGATGCGGCCTTCGCCTTAACGGAAGATGGTGCCTATACCGCACCAGTAGAAACCACGCTGGGCTGGCACATTATTAAGCGAATTAGTCGGAAGGAGATACAACCCTTTCAGGCAGAAAAAGCTCGTTTAGAAGGAAAGGTTAGACAGGATGCCCGTTTTGAAGAAGCAAAGAAAGCTTTGCTTGTTCGCATCCGCACGGAAAACAACTTTACCGAGCAGACAGCAGTGTTGGACAACTACATTGCTAGTCTACCAGACACCTTTACCACTTTCCGCTGGAAAACTCCCGCCGCACTATCGCAGGAGACACTATTCAGCTTGGATGGCGGTTTTCAGGTGACTTTGGGTGATCTGCAGACGTACTATGGTAAAGCGACCCGCGACCGCGTGACCTATGCCCGTGAGGGCAATAAGGATGAGGTAGCTCGCCGCTTATACACCACTTTCGTGGATGACCAACTGTTGAAATACGAAGAAGCACAGCTCGAGAAGCGCTACCCCGAATTTCGGAACCTCATGCGGGAGTACGAAGAAGGCATCCTGCTGTTCGAAGCAACCAAGATGGAAGTATGGGATAAAGCCTCTCAGGATAGTGTTGGTCTGGCCAAGTTCTTCGAGGGCGTAGCAGGCAAGTACCGCTGGGCACCAAGAGCAAAGACCACGGTTTACCGCATTAGCACCAACTACAAGGATCAAGCTGAGGCCATCCGGACTTTCGCGGCAACACACACCGCCGAAGAGGTAAAGGCAGAATTCAATACTGATGAGCAGGTAAAGGTGGTTACAGAAGAGGTGACTTACGAGAAATTCCGTAACACGGATCTATCGGAAACCACCTGGGAAGTTGGTGGCATGACCGGTGTCATCGAAAATGAGCGTAGCCGCAGCCTCAAGTTCTTTAAAATTGAGGAGCTTATGCCGGAGGGTAATAAGAGCTTGAAAGAAGCTCGTGGTTACGTAATTGCTGATTATCAAGACCAATTGGAACGCCAATGGGTAGACGAATTGCGTCGCAGCTATAAGGTAGATATCGCCCAAAAGGTCTTCCGTAGCTTGATTCGTTAAGGAACATTGATGTTTATGAAGGATGCAATAAGGCCGCAACACATCTGGACTGTTTTCTTAACGTTGACGGTGATCATATTTGCCAGCTGCCAATCTGGTGACGAAGCGGAAGGCGATGATCGACTTCTCGCCCAAGTAGGCAACAAATCACTTTATCTGTCGGAGATGGAGGGTATGTTCCCAGGGCAGTTAAGTAGCTCTGATAGCCTGACTATCATCGAATCATTTGTGGGGCGCTGGGTACGTGAAGCAGCAATTTTGAACGAAGCCGAACGCAACATTCCACCAGACTTGAATATCAATAAATTGGTGCGCGATTATCGAGCTTCGTTAGTGCAGAGTAATTACGAAAAAATCTTGGTCGAACAGAAGCTCGACTCGATGGTAACTAAAGAGGAGTTGGAAGCCTTTTACGAGGAAAACAAATTGCTCTATGAGCTGGAAAAGCCAATTGTTCGCTGTCAGTTTATCAAAGTTCCTAACCCTACACCAGAACTTGAGCAACTGCGGACATTGTGGAGCGAGGCTGAAGAAAGTACCAAGATTGCCGACCTAAAACAATATTGTGACCAATACGCGGAGGTCGCACTTTTGGAAGATAGTCTCTGGTATGCTGTGGAAGATATTGCAGCACAACTGCCGGAAGGTACACTGACGGTTGGTAACATTGGATCCAAGCGTGAGTTTACGCAGCGCGATGAACAGCATCAATACTACTTTCGCTTGTTCGAATTGAAAAACCGCAAGGAAATTGCCCCACTCTCTTACGTTGAAGATCAAGCACGGAAGGTAATCTTGCACAAACGCAAACTTCAATTGGTGGAGCAAGTAAAAGAGGATATTTATCAGCGAGAGCTCAGCAATAAAAATATTGAAACCTTTTACTAAGCCATAAGGCTATAAATATAGCAGCCTAGCCAGAAAGTTTGGCTGCCGCAGAAAGTGATTAAAAGAAACCGATTCAGTTACGGGAATCATATGCAACAAAGTAGAATACGGAATATGAATAAGTCCATCTTACTTATCCTGGCCCTCTTCGTAATGGCTCAGAGTGCGTTGGCGCAACGCCAGGTGATCGATAAAGTAGTAGCCATGGTAGGTGGTGAGATTGTCTTACTATCTGAGGTGGAAGAACAGTTTTCTTTGATCAAGGCGCAGAACCCCACTGTTCAAGGTGAGTTGCGTTGCGAAATCATAGATCAACTACTAACCAGTAAGTTATTGGTCAACCAAGCCAAGCTAGATAGTATTCTGGTAGCGGAAGAAGAAGTAGAGGATCAGCTCAACGCTCGTATCGATCGTATCTTAACCTACATGAATGGTGATCTGGAGCAGTTTGAAGCTTACTACGGCCAGACTGTTACCCAGGTAAAAGAACAGTTCCGTGAGGATTTGCAGGCACAGCTTTTGTCAGAGCGTATGCGCGCTGATGTGTTGGGTGGTGTAAATGTGACACCTTCAGAAGTAAAAGACTTCTTCGAACAAATTCCTACAGATAGCCTCCCCTACTTTAGCTCTGAGGTGGAAGTGGGAGAAGTTGTTTACGTACCACCTGTAAATGCCGAAGAGAAAGAGAAAGCAGTTACTGAACTAGAAGGAATCCGCGAGCAAATCGTGACCGGAGCAGCCACCTTTGAAGAAATGGCTCAGCGTTTCAGTGACGACGGTTCCGCCCGCATTGGCGGTGATCTAGGATGGGCAAAACGTGGAAAATTCGTACCCGAATTTGAAGCTACCGCCTATCAGCTAGAAGCAGGCGAAATTAGTCAGGTGCTCGAAACGGAGTTTGGCTTTCACATTATCCAAATGCTAGAACGACGCGGTAACAGTATTCGCGTACGCCACATCTTGATCCGCCCAGAAATTACGGATAATGATCTCGAAATTGCCCGCATGCACCTGGATTCTGTGCGTAACCTTATCTTGAATGACTCTATTACGTTCTCTATCGCCGTCAAGCGCTTTGGCAATGAAGATGTGCAGAGTTATAATAACGATGGCCGCATGATGAACCCCATTACCGGCAATACTTTCTACGAGGTAGCTGATTTGGACCCTGATGTATACTTTGCCATTGACACCCTTAGTATTAACGGCATTACCAGTGCATTCCCCTTCGCCTCCCCTACCGGCGAAACAATGTACAGAATTGTGCAATTGCAGTCGCGCACTAGCCCGCACCGGGCCAATTTGCAGGAAGACTACAATAAGATCATGACGGCAACTAAAGACTCCAAGCAGAGCGAATATCTCAGTGAGTGGATCGAAAAAAGAGTTTCTTCCACCTACATCCTCATCGATAACCGCTACGAAGCTTGTCCTAACCTCGGCAAATGGCGAGAGGATGGCTTGGTGCGACCGTAAAAGCTGGCTGCTGACTAGTGCGTACTGG
>JBCBWU010000160.1:0-16815 GCA_039816955.1 Bacteroidota bacterium
TGGTGGAAACAGCCAACTCTGGTTTTGAACGTAGGGCTTAAATACCACTTGGCGGCCCGATGATTTGTTGCCCATTCGAAAGACAATTAGCTTTCTCCTAAGATACAAATCATCGAGCCGAATACAAAATCATTGGAAGAGGGCTTTTAAGACAGCCCCGGGAGACTTACTATTAACCGGGAGACTGATAACCATCGGGGAGATTAACTACACTGAGGCTCGTCGCCCAACGAGCTGCTAACACACAAAGCAATTGTAAGCGCACGGAATCAATTTTAACCGCTCTCAAACCTGCGCTACAATGAGCCGCTATATGATCAGAGACCAGCACGGTCTCAATTTCGTCACGATGACTACTGTAGGCTGGGTAGATATTTTTACCCGGCGCCGCTATAAAGACATCATCATTGATTGCTTGAAATACTCACAGCAACATAAGCAACTCCAAATCTTCGCCTATGTCATCATGAGTAACCACGTCCACTTTATCGTCCGGGCAGAGGGTGAGACTTCACTTACCGATATCCTTAGGGATTTCAAGAAGTTTACAGCCAACACTATTCTAAAGCAAATCAAGAATGGCCAATTTGAAAGTCGTAAGGACTGGATACTTCAACATCTCAAATTGGCTGGTGATCGGTGGTGTAATCGTAAGCTACAATTCTGGCAAACGGGCTATCATCCCATTGAGCTCTACTCTGCTTCTGTGATTGCTCAGAAAATCCGTTATATCCATTACAATCCCGTGAAAGCGGGCTGGGTGGATGAGCCGCAGCATTACTTGTATAGTAGTGCTTCAAATTATGTGAGTGGGACAGGGGTCCTTGATGTGGAAGTGTTGCTGGGAGACTTACAATGAACTTGCTATTGCGAGTCTCTCGACTCGTAACAGCAAGCGGGTGCAGAACCGTATTCTACACCCGCTATCAGTATTACGACCATTCCGGTATTACGACAAAAGCGGTTACTAAGGGGGAACCTTTACCGTAGACGGAAGTTGGATGATCCCAACACACCGACGTCAGTGTATACTGTAACACGGTAGTAACCCGCATCTAATTTCTCTTCTAGCTCGTGCGCAAAGGATAAACGCTGGCTCTCACCAATATTTTCCTCGCGCGCTTCTACAGCCATGATATTTTGTGGCTGACCATTCACGTTAACCGTCGTCGTAATGTAATCAGTACGAGGAATAGGTGTTCCCTTCTCGTCTGTAATTACAATATAGATTGGGCGAAGGCCTTGATATTCCGTAGGAACGTTAGCTACATCAAAACTCATAGCAATACGACGCGCCCGGCTCGACTTAGAAGTGGCGTTACCCCGCTTTACCTCAGGTGAAATCTGGAAGGCGGTTGCCTTAAAGTTCTCATAAGTCAACTGGCGGATTTCGCCCTCCATGGAGGTAGCCATGGTAGTTAACTCCTCCGCTTCTTGACGAGAGGCAGCCAAGTCTGTTTCCAGGATTCCCATTTGCTCACGCAAATTGGCGTTCTCAGACTCCAATGCGCCGATAGAGGTTTGCAGTTCGCCGCGTACGGAAGTTAATTCTTCGATCTGAGCACGAAGATCATTGATTTCCGCAGCTGCGTTGCGCTTAGCACGGCCTAGTGCCGCTTGAGCGTTAGACAACTCATCGCGGGTCCCTGCTAGTTGACCATTTAGCTCAACGTTCTCAGACGCCAGCAAATCGTACTCACCGGCCAGGCTATCTACTTCTCGTGCCAGTTGATCGCGCAAAGAGGTCATTGCATCCAGGGCCTCATTTACTTCGGTGTTGTCCTGCTGCAGTTCTTGTGCTTCGGTGTTTTTGCTAGAACCCCAAATCAGTGAGCCGATCAAAGCCAAAGCTAGAATAACGACTACTGCGATTAATACATTCTTTGAATTCATAATAGTGTTAAGCAGTTTGAAGATGGAAAGTACGCAAAGGTACTACATCTAAAGGGTGTACGCTATGAGGTGACCATAGCGTGATGTTATGATGATGTTCTCGCTCCCAAAACGTTAACATATTGTGCTAATTGTGTAGGATCAGGAAAAATTACCCGCCTTTACACCCCGAAAATGGTAAATTAAGCATCTATTCTTCCAGGTTTATCAAATAATACGCTCTTGCTACGCAACCAACTTCACCCCATCTCGCTATTCAGTACCTCCATACTATCATTTGGAGTACTTTTTCTGGCTTGTGCCGGAAAAATATACAGTGATGAACTGGCACGATTCAAATTCATGGACCATGACCTGACACGCTTCAGTCTCCACAACTGGCCAACAGATATACTGATCATTTTTTTTGTCTTCCTGGGTATTGGCGCCTTCCTGTGCATTGGAGCCGTGGGTATTACCTTCCGAAAGTCCTGGGCTCGCAACCTAGTCCAAGCAGGCCTTATCTTCCTGGCTCTCTCTTGGCTTGGCCACCTCTTAAACTCGCCAAATAATACGGTGAAACATCCCATTCTCTCTGCCGGCATTACCTTTGCCATTCTTGGAAGTGTTATTGGCGCCTTGCTATTTTTGAATAACATAAATTGGGTACTCTCCCATTTCCAGAAAGCGCTGCAAGGCGAAGGCCAGCAAGAAATCCTCGACCAGGACGCCTGGGAGCAAAAAAACTAATTCATGTTTCGCAATAAACTCTCTGCTGAAGTGATCCTGGGCGTCCTATGCCTAATTGCCGGCTCGATTATACTTGGCTTCTTGGCCTTAGCGCTTGACCTTTTTAATCCAAGCTATCGAGAACGGTATGAATACATGAGCTGGGAAGAATTAATTTTCATTGGTCTCTTCTTCCTCAGTGGCGTCGTTGCTATTGCCTGTAGCTACGGATTATTCAGGCAAAAGCGCTGGGCTGTCGTACTGATGTCGCTCATTTTTATAGGTGTCATGTTTGTCGCTGCTTTCGTGCTTATTGGAGAAAGCCGATTTTTCTTGCGCAAACCCGTTCAGACCCTCATTTCAATATTTGGCGGTTTCGGATTACCGCTATGCTTTTTACTGCTTTTCAACAGCACCCGGATCTTTCCCTGGTTGGCACCAAAAACCAGCGCTATCGAAACAGATATCTTGGATGGTCTCTAGAGCCTATCCTAGTTGAAACAAAATAGCGGTTTGGCAGCGCTGCCAAACCTCTTTCATTTCAGGATACTTGCTCCTAATATTATTCGATAATAGTAACCTTTTGCATCCGATCACCTTGGCGAATATCGTCGATTACATCTACCCCTTCGAAAACTCGTCCAAAGCAGGTGTGGTTACGGTCTAGATGCGCAGTATTATCGCGGCTGTGGCAAATAAAAAATTGCGAACCACCCGTGTTTCGACCAGCGTGTGCCATAGAAAGTACACCACGGTCGTGAAACTGATTATCGCCGTCCAATTCACAATTGATCTTGTAACCGGGGCCGCCATTGCCAATACCATTAGGGCAACCTCCCTGGATCACAAAATTTGGAATTACGCGGTGGAAAGTCAGTCCGTCGTAGAAACCGTCTTTCGCTAACTTCACAAAGTTAGCGACCGTATTGGGCGCATCATTTTCATAAAATTCGACCTTCATCAGGCCCTTATCTGTCAGAATTTCTGCTGTCATTGTCAGTGTTAAGTTATGTATTGATGAGAAAGTAACAACCGAAGTAATCACTTACTTATCGCCAGTTAGTTCCTTTAGCTTATCCTCCAAGTCATATTCATCACCAGCAGTATAACCAGAGTGATTGTAGAGGATATTCCCTTGCCCGTCCACTACATAGGTTTGTGGAATGGCTTGGAAACCCAACTGATTCTTGAGTACGTTGTTGGCATCGGAGTATACCTCATACTCCCAACCTTTGGTGCTCAACAAACCTGGCACCTTACTCAACTGCCGCTGAGTATCGATAGTGATCGCTACTAGTTGAACATTAAGATCCTCTTGCCACTCAGGATAAAGATCTGCAATGGCATCTAGTTCAGCTTGGCATGGCTTGCACCAGGTTGCCCAAAAGCTGACTACTGTCAAATCTGCTTCCTTAATGATATCCGCCAAGTCAACCGTCTCTCCCTTCAGGGTCTTGATATCCGCAGAACTAATTTGTTGCTGTGCCTGCAAACTAGTGAAACCTAATAGTAGGGCCAGCGTAAAGAAAATCGATAAACGCATCAGTGCTATTTTTTTGTTGTTGGATGAAAGACTAACTTGAAGAAATTTTTGGTCAGCCAGATTCTTGTCCGCAATATTGCCAGAAATTTACCATTTCGACGCAAATATAGCCGATTTGTAACGCTAATGACCCACTGAATCAAGTGAATACGAGTGACTTTAAGACTACTTTAAGAAACATCGTTGCAAAACGAAACCACCTTTTCAACATGAAATGCTACGCTTACATCATCTGCATATTGGCACTTTGTGCTGTTATTCCCACAGTGGCACAAGAGAACGGCGGACGCCTCTCTGGAAGCCTGGAAACCAATGCCAACTTCTTCATTCGCGACTCACTTATCGGTGCTGCAAACATCCCTCAGTATGATCGTCAAAAATTTGGTGGCGAGGGTTGGCTCAATCTCAATTACAATAATTGGGGCTTTGACTTCGGCCTGCGCTACGACTTTTTCAACAACTCTAACTTGCTCAACCCCACTGGCTCTTATACCGATCAAGGCATCGGCATGTGGTACATCCGCAAAAAGATCGATCGCCTCGGCTTTGAAGCAGGCTACATCTACGATCAAGTCGGTAGCGGTATCATCTTCCGCTCTTTTGAGCAACGACCTCTTCTGATTGATAATGCACTCTACGGTCTGAAGGTAGATTATGATATATCAGACAACTGGAAGATTAAAGGCTTCACCGGCCGCCAAAAACAACAGTTTGACACTTATGATTCAGTGATACGCGGACTGAACATTGAAGGCTTTGTGCAGGGCGACTCTACTTCCAACTGGACCATGGCACCGGGTTTCGGTGTGGTTGCACGTGCATTGGATGATGCTTCGATGAATAGCCTGGTTGCGACACTCAACCTTTACCCCGAAGAGGACCTCTTTGAGCCGCGTTATAATTCTTACGCCTTCACCTTGTACAATACCCTCAGTAAAGGGATTGTTTCCTGGTACGTAGAGGGTGCCTATAAAACGGACGATCAGTTGAATGACCCTTTTGGCGTAATCGTTCGTGATGGTCAAGAAATCATTGGTGATAAGTTCATTTTTGAACCGGGTTCCGTTCTGTATTCCAGCTTGAGTATTGCACCACCCAAATGGGGAATCACCTTAGAAGCGAAGCGTACAGAAAACTTCAGCTTCCGAACCCGACCGCAAGCCCAGCTCAACAGAGGACTTGTCAACTTTCTGCCTCCTATGGCACGGATCAATACCTACCGCCTCAATGCCCGTTATAATGCGGCCACGCAGGAATTGGCAGAAATGGCTTTTCAGGCCGATGTTCGCTACGCGCCTAGCCGTAAGCTGAGCTTCAACGTCAACTATTCTCATATTGACGATCTAGGTGGTACACTGTTGTATCGCGAACTCTTTACCGAAGTCCTCTACAAGCATAAACGCTTATGGACGTTCACCGGTGGACTGCAGATTCAAAACTATAATCAGGAACGTTTTGAGTTTAAACCCGGGGTTCCAATTGTGGAAACCGTCATCCCCTATTTCGATTTCTTATACAAGCTCGACCGCAGTCATAATATCCGCTTCGAAGGACAATATATGGCTACTGGGGACGATGATAAGGCCGGTGTCAAACAAGACTATGGTGATTGGGTATTTGGTTTAGTTGAAGTATCACTGGGCCGAAATTGGACGCTTGTTGCTTCGGATATGTTCAATATCGACCCTGGCAAAAATTCACCAATCGATGACAGTGGCGAGCGACAGTCACTCCACTACCCCCGTTTTGATGTCTACTACACGACTGGACCGACCCGTTTGGCCTTGAGTTACGTTAAACAAGTGGAAGGTGTGGTGTGCACCGGTGGTATTTGCCGATTAGAGCCTGCCTTTAGCGGGGTGAAGTTTTCAACGAACACCAGTTTTTAAAAATAGACTTAACTCTATCTGACCAAAATTCATGCTGCCATGATCAAGAAATACCTCAGCATTAGTTTCCTTGCCTCCTTTTTACTCCTGGGCTTTGCTTGCGAAGAAGTAGCCCCTGTCCTCAACCCTACTGACGGAGGTTCCGGAAGTGGCGGCCCTGTATCTGAACAGAAACGACAGGTGGTAATCGAAGAATTCACGGGCGTGCGCTGTGTCAATTGCCCGGCCGCTAGTGAAGCTATTGCAGCACTCGTTGGCGTATACGGAGATCGGCTAGTACCCGTAGCCATTCACGCCGGCTTTTTTGCGCAACCCTATCCGGAAAGCGCTGACGCAGGATTGGAAACGAGCACCGGAGGCGCTATTCTTACTTTCCTCGGTGAGCCATTAGGCTTTCCTACAGCGGTGGTTAACCGTAGAAACTTTGATGGTGAAGAGAATCGTCAGGTGGTACAGAATACCTGGGCTGGGTACGTCGCGGAAGAATTGGCACAAGACCCTACCGTAAGAATTGATTTAAACAGTGCTTACAACGATGCTACTGGAAATGTAGATATCGAGGCTGACCTTTATATAGATCAGAACATTGATTTCGAGGATGTTCGCCTTACTGTTTACATTACCGAAAGCAACATCACAGCTACACAATTAACACCAGCAGGGATTGACGAAAATTACAAACACAAACATGCGTTTCGTACTGTCGTCACCGCCACTGAGGGTGATATCATCAACGAAAACCTAACGGCCGGCTCGGTCATAAATCGCAATCTTTCTGTTACACTTGATCCTTCGTGGGTGGCCGCAGAATGCGACATTGTAGCTATTGTGCATCAGGGTGGTGCGGTGCTAGATGTTATTCAGGCGCACCATATTCCGGTAGTTGAGTAAACAACACCGGCTCAAGGAAAAAGAAAACCACCGAAGAAACCAAGATCACCCAAGAAAAATTGCTTGGGTGCCCTAAAAGTACCTTCGGTGGTTTAATAATTTACGATGGCCCTATTCTGTCACTGGCGTCATCGTATACCCCTCTTTACGCAAGAGCGCTATAACCCCTTCTTCACCAGCCAAGTGCCCTGCACCGACCGCGAAAAAGACCGTCTCTTCCATCATTAGCTTTTCCATCACGGGTATCCAGTTGCGGTTGCGCTTCAGTAAAAGTATTTCTTCGTAGCCACCAATTCCAGCTGGATCGTCGCTCATCATGGTCTGCATGCCCACAATATCCTGTGTAGTGTAGAGCTTGATCATCTGATCCAAGGCTCCATCTTCTTTTTCTTCTTCGGTAGCCTCTTGCTCAGAACGGATTGTTTCCACTAGCATTTGGGCTTGCGCCTGGTAAGGAATGCTGTCAAAAAGGCTCATCTGAAATTCTGCTGTCTCGAGGCCAACAATTGGCTTTTCTGCATCCTTAGCCATGTCCGTCAACTCCAGTTCGTAACTCTTCATCCCTTCTCCATCAAACATACCGCCCAAGCCACCTTCACCAGGCTTCATGTCTTTCATGTCTTCGCCAGCTAAAACTGTCAAAAACATAGGCTTAATCTTACCCATAAACATCATAGGCAAGCCCAATTCATCAAAGTGATCAGAGACCATTTTATAGTCTTCATCCGAGAGTAAGTCGGAGAGGCTAGTATCGTTCGCCATGTACATTTGCCCCATCAAGCTCATCATTGCTGCGGGGTTTGTCATCTCTTCTGTATCAATCTCAAAGGCCACACGCGTACTGCTGGCAAAGGCCGATTTCGCACCGTCTGTCAGGAAGAAATCATCAGTAGGGATCATGTGGATGGTGCCAAACAGATAGCTTGGCGCAGCAAGGCCGTTGCCGGTAATTTCCCAAAGGAGCTTGTTTTCATCAGTGGTCGGGGCGTACTGCTTGGTATCTGGTTGTGCACTCAAGGCCACACTCAAGAAAACCAGTACTTCTAGGATAACCAGTCGGAATAATAACTTCATGTTCATTTGCTTATCAAAAAATAATAACCGCTAATGCAGCTTCATTGCTTTAGTAACATGAACGTGGATTTTCTTACAATAGTTGTGAAAGATTTGGCTCCGTTTTAAACCACATAAGACACATTAGGCCACATAAGAGTTTCCTTAGTCATCTAATCTTCTAACATCCGAACCCTCTCACTTTTTAACCATATCAGACATAGAAGAACATTTAAGGAGGGTAATATGCCAGTCAGAAACTACAAAAGACACATCAGAACACATGAGAACTAACCCCGTCAACCAGGGCTGTGGGTCCAACTAATTCAATTAACCCAACCAAATTCACCAATTCAACTAAATTCACTAACGCAACTATCATAAAAAAACCACCCCAGAAACCTAAGAACACCAAGTATTTTAAACGAGGCGCCCTCAGGATCCGGAGTGGTTTTATTTCCCTAAGGAAACGTGGAACCTAGCGAACTAGGCTATAGTCTATTTCAGTGTGAATGCAACACGGGCAAACAAGTAGCGGCCACCAAAACTGAACTGTGGCGAGCGACGGGAATAGAGAAAACGACCACTCGACTGGAACGTAGGGTCTGCTTCATCTGGAAAAACATCCAATAGGTTATTGGCACCTACGGTGAGGTTAAGGTTTTCACCAATGTTATAACCGAAGGACAAGTCCGTCACAATCTTAGCGTCGTTGTAGGGGTCAATGGTCGCGTCTGGCTCCAGCTCCAGATCATCATTGAAGATATCTGCGTTGGTAGCTTCTGTCGTTTCACCAAAGTAGGTGTTACGCAAGTAAACGGTCAGGTCGCCAACGGTCAAAGTGTTACCAAGGCTCAGCTTTACTCTTGGTACAGCTTGCTCCAGGTAAATGCGGCTAGTTTGGTCAAAGTAGGTTTCCACCAAACCTTTTTCCTTCAAGATGTCAGAAGCATTAATACCGTCTTCCTGATCCCAAGTAGTTTGCGAGAAAATAGCAGCAAGATCACTACGCAGAACAGCTCCACCTCCGAAACGGGCAGAATGGGCAATTACGATCTCAAGTCCTTGTGAGGTCGTATTAATCGAATTGGCGAAGAAGGCCGCACGAGTTGCACCTGCCTGATTAAAAATGTTCTGCAGTTCTTCATCGTCACCTGGCTGGAATTGCCCGGTCAATACTACACGATCATCAATACCAATTTGATATGCATCTACCGTCAGGCGCAAGCTAGCTTCAGGAAACTTAGCTGTGAAACCCGCACTAATACTTTGTGAAGTTTCTTCTTTTAATTCAGGAATACCCAGTAAAGCGGCGGCCCGGGAAGTATTGGAGAACACCCCTACTTCTTGTGGCACCGTAACTCCATCTACCAAGCTAAAGATTGTAGACGTACGGCTGAAGTGAATCTGGTGTAAGGATGGTGCCCGGAAGCCCGTGCTAGTACCAGCACGAATAGCAAAATTGTTGCTCACTTTATACCGCCCCACTAACTTGTAGTTGAAGGTAGAACCAAAGTCGGAGTAGTTTTCAAAGCGAAGTGCTGCCCCAATAAGGAAAGCCTCCGTAAAATCAAATTCCGTATCTAGGTACAAAGCTGCGCTGGAGCGGCGTGCATCTACGGCGTTAGTTGGCAAGAAACCAGCAAAACACTGGGAACCAGATGGTCGGTTACGACCAAAGTAATCGCGTACTAATAATTCATCCGGAGTGGTTGGATTTACAAGATTACCATTGACGTCATAGTTGCCATACGATAGCTCGGAACCCGGAGTAATACCGAAATTCTCTGCGCGGTACTCACCACCAAAGGCTACGTTTACACCTTCACCAATGGCTCCATCAAAGTATTGAGAGAGGTCAAAATTAGTGGTAGACTGGGTAAAGTCATGGCCACCCGCATCAAAGTCCGTAGGAGAACTACTGCCAATAGTAGCATTGTGCGTATTGGTCATATTGAACAAGAACTCATTGAAACCATAAACGGTACTGAGGTCAGCATTCCAAGAACCAATCATACTACGAATACCCACACCAAAACTCCGGTCGGTGATATTAGAGTTGATCCGGGGTACGGTTCCGTCTGGATAGATGGACGTTGTGGTACGGCTCTGCGAGGGCAAACGGTAGAAACAACCAGAACAGCCCCGGCGATAGCTAGCTCCAGCAAAGCTGTATACTTCGGCGTTATCACCTACCGGAATAACCATATTGGCGAAGAACTTTCCACCTCGCACTTCGGATTGTCCCACAAGCATATTGTAATCGCTACGCACCTGGTTACGAGCAGCTAATTCGTCTTCTGTTACATCGAAATCCAATACATCCGCTAAGCCGCTGAGGTCAGTCAACTCTGACAACGCCAAGCGTACGTCGCCGGTTAGATAGCTCACATCTTGAGCATAAGTCTGAATTTGGTCCAAGGTCAAGTTGCTTACATCGGCACCATCGGCACGGGCAACGCGCTCAATTCCGTTATAGGCATTGAATATCTGGCCTCTGAATTCCTGCATGCGGCTGGTCTTACCACGATAGTTAAATTCACCCGTAAAGTTGATAAAGCCGCCGTTATCACCTAGCGGCAAACCGTAGTTAAGTCCCAGGTTGACGGCTTCCCCATCGGCACTTCTCTCTTCTCCACCAAATGGGCCAATACCGTCGGTAAAGTTGGCACCTGTGGTTAAGTTGACCGCCAATTGGTTGACGTCTTCCCGTAGCCGAATATTGATTACACCAGCAATCGCATCCGTTCCATATTGGGCAGCAGCGCCATCCCGCAGGATTTCAATGTTGGAGATCGCAGCGGCGGGAATAGCGTTCAAATCCGTACCTACATTACCTCTACCAAAGGTTCCGTTCACATTGACCAGAGAGGTCGTGTGGCGGCGCTTTCCATTTACCAATACCAGTACCTGGTCAGGTCCCAGTCCTCTTAAGGAAGCAGGGTCAATGTGGTCCGTACCGTCGGAGATGGTCTGGGTGTTTGATGAGAATGAAGGTGCCGTTTGGTTCAACATCTGGTTGATGTTTACTTGCGGAGACTTGGAGATGAGCTCCCCTACATTAATTACATCTACCGGAACCGGCGATTCCAGGTTAGTGCGGTTCGACGCACGCGTACCCGTTACAACTACTTCATCAATCAGAACCCCTTCCGACATGTTGAAGTCCAGTGTAGTATTTTCTCCGGCTACTACCGTAGCATTTTGGGCAATGGTAGAATAACCCACATAACTTGCCACCAGCTTGTAATTTCCCGGAGGTAGATCAAGGGTATAATTACCATCAAAATCAGTAACTGTTCCCGACAATGTCCCGTCTACACTAATGGACACACCAATTAATGGCTCATCACCATCAACTACCGCACCACTGATAGTACCATTCTGCGCCTGGACAACCAGCAGGCTAAGCAGGCATAAGAAAAGTAGATAAAAACGTCTCATAACTTCTGAATTTGGTGAAAAATTGCAGTTATCACTTACCAACTAAATTGGCAGCTTATCAAAAAATGCTGCCCCCAAACACCGAACTGCTGCACATAACGGCTGTAACGAAAAGTACCGTCGTTCGTGTTAGCGCTGTGTCGATGTTCGTCAGGGTAGACATCAAAAACATTGCGAATCTGCAGGCCATATCTTAGGTGCTTTCGCACCTGCCATTGTAGTGCCAGGTCAGTAATCCACTTTGGACTGAAAGTCTGATCTCGGGTTTCAACAGTCCCGGTATAGCCGTTATATATCCAATTGTCGGACTGCCCATCAGCAGGATGCCGATAGGTCACCCGACCAAACCGGGTAGACTGTAGATTGACACTTAGCTGCTGATGGAACCAACTCAACTGGGCAATCGCCTTGCTCTGTGGTTGGGCATACTCTAGGCGAGCCTGATCCTGGCGGTTAAAGACTACATGCTCTAAGCCTTGCAGTGAAGCCGGTAGCTTAATACCAGATAGTCGAGTTCGGTTGATACTACCAACGAGTCGCAGACGCAGCTCATCATTTACACCAACGGACCACTGTTGCTCATAGCCCAGATCCAGCCCCCAGGTGGCCGTCTCAATGGAATTAGAGAAGAACTGAACCTTATCCAGGTCATTGGTTTCTAAAAGATCATAGAGCATACTGTGGTCACGCCCATCCAACTGACTCCCCAGCACGATGCGATCCTGAATATTGATGCGATAGGCCGTGGCACTAAACGTCTTGTTTTCTGCCATTGGCCAATGTAGACGAACCGAGTAATTAAAGGAACGTTCCGGTTGCAACGGTTGCCCCAACAGGTCAGTCACCAAGGGATGTTCACTATTGAGCTGTGCTATTTCTGCCCCAATCAGCTTATCCCCAGCGGAAATAAACTGTAAGCTTTGGCTACTGAAGTAGGCCTGCCCCAGGGAAGGAGGACGCAAGCCCGAGTTCAGCACCGTTTGTACACGTAAACCCGAAGGCCAGATGCGGCTGACTGCTAGCTTACCCGTAAGGAAGGTTCCCGTTTCTTCCCAACTCTCCGTCCGAACAGCAACCGCGTAACGCCACTGATCATTAAAGTGATGGTTGAGTAATACATAAGCAGACAGGGAGGAGCGCCAATTCCTGGTGCGATGAGTAGGACGATATCCAGGGAATACTTGTATCCCCCCCTCTTTGTCTGGCGGATTAATACCGT
Organism: Bacteroidota bacterium; assembly: GCA_039816955.1. GTDB lineage: Bacteria > Bacteroidota > Bacteroidia > Chitinophagales > Saprospiraceae > Lewinella. Next base: position 12,641 of record JBCBWU010000160.1, read on the forward strand.
CATAGCCGTAATTCCTCCAGCTCCATTCATCACCATCCGTCTGCTTAAAAAGCTCATTGCGCCATTGTAGGCCAATATGCCAGGCCGTTCGACCATTCTTAGAAACTCGCGTTGCATCACCCTTACTGATCAATTGCCCGTACAAAAGACTGCCCGCATTGGCCGTGGTAGGAGATTGCAAGCCAAGGGATGCATTATTCGAGTTTTCAATGATAAAACTGACCTGATTCCCGCCAATATTTTGATTGAAATCAACGTGCCAGCTACCTAATTTCTGGCGCCAGCCCACTAACCAGGATGCATCGAAGATTTGCGGATGAATCTCCGGTGAGAACCCCCAATGATACAAGCCTGATTGCTTGCGAACCTGATAGGGGAAACGATAAAAGCCACGTGAATGCCCCTGACGGAAATTTACACCGCCAAACTGGTACACCTCTCCCCCTGCTACTACTTTACGTTCGTGCTGAAATAGAAAACCAAAGTTTTGGATAGCAGCACTCCCCACCTCCATTACACGCTGATCAGCAAAACCTGTCTGGCCAAAAAACGCAGCCACAGAATCTACTCGTTGATCACGAGAATCACCAAAAATTGATCCTGTATAATTTCCGGCCCGATTCACGGCACTTCGACTATCCAAGCGCCAACTCAGACGCCAATTGTGTCGCTCTGAATGGTGCCCCCAATGACCGCTAGCGCCCATTTGAAAGCCATCACCAGCTGTAGTAAGCCCCGAAGCCAACTGAACAGAGGATGGCGCATCCGCTTCCTTGAGCACAATATTAATCACCCCTGCTATGGCATCCGATCCATATTGTGCGGTAGCACCATCGGGCAGGATTTCCACCCGGTCTATAGCAGAGAGTGGAATGGAATTAAGGTCGGTAGCTACACTACCTCGGCCCACGGTATTGTTGACGTTTACCAGAGCCGAAGTATGACGCCGCTGACCATTGATAAGTACGATCAACTGGTCTGGTCCTAAACCACGCAGTGCTGCAGGATCAACATGATCTGTACCGTCGCTCAATGTCTGGTAAGTAGAATGGAAAGAAGGAGTAGCGTATTGCAGCAATTGCCCTAGATCCGCTATAGGTAAGCGTGCGGTTTCCTCTTCCACCCGCAGCTGCTCAGCGGGGCTATCGGGAGCTAAATAGGAGAGTGATTTTGGGGTACTCCCCAGCACTACTACCTCTGTGAGATCTACACTACTAGGCAGATAAAAGTTAAGCTCTTCTTTTTGCCCAAAAGGTACCCAGAGCAGGGTGTCCACCGTCTGGAATCCGATATAACTGGTCTGTATGCTCAACTCACCAGCAGGAACCCACAACTCATAATAGCCAGCCAGATTGGTAGGCGTACCGCGTTGACTGGAAGGATGAAAAACAGACGCCCCAATCAATGGCTCCCCGTCTTGATCATATACGTAGCCACGAATTTGGCCATAGGGATGCCGAGGCTGAACCGCCCAAAAACCTTCCTCGATGGAGGTAAAATCTAAAGACGTCGCCTCACTGATCTTATCCAAGATGTCTTCTAAGCGGTCTGTCTCAGTAAGCCAAGCGGTAGGAATGCGTTGTCCCCTTAGGAGTTGGGCTTCATATAAAAAGGCCGAGCCATGACGCTCCTCTAGTTGCTGGAGTCCCGCTTCTAGCGATATGTCTATAGTATCCACTGATTGTTGGGCACAAAGCGGGCGCACCACTACTAGTATCAGCAGCAATCCTGCCAAAACCATTGTGAACCGCCTTGTATTTAATCCCATATACATTAGTGGTCGTTTAATCTGGTATTCAAGTCTTATAGTGCGGGCATAAACGTCCCAGGACACTGTAGACCAGTATCTATCCCTTAGCCATTGAGCCACATTGTACTTTCCAAATAGGCGTCACCATCGTCCTTTCCAACAGGAGGTGATAAAAGGGGAGTCACCTACCATGGACTATGGCTAGTCAGATTATTTTTCGTAATTCGGGGCAGCTCTTTATTGGGGCTGTTTGATCCTATGGGGTGAAAATGATTTGGTTCGATTTGATTTGAGCCTGAATTCCCAGGGAGGTTGTAATTCCCTTTATCAGGCTTTCCAAATTCTTGGCGGGTGCCGAACCACTCAATTCCTTTTCTACCAACTGAGCATCTTCAATGACAACGGTTTTGCCGTAGTCATGCTCCAGTTGTTGAGCTATTTCGCGTAATGGTGTTTGTTCAAAATGCCAAACCTGCTCTCGCCAGCTCGTATAGAGCTTGGGCTCGGTAATGGTTTGAATTTCATCTTGCTTGCTGGCTGCTTGCCAGATATAATGGTCATTTGGTCTTAACTCATTCTTTTCAGCGTCTGAGGCTTGCACTTCTACTTTCCCTTCTATTAAGGTTACGGTAGTGCGCTCTGGGCGGTTTACTACATTAAATCCTGTTCCTAGTACCTGCACTTGTAGTGGGTCCGCTCTAACCACAAAGGCCATCCCGTTGTGCGCTGCAGCTGGTGTTACTTGAAAGTAAGCCTCCCCATCCAGGTACACCTCGCGGATACCGTCTGCTGCCCAATCTCCTTCCCACCAAAGAGTAGAATTGGCTCTAAGGTCTACGGCTGTACCATCAGGCAGTGTAAGCTGTTGGAGTTCACCGTAAGCTGTTTGGTATTCGTGCTGGGCTGGCCACAGTAACCAAGCCAAAGCAACTAATGCTACAACTGCTGCTGCCACTCTCCACCAAGTCCGTATTCGCCGTACAGGGGGGTGCAACTCAAGTTGTTGCTCCAGCTGTTGCCATGCAGACTCCGTTGTAGGCACTGAAACTTCTGGGCGCTGCAAGCTCAGGATCAATGCCCGTGCTTCTTCTGCTACAGCCTGGCGCCCTTCCTCCTGCTGTATCCACGCTTGCCAATGGGTGCTGTGCTTTTGCCCATTGGACAAAACCCACTCGACGAAACGGTCATCAACTAAGAGATCTTCTATTGTTTGCATAGCCAAAAGCGTGGCGTACGATTTCTAGAGCATATATTGAACATCCTCAATTATCTGCAAGTGGTAAATTTCGTCCTGCTCTTCGTTCTTCGATCAGTCACTACGCTCAGGCGTAGCTCCTTCCTCGGGCCTCAATCAGAATGAAATTTGCTCACTTTCGATTAATCAGGATATCCAAAATTTGCTCTTATTGTTCTATCTACATGACGAACTGCCTCGCAAACTGTACTCAGGCTGGATGATCTTTTTTTAGAATAGTTCGCATTTTTTTGAAGCCACGGTGCGCCGCATTGCGAACAGACTGGTAGCGCATCCCCATAATCTCAGCGATCTCCGGATAAGGAATACGATTGAAGAAGCGTAGAAAAATAATTTCTTGCTGGGTGGGAGACAAGCTTTTTAGGGCTTCTTGCAGCTGAGTATCCTCCGCGTAGTCTGTCTGTTCCAACACGGCTGTACGCCACTCGAAGCGATGGTCATTATTTTCCCAAAGAACAATCCGGCTACGTTGGCGGCGACGGAGTTCATCAATAATAGCGAAACGCAATGATTGAAACAGATAAGATTTGACCTTAACCTTGGCGGGCAGCTGACTGTGCTTTTCCCATAATCCTAGAAAAAATTGCTGCACCTGATCTTGAACGCTGACCTCATCTGGCAATAAAGCCGCAGCATACTGGTACATTTCGGTATAGTAACACCGGAAAAAATATTCCAATGCCGTTCGCTTTCCTTCCCGAAGCTCCTGCCATTGTTGTAGCTGTTCGGTCAATATTGTTATACTTGTTGGCCCTTAGCATAAGGTAGGCGAAAAAACGGAGTAGAGCAACTGTGGTTCAAACCAATGAGTGTCAAATAACGAATTTCTCAATCTATTGCAGAGGATTGGTATCCATTAATTGTAGGGCACAATATCGTTCTGTGTCCACGTTGAAACTAAAGGGAGTAAGCATTATGATGGGATAGGTAAACCAAAACAGCCATAGTAGAAATATACCATGGCTGCTAATAAAAATCCAACTTCAAAAGGGGATTTCGCGAATCTTTATGTTTAAACCTCCTACCGAATAGGAAGTGAACAATTCAATTAAAAAGATCTCTGTAGCATTAGATCTTTAGTGTCTAAAAAGGGGGAAATTAACTGGGCTTCAGTTATTGTTCGGTAGCAAAACTAGATAAAATGTGCGTTTTTTACAAGAAAACGGTAGG
>JBCBWU010000161.1:0-16760 GCA_039816955.1 Bacteroidota bacterium
CAGGGCATCTAAATTATCCCGGTGTTCGGGGCATTGGGTACAAGCCTCAAGGGCCTTTAACTGCCGGTAGGCTTTCCCCCCTTCTTTGTTATCCAGGAAATAGTGAGTGCGGTCCAAAATTTTCTTGAACTCCGTGCAAAGCAATAGCGAATCGCAATCCTCGAAGGGTTCCCGAGTAGACTGAGCACTCAGCGTAACGCTCAAGAGGAGAAAGAGTAATATTAATCGACTTGACATGATCCCGCTTTTTGCTTGTTATCCACTAGTGCTCTTACGTTATCAAGATTGCCGTGTTCGTATTCGTAAGCCAGGCAAGTTTCCTCCTTACCGGAATCTCCGTAATCATCAATCAATTTTTCGGCACGCCCGATAAGTTCTCGTGCTGAATCACAATACCCAGCCTGAGCCAAACTTTTGGCATTGATCACATATTCCTTACAAAGGATGAGGTTTTTATCCGCTCTTTCCCGGCGTACACCAAGCAAATTGATATAAGCCCAGATACCCAGAACAGCAGCTACCGCAACGGCTATTCCAGAGGCCATAGACAGGATATTTGCGCGTCGTTCATTACGTTCGGCAACGGCTTTAGCTTTTACAGCGATGGCCCTTTTTTCCTCGGCCATCTCGCGAGCTTCTAGCGCTTCCTTTTCGGCGGCCAGGGCCTTGGTGCGTTCTTCCTCTGCTTCGGCCTTAGCTTTTTCAGCTCTAGCCCGTAGGGTCTCCGCTTCTTTCCGCTTGGCTTCTTCTGCTTCGAGTTGTTTTTTTAAGCGTTCCGCCTCACCTGCATCAAAGGCTGCTTTAGACTTCAGTACCGGGGTGATCAAGCGGTCGTGCGTTAATTCGTAAGTCACGCCGCCCCGTAGGAAAGGCTCCGTCCGTAAAAGTCCGTTACCAACAAGTGTGTTTAGGGTATCTGCTTCAATCCCAAAGCGATCTTTGATCTGCGCCTGGTGCATACTCAAGCGCATACCACCGTTTCCCACGCGTTGTACTAGGTTATCTTCGATAAACCGCTTGACTGTTTCTTCCTGTTCATCCGGTAAGTCATCAATACGGTCGCGGTAGTACTGGTCTACAATTTGCTCCAAGCCGGCCACTTCGCCACGGCCCGTATCCGATGATAAGTGTAAATCTTGGAGTTCGACCTCCCGCTTTCCAGCGGTTTTCAAGATGAGGCGTTCAAAGTAAGAGCAAAGCATCTGTAGCAGAATCCCTTCGATCTTTCCTTCCTGATTCAAGAAATCAAGAATACGCTCTTGCACTTCATCTGAATAAGTAAAAGTGGGCGTTGCGTAGGTTCCTTTTTTTTCCGCGGCCGGCCCAACAATGGCACTACGGGCACCTTCGCGTTCGAGTGCATCAAGCTCTAGCGTATTTTGCAATATGGTAGGCAAGGCCGATGATAAACGCTCCAGGAGATGGAAACGATTGGAACGGATAGCAATCACCACTTTGATATCCAGGCGATCAAAAAGGGCCGAACGTTGGGGGTGATCCCGCAACTCCTTTTTTTGTTTCATCTGGTCCCGATAACGCTGCGGAAGACTGGTCTTGAGCAATTCCGCCAAACTGTTTTCGTACAATTCTATTTGACGAATCGGGTAGGTAAACAGCTCCTCAAACTGGTCAAAAACGAAAAGCAGTTTGGGGCGCTCGGTATTGATGGCAAAGGTCTTAGTATAGTACCACAGGGAGTTATCCCACTGGATTAGTTCATCAAGAATGGTCTTCTCCAGGTGCTCCGGGTTTTCGGCAATGGCCTGTACTGTACTGCGCAGTGGGGTATTGGTACTTTGTGGTGTCCAAGCGCCCAGTCGTACATTGATGACCTGGTAACCATCTTCTTGCATCTTAGGCAAGACCGCAGCGTTGAGCAAACTACTTTTACCGTAACCGGAACGGCCATATAGTACCGTCAACTGCTGGTTTTGCATTAATCCCAGCAGGCGCTTTGATTCTCGCTCTCGGCCATAGAACAGATGAGACTGGTTGGCCGCAAAGGGTTTAGGCCCTGGATAACGCATGTTATTGTCCATCCACCAGAGCTTTTAACGCTTGAAACTGCATGTTGAGAAAGGCCGTCAGTTTAGCTTCTTCCACCTGAAACTTATCGTAGGTAATCAGGTTGATGTTGTAGTTGCGGTGAGCGGCCCGATAATTACTTGCGCCGAGCATAAGATCATTGAAGAAATTCGTGTTCTTAGCGGGTTCCAGGTATTTCACCGAAAGCTCTTCCAGAGAAGCTAAACTTTGCTCATGATGGCCTGCTTTGAGCTGAGACAGGAAGTTCTGCGCGTCGCGCTCAAAGTTGGCCGCCGCTCCGCCACCGTCCTCTGATTTACGAAGCAAGTCTTGATCGGCACAGCGCTGGTGAAGCTGATCGATAAATTCGCGGCTTTCACTATCGTAAAACTTTACCTTGTACAAATCTTCGTAGACGACCTTCTGATTTTGTGCTTGTTCGCCAAATCGTTTGAGCGCCAAGATGCGCGGATTCACAACGTGGAAGTCAAATAAGCGCAAGATCAATTGCATGTACCAGGATTCCAGCGGTAAACCAAGAAACACATAATACTTAGCCGATTTTAAAGCTATTTTGAACTCTGGCTGCATGCTCTTGGATTCGTAAATGGATTCCAAATAATCGAACAGGTCGGAATGAGAGATAACCATGCTCTCATCAACCGACATCTTTCCACGCATATAATAGACGAGTGGGTCCTCTCTGTGCCCTGGCACGTATGCCTGCGGCTTTTTCTTCTTGTTATAGAAGTCAGTATGGAAAGCAAAATCACTACCAAAGGCCTCCTCAATTAACGTATTGGGGCTCAAGGAAATGATCGTGGAAAACGGGATAGCGACGAGCTTGCGGATTACCGCCCTAGCAGCCTCTAATTTTTCATCATTTTCTTTGAAGAAATCGCGATAGTAGGACATGAAATTCCATAGGCTTTCGTCTTTATTCTGCTCATTGAGCATAAAGAACTTATCATCGCGATAGAACTTCTGAATAAAAGGTGAGTGCTCTTCTTCACTGCGTTCTTGCAGGTATTGACAAAGTGCATCTTCGAGTGAATCATGGCCCGGGAACGGTAAAATTCCAGGTCCAATAAACAGCACGGTCTCCTCTTGTTCCAAACGAGCCAGTAGATATTCCCACTGCCGGTCTGGCATCTGGAAGCCTGGTTGTTGGGTTTGGTCGGTGTGAGCTTCCCCCATGTAGTACTTAACAAGTTTCTGTTTGAACTTCCAAAATAGGTATAAGTTAACGATTACCCAAACCGTCAAAGGTGAAGCTGGAGATAAAGGGGGCAGTGCCGCGGGCGCAAAGAATATGCACTCTTGTTTCTGAAATCAACGGCGAGTTAGTGGTCACACTGCGTGTATTGCTTATTTTCGGCGCAATAATTCAATAAATCATCAGCATGCTGGCATCTGAACTGGACCATCGTAGTCAACCCTTTCTGGGTTTGTATGTGATGCTGTTGATCCCAACATTGAGCTTCTTTGCTCTTTTTGGCAAGGGGCAAATGCACTTGTTCATAAACCGGTTTCACAGCCCCTCCGCCGACCTTTTTTTCAAGCAAGCGACCAATCTGGGCGACCCCCTTTTCCTGGCTATTATAGTAGCACTTTTACTGGTAATCGACTGGCGTAAAGGACTATTGATGATTCTATTTGGGACTATCTGTGGGGGCATGGTAGGTTTTGTGAAGGCCATGCTGGTAGACGATATGCGCCCCTTTAAATTCTTTCAGTATTTCAATACTCCACTGCACTTTGTGGAAGGAATACGCCTACACGAGTACAATACGTTCCCTTCCGGACATACGGCTATAGCTTTTGGTACGTTCTTTATGCTCAGTCTATTTGTCGGACGAAAAAGCCTATCGGTTCTATTCTTCGTATTGGCGGTACTGGTCGGCTACTCCCGCATGTACCTGAGTATGCACTTCTTAGTAGATGTAGTGATGGGATCCATTATTGGTATAGTCATCGCAGGTTCACTTTACCATTTTTCCAGTACAGACCAATGGAAACGATTGGTAGGATTAACAGAAAAGCAAAAGGTATGAGCGCAGCCACCTTTTGGCAGAAATACAGCTATTGGATTATTGGGCTCGGTGCTGCCTGCCTGTTTCTTCCCTACCTGGGCGCAGCACACCTTTTTGATTGGGATGAAATCAATTTTGCGGAAGCTGCGCGGGAAATGATTGTTAGTGGAGAGTACTCCCGCGTACAGATCAATTATCAGTCTTTTCAGGAAAAACCGCCGCTGTTCTTCTGGTTGCAGGTCCTTTCTATGCAGGTGTTTGGGGTTAATGAATGGGCCGCACGCTTCCCCAATGCTATTTGTGGTATCATCAGCCTGCTATGTCTATTTCGAATAGGCAGTCGCTGGGTGAACGATCAATTTGCCTGGTGGTGGGTAGGCTTATATACGGCTTCCCTCCTACCCCACTTTTACTTCAAGTCAGGTATTATTGATCCCTGGTTTAACCTGTTCATCTTCCTGGGGATTGCTTTCCTAGTAGAAGCTCATCTTACTAGGGCAGGGAAAGTGCGCCGGATGGCCTACAGTGGCCTGCTCATTGGAGTGGCTATCATGACCAAAGGCCCCGTAGCCTTATTGATCTACGGCTTGGTCTATACGGTATTTATCATTCGCAACCGCTTCCGTAATTTCCTGTCCTGGCGTCAAATTCTAGCCTTTAGCCTGAGTATGCTGGCAGTCGGTGGAACTTGGTTTTTGGTAGAAATCTTACGGGGAAGAGCCGAGGTGGTGCAGGAGTTTATCGTCTATCAAATTAGGCTCCTACAAACCCAAGATGCAGGACATGGCGGGCCTTTTTTCTATCATTTTCCCGTATTGCTATTGGGCTGTTTTCCTGCTTCTTTATTTTTCCTTTACGGCTACCGCAAAAACCTAAACGCTCAACCGGCGGCCATGCTTTGGATGAAAATCCTGTTCTGGGTCGTACTGCTTTTGTTTTCGCTGGTGCGCACCAAGATTGTCCACTACTCTTCCTTGTGCTATTTCCCACTCACTTTCGTAGCCGCCTGGGGGATCTACCAACTCAAAACTACGGAGGACCTTATTCCCAGCTGGCTCCGCTGGAGCCTAGGATTTATTGGCACTTTACTGGCGATTATCTTCACTGCCTTACCACTAGTAGACCGTTTCAAGACAGACATTCTAGGCAGCAATCTGATCAAAGACCCTTTCGCCGCCGCCAACTTACAAGCTGACGTCTACTGGGGCGGTTGGGAATGGCTCCTGGGCTTAGCGTTCGGAGCAGGCTTAATCATGAGTATTGCATTCATCAATCGAAAGGGCTGGGCCTATTATAGTTTGCTAGGTATCTGTATCCTTGGGCTGGAATTCCTAACAATCGTGTACATTCCCAAGGTGGAACAATACACGCAAGCGGCACCGATTGCCTTCTACGAAAGCAAACAAGGAGAAGATTGTTACCTGCATACCGTAGGTTTTAAAAGCTACGCACACCTATTTTACGGTCGTAAACCCCTACCCTCTCACCCCCGTCATGCCGATGAACAATGGCTCCTGAGCGGGGAAGCAGATAAACCCGTGTACGTAGTCACGAAAAACATCCGCAAAAAGGACTGGCTAAGTTGGCATCCGCTACTCGAGGTGATGTATGAGGAGAATGGATTTGTGTTTATGCGGGTGCGGGAGAAAGAGTAGGATCAATGGATGGAGATAAGTTTTGGGATTGGAGCAAACCGCCTGCGGCGGGCCCACCCACCTTCCGGTTCACCAAGAACCTCCCATCCTCCTCGGAGTGAAGGCACGCTGATCCTATTCTGCTACTGACCCAGTCAGCACAGTCCAAAATCATTCTATCTACTGTGCACTTACGCTTAATTCATAAGCTAGCACAGTCCAACTTGCGTTGTGAGTTGAAAACCAACTCGAAAATGCAGTATTGACCATCAGCTGGTGGTCTCTGCTACTTCGAAATTCTGGATCGACTATTTCCAGAATCAGTAATACCAACAAAAGGCTGTTCCAAGCTCCAATTAGCCACTTTATGGTACCTGCCGCTAACGACAAGAGATGGATGAACTCTGATTGTTTTGTCGTGTTAAGCGAAAAACGAAATCCATCGGTTAGCTAGCATTAGCTATGATTGTGCGAATGCAGTCTTAATACTTCTATAGTAAGATATTGGAGGATCTTACCGCATTCGCTGAGCGAAGATAGGAAATTGAATTAAAAATACAAAAATTTTATCAAATAAAAATTAACAAACAAAATCACCCCATTCGATTGCTAATTGTTTTCTGCAATTCATGTATGATGAGAAAATTAGACGCCCACAGGGCATTCATCTTCATGTTCACGGCTTTGCCTTGCGCCAGGCGGATCAGCTGTCGAGCATAAAAACCGCCCTCCGCAGCATCTTCTAGCGCTGCCAGACCAGTTCTAACCACTCGGTTTTCTAATACTGATACCTCCCCGCTTAGGAAACCAGCAATATCATCGGCATTGGTGATGAAGGGACGGGCCATACCAATGAGATCCACTTCGCCATTGGCTAAGACCTCCTCACAAAAAGCCCGGGAGCGGAAACCACCTGTAATCATTAGAGGTAACTTACTCACGGCTCGTACCTTGCGGGCAAAATCGATAAAATAGGCCTCCCGCTTTCGAGTACTTTCGCGTAACTGATGCTCTTCGTCGTTCATTAAGAAAAAGGCTAGTTTTTCATAGGTACCACCAGATATTTCCAGTAGATCAATACCTGCCTTATCCAGCATCTGTACCACTTCTAGTGAATCCTCTTCGGAGAATCCACCGCGCTGAAAATCTGCCGAATTGAGTTTCACGGAGATCGGAAAGTTAGCGCCAACTACTTCCCGCATTTGCTTAATAATGGTCAGTAATAGGCGACTCCTGTTTTCTAGACTCCCACCCCATTTATCATCACGAAAATTGGTGTTCGGAGACAAAAACTGGCTTAACAAATAGCCATGAGCCGCATGAATTTGTACGCCACCAAAGCCCGCATCTTGAGCCAGTTTGGCCGCCCGCACAAAGCCAGCTATCACCTGCTCAATATCTGCCTGGGTCATCGCCACCGGTCGCCCAAACAAGCCTAACTTCCGGAGTTGAACGGTAGAAGGTGCTTTGGGCTTGCCCGTGCTAAAACGGTTCGTTTGCCGCCCCGCGTGTGAGATTTGTACCCAACAAGCATTGCCGGAGGCTTGAGCAGCTTGTGCCCACGCCTGCAAGGCTGGCAGCATATCTTCATCATCAAAAACGACATTGCCTGCCGACTCCAAGTGGGTACGATCTATGATCACATTACCAGTAATGAGCAAGCCCGCCCCACTGTTGGACCACAGTCGGTACAATCGTTCATGATCAGCTGTGGGTTCAAAAGCGGAATTACTTATCCGTTCGGTAATGGCAGCCTTTACCAGCCGATTAGCAAGAGTGACTCCGCAGGGTAATTTGATAGGGGTAGTAAGCATAGGACTAATAATAACTCTTAAAAAGTGTACGCAAGCTACTGCGCTTCTCAAAGATATATGGTCTTTATTCGATCTAAATAATCTGTAAGTTAGTTGGAGTGCAGATTGTATTGGAAATTCAACAACTGACTGAAGAGAAGCACGCTCAAGAAGGTCGAAGTATAAAATAGATAGGAGTAGGGTAATGCATTGAAGTTGAAGAAATACACCAAACATAACTTCAAACTACAAATAGCAAATATGGCCAATGGTACCGCCAATCGACGGATATGATACCACGTAAAAAGCAGTACCGGTAGCGCTAAGGATACCCAGAATAAAGCACGGTGGAGATAAATCAAATGGTCAAACGCTAAAAAGCGGGCTATGCCGATATTTTTAGACACCGTGTTCTGGGTTCTCCAAGCCAGATCAGGGTCTTGAAAACTATCTAGATAATCATCCTTTAAGGAAATGAATAATTCGAGCTGATAGATACCTTGGGAAAGGATAAGCAAAATCACAACTAAAGTACCAGTGCCTAGCATAACCCAGAGCGTTTGCCGACGGTTGTGCTGCCAGAGAAGGTATCCAAAGTAAACAATGACCCAGAAAATGAGCGTGTAGCGGCTTAAAAAACAGCTCGTTAAAGCTATGATTAATAGCAGTCGATGCTCTCTTAACACAGCATAGGCCAAGGCTACATAAAAACCTACTACAACTGGCTCCTCGGAAATAGTGATGAAGGTAGAGTAGAAATAAAGCACGTAAACCAGCAGAGTTAAAAGCAGTGTGAGCCGGAGAAAAAGGGTTTGCCAAGTAGATTTCCGCCAGGGCTCTAACACTAATGCACTGACTAGAACAAGCATCAGCAAGTTGATCACTCGCATATCTACATCGAGTATGATTGCAGGAACGTATACCAGCCACATTACGGGTAGATAGATCGGTTGCATCCCACCCCATATCTCTGGAATAATCTCGTAAACTGCTTCACCTGCCAGCCAGCGCTCTCCCATGATTTGGATAATGGGTAGCATATCGGCGAAGGTATAATCCAAAGGCTGGGCTTGGACAGCACGCCAACCAAAATACAGGATACTGATACTGACCAAACTAAAGGCAAACCAGCCCCACCACTTTGACATACCTTCTGACGGTAGTGTGAGAGTACGATGCCGCCAGTTGAAAAAGAGCGGATAAGTACCAACTCCGATTCCCACCAGAAGGTAGGTTATAGCTGCTATATCCTTACTAACGTAAGCCGCAAGGTAGGTTTGCGCTACAATCTCCAGTAATACCAGGAAGAAAAAACCGATTAGAGGCGTTGGTAGTCGCAAGTGTCAAATTTGAGTAGATCTGCGCCCGAAGATAGGCAAAGACCGAACAATGCCCCTACCATTCTTCCTACTTGCAGGTGACTAAATTCCAAATAGTAGAACTATCCGAAATTGGAATGCTAGCCATCACCCTACTTTTCATTTAGATACGCCAAGAGCACCTCCTCATATTGATTGGAATCGAAGTGAATTGTTATTTTTTCATTGTCCGTCCAGGTGATCTGGTCTGCTGTCCGCGTTATATTCAAACTGACACCTCCGCAAGTACCATCTCCACAGGCCTGGCAGCGGTAAAACAAGAAGTCATCCACAGTATTCTTAATAATGACACTTCTTATTTCTTGCTCCGTCATGGCGTTGGTTTCATCAATAAAATCGGACTTAGACCTATCAAATAAGACCTGAGATTGCTTCTCGGTAAACTCCTGCTGTAGTAGTATTTTGATGTAAACCTCGTCCCAAAACTTCCCAAAAGCGCCTAAACAGCCAACATTGCTATTGAAGAATGCTGAATCTATGGTAGTTGAACCATCCCAATAACAATCCCCAATTATGCTGATTAGCGGCTGATCATATATGTAGAACTCAAAAAAGTCCCTTAAATCAGCACTGCGTTCACCCGTTTTAAATTGCAGGTAGGCTGCTCCATCGTCTAGCTTGATTACCTCTGCAACTTCACCCTGATGCAAGGCAATTTGTCTTTCAATATTATTCACTCTTTTCAGTGATAGTCGAGATACGTGCATTGAGCCTTCGAATTATAATTGATTAGGCCTTGTGCGCCACCCAAAAGCGGCATTCGCCAGAAGCTTTAAGTACCGCCTCCCGTTCGCGGAAGCGATCACTACGGTAAAAGGTCTCCATCACGGTAAAACCATTTGCAGTAAGCCAGTTCCAGATTTCCACTCGGCTAGGAATATGGATAAAGATTTCTCGTTCTTCGTTTTTAGAGCTGGTAATCAAATCTCCAAACTGGTACAATCGCTCGTCCCGTTCTCCGCTTTGCCATTTTTCAGCTTGCTGCTTCCAAAACTCCAGATAATTCTCATCTTTATCCCGGTCGTGGGTCGTAAACAGGAAAAATCCGCCTGGCTTGAGCACCCGCCAAATTTCCTGCAAAGCCTGATCCCGACGACGCTGTTCAGGAATAGACATCATACCGTTGAATGAAAAAACGACGGCACCAAAGGTGTTGTCTGCAAAGGATAAGGTCGTAGCGTCACCCACCCGGAAGTCGATCACCGTCTCAAAATGATCCGTTAAAGAAATAGCTGCAGTAATCATCTCTGGCGTCAAGTCGATTCCCACTATATCGGTGTGCCCCACTTGATGAAGCGCATAGGTCGTTCGCCCCGCACCACAGCCGACATCCAGTAGAGGCTCACCTAGAGAAAGGTACTTTTCGAAAACATAACGTTCAGAAGCCCAGAGGCCTAAATCTTTCGTAGCGGTGCGGTAGTTTTCAATTCCGCTACGGTATTGGTCAATGACAAAATCAGCACTTACTTTTGGCATGATCTAAATTCTTTCGCAAAAAAAATGGTTCTCCTTTGCCTAACACAATTGAGAATTCAATAATTTCAGCTTAAAGAAAGTTTTTTTATCCCATATTCAAACCAAGGTATATGTCAACTGCCGCCACTGCTACCGATCGCGTGAAACTACCACTGACTTTTGATGTAGCAAAAATGCAAGCCGAGGTTAAAGCACTCGACGAAAAACAGTTTGTCTACTACAAAGTCATCCAATTACGAGCGCCCGCGCATTTAGTGGACACTTCTCTTCCATTTCCTCCTCCTGCAGAGGACTATGCGGATGGTACCTGGTGCGATTGGCTCAATACGCCAGAGGCTAATTCATCACCCTATCTAACTAGTATTATTGAATTTTTCCAGCAACACACCCGGGTTACGTTGGTGCGTTTATTGCGTTTAGCGCCCGATTCGGTGGTAAAGGAACATACCGACCCCACCCTGGGCCTAGAGATTGAGCGTTCCGTCATTCGCCTCACCATCCCCATCTTGACCAACGATGAGGTTTCATTTGTTTTAAATGATACCGAGGTTCCCATGCAACTGGGAGAGTGTTGGTACTTGCGCCTTTACGATCCGCATCGTGTCATCAATAAAGGGACGACCGAACGGGTTAACCTTACCATTGATATGGAACCCAATGAGTGGGTTAGAAATATGATTGCCGAGGCGGAGGCTGCGGCAGTGTAAAATAAGTGTAGCCGCAAGTTGACTTAGGTAAGCTGCGACTACACTCATGACATTTGATAACTGTAACTGCTACTCTAGAGTGTAGCGAACTCCTAAGTACAATTCTCGCCCACGTGTTGGCCCCCAAACGTTTGAGGTATCAAAATAGGGGCTGAATGGATCTTGCCAGGAACGTATAGGGCGAAGTTGTCGGAAATCAAATAAATTCTCCACTCCGGCATACAATTCCACCGCACCAAATATTTTGGTAAACTGAAGATTTACTACCGTAAACGGATTGGAGGAGTCAGGTTCCTGGAACTCAGGCGGATTCCCACTGGTATTCGCTAAACGCTGCTCTCCCATCCAGTGCACATTCATATCCACATGAAAGCTCTTATTGAGCGGTTCATACGAAAATGATGCGTGCATTCGATGCCGAGCATTGAACGGTAACTGGACGCGTTCTCCTTCAATCACGCGGTAGACGTCCAGGTAATTATAGGCCAGTTTCAGTCCCATGCGCTGAAAGAAAGCCAGCCCCAGCTCCGCCTGGAAGCCATTACTGATACTCGTTCCAGTGAAGTTGCGAATGAAGGCTTTGGTCGGATCTGCATCATAATCCGGAAAGATCTGGTTCTGAAAAACCGTGCGGTACAGATCAACCGACCATTGCGCTTCCACCCCTTCGCCGGGCTGCACAAGCGTAAAGTTTAGGCCATAGTTAAAGGCCTCTTCGGGTTGCAGGTCGTTGTCAATTATGACATCTCGGGAGCTTGCCAGCAAGTTCACATTTTCGCTGAACAGGTTGATGGTTCGCCAACCCCGCCCCGCCGAAGCTCGAACGGTAGCCGTGGGCGAAAGGTTGACTCGCAGTAAAGCACGCGGCGTCCAAAAACTACCGAAATCCTGATGGTGATCCAGGCGTAAGCCCGTAATGAGCGTCACCTGATCATCCAACCAACGGAAGGTGTTTTCCGCAAAGACGCCGGGGATGTACTCTTCTTTCCGGTAGGCCCCGTCGTAAGTACGGTTCAGCCCGTCTTCCGCGTAAAAGGAGATATCCTCCTGTAGGTCCTGAACACGGAAGCTCATACCCGCTTTTAGCTCATGGGCCTCCGCCCAATTGCGCTCGTACTGGGCATTCAAATAGCCATTGGCGTGCCGGGCATCATAGTAAAGCGAACCGTACTGACTATCCTGATCATGATAAAAACCAGAAGCCAGCAAGACAATGTGATGGGTGTCGTCAAATCGGTAACCAGCCTTCGCGTAGAGGTCCGGTTGTGAAAAGCGTACCCACTGTCCATAAGCTGCCGTAGGCGCAATATCATTAGTGGGATCAAAATTCGTTTGGCCACCGAGGCGCTGCTCATTTACGAAGCGAAAACCAATCTGCGCGTGCCAGCCCCATTCGGCCGCATCCCGATACTGCCACTTGTTCCAAAAACTGTAGCGACTCAGCAGCGGTAAATCCAAAAAGTCATCCCCATCACGGTCAACTCGACTTGCCGGTTGGGTAATATGAGCGGCCCATAAGCTGCTCCATTTATCCCCCTGCTTGCGCCAGTTGGCATTGTACTGCGACTCGCCAAAACTATTGACGTAAGCATTCAGCAACAAACGCTCCGACTTATTCGGGTTTTTGAGCAAAACATTGATCTGCCCACTGATGCTTTCAAAACCTTGTAATACCGAATTGGCACCCTTGGCCACGTAAATCTTATCGATCAAGGTGCCAGGAATTGTGCTGACTCCGTAGGTATAGCTACTACCCTGAATCAGTGGAAAGCCGTCTACCAAAATCTGATTATACACCCCGGACAAACCCAGGATGCGTAATTCCTTGGCGTTGGTAACGACATTGGTGGTATTGGGCTTAACGCTGGCCTGCGTATTGAAACAACCGGCGAGATCACAACAGGCAGATCGCCCCAATTCCTTTTGGGTCATCACCTCCGTTTTTATAGGATTAATGGTAGACACAAATGTCCCCTGCTCTCGTTCGGTGACAACCACCCCCTGCAAAGCTGTGAGTTCTGCCAATTGAATATTGACCACTGTACCTGCACTGACGACAAGTGTATCAGCCTGGTAGCCAACGTAGGTTACTACTAAGCTTGGCTCCGTTTCTGGAGCCGCTGATAGTTCAAAATAACCCTCAAGATCAGTAGTGGTCCCAATGGTCGTTCCTAACCAAAAGACACTGGCTCCCACGAGTTGCTCGCCATCAGCTCCACGTACTACACCAGTAGTGGTTTGGGCTATGCCCACCGGCCCAAGCAACACACAAAGCGCCGCTATGAGCACGTAGGCATAGCTGTTCATTCTATCCATTGTTAATCTGTCTTATTCCCTAAGTCTTCCTTAGGAATTTTAAGAAAAAGAAGCCTGTACCAACTTATAGCTTGACGCGATAAGGACGATCATTGGGATTCTTACAACCTGGCGTATTTTCAACGGCCTTGTAGATGTCCTCTTCGCAGATTACTGCGGCATCAAACTGCACTACAAAACGGGTCACGGCACCACGCTTAGCTGCTTCGCAAGCGCTTACACCATCCAATTTTGCCACTTCCGTACGGATCGTACGTACATCAGTGTTGCAGCCTACGCCCGTCACCTTCACAGTTAGAGATTTGACGGTGGATACTTCGGCATTAGCTACGGCAGTAGCGGTAGTTTGTGCATTTACGGTAGTAGAAACACTTAAAAGAAGACCAAAAGACAGAAAGAAAGAAATGAAATATTTCATGGTGAAATAGATTATCTAGGTTTGAAATGAAATGTGCGCTCCAGTTCGTCGGGAGACGAACTTTAGCGGTCGGGAGACGAACACATTAGAATTTCGTCGGATTCAACGACGACTGAACGTAACTAGACAATCTGGGGAGGGTGCCAAATGGCGTGATTGGCTAAACGAGGAATGGCTCTATTTACCGCAACGGGTTGGAGTAGGAGCGCATCCGAAGGCTTAGCAATGGTAGTAAGGGAAGGAATAGTGAAACCGGGGCATCCTGGACATCCACCGAAAGGGTTACAAGCGCCGTCATCACAACAACCATCTGGATTATTATCCGATGCTGCTACAGGAATAACCTCTTTGTTATCCGTGCTGAGACAGCATATTGTAGCACACTGTTCTTCGGTTTCAGCTACAATGGCTTTAACCAAGATTGGTCCTACCGATAGGCAGAACACGTAACAAGCCAATATGAAAGACAGCCATTTCACGGTAGCAAAGATACGTTAATCTGCACAATGTGTAAAGAACGCAAATAGGAAATCAGCATTTCTCAAAATCAAGGATAAACAGGAACTCCATTCCGTACTTTTGCATTCTATTCCTACATTTATCGTTCAAAAAATCAATATATGCGACTACTCTCTCTACTTATTCTACTCTGCCTGTTTGCGGAGGCAGATGCGCAATCTGGCAGAAAACGAACAGAACACTGGGCTGGTATCAATAATCTTTTTTTCAAGAATGCCAGTTCAATGTCGACCCGAAGTGCCGGTCCCATTTTCACTTCCCCAAATTTGATCATCAATGAAGAGTTAACTGAAAAAGAGCTGGCTTTTGGTTTTATTTGGCGAACGCTAAAGGAAAACAATCGTTATCGGCAGATTGATTTCCTTGCTTTCGATCAGTACAAAGATCGAACCTTTAGTGCGCTAGAGGACACCATAACTGGTAGTATTACCCCACTCAGCGGCCGAGAAAACGATGCGATTCACATTTCCGCTGGTTACCAAATGGGTAAGCTATTTCCGCTACAGAATTGGCTGCAAGCGGATATCGGAGCTCGACTTATAGCTCAGTATCAAAAGGGGGAACCTACTCCCCTAACATCAGCAGGTTTCCGTACTAGTGTTAAGGGCTACGGTCTTGGCATAGACATCAAAGCCGGCATTATTATTAAAGTGCACGAACGCTTAAATATCGGCTACCACATCACGCCCATCAATACCGACCTAATACGCGAAAAGCGGGAAGTACTTAACCCGATCCTCACCCGCGATCAGCGAACAAACACCACGATAGAATTTGATGCTGCTTTGTTCGATTCTCTTTTGGACTTTCGGAATATCAGTATCAACTATGTTTTTACTACCCGCACCAAACGCAAGCGCACCAGCAAGCGTAAACGTAGGCGCCGGAGGTAGCTAGCAAACAAAATGGGCTTTAGCGATTAGTACGCTAAAGCCCACCTTTTCTTGCTCAGGGTTAGTGGCCTTATTTATCCTTTGCCCAAACCTTTGGCCGTACGATCTTCAGCCGGTGGAGCAGGTGTACGCATTGGTGGGTTGGTTTCTAGTAATTTCATTACTTCCTCCACCACGCGTTCTACCTGTGGGTCGCGGCCCTCCATAAGCAAGTTCGGGTCATCCCAGACTTTAATGTCCGGAGCTACACCTTCACCTTCCCAGAACCAGTGGCCATCATTATCGTAAAGACGCGCACCAGGTACGGTGATACCGCCGCCGTCAATTAAGCGGTGACCGGTAGCCGGACCTACCAGAATACCCAAGGTCCGCTCCCCTACAATGGGGCCGGCCTCCAACTCCTGGAATGCCCAAGGCAAACCATCACCACCAGAACCTGCCCAGCCATTTATCAACATACCTACCGGTCCTGTATTGGTTTTTACCGGATGAGTGTGGTCTTTACCGTGACGCCAGCTTAAGTTGTACACAACCGGACGCTGGAGTAACTCCAGGAAGCGATCGGCCAACTGGCCACCGCCATTGAATCGCTCATCAATAATGAAGCCTTCCTTATCTAACTGGCCGTAGTACATGCGCACCAATTCTAGCTGGCCTTGGCCAGCTGTATTCGACATATAAACGTAGCCAAGCTTACCGCCAGACAGGCGATCAACCATTTGACGGTTTTGCTCAATCCATTCCAAATGGCGCAAGCGAGTTTCCTGTCCGGTACCCAAGCAGGTGATCACGTGCTCTGTAGTTTCTCCAGCACGGCGAACTTGCAAACTCACAGTTTCACCAGCCAGGCCTTCGAAGGCGGCATAAGGTGCTTTATCCGCCGTGAGTTTACGACCATTTACCGCTAGGATTTCATCTCCTACCTGAACATCAACACCAGTTTGATCTAATGGCGAACGAACTTCGGTGTCCCAGGCAGCTGGACGAACAATACGACCAACGCGGTAGGTTCCACCTTCCAATTCCCAATCGATACCTAGATAACCGGTACTACTACGCTTTACCCTTTCATTATCACCACCAAAGGTATAGGTGTGCCCCGCACTCAATTCCGCAGCCAGGTTCGACTGGATAGCCGAGACATCCCAGCGAGTACGAGCATCTTCAATGAGGGCTCCGTAGCGTTGACGCATCTCGTCCCAATCCAGACCGTGCATAGCAGGGTCGTAGAAGAAATCGCGGTGGCGACGCCAGGTATCGGTAAAAATTTGACGCCATTCCTCCTTTGGCACTAGGTTCATCACTAAACCATCAGTTGGTACAGGATCTTCGATCTTCTGCCCCGGAGCGGGTTTGACAATACCATACTTCCCGCGGCTGCGTACTAAAATTGCTTTACCGTCGGCGGTTACTCGGCCACCACTTACCCCTTCAATGACGGTTTTCTCTTCTCGATCCTCCAAGTCGTATACCATTAACTTAAGGTTGCGATCGCCCGATCCGGTATTGGGTATACGGAGGTAAACCAACTTGCCCTCAAATGGCATAATGGCACCGATATTACCGG
>JBCBWU010000162.1:0-16752 GCA_039816955.1 Bacteroidota bacterium
CTGGCCGGATAGTGCCCACAAACTCCAAGCCGTAGTTGCGTCCAGTACTGAGGTTGGCGAAGGTCCGTAGGTTTACGCCCGTGACAGGATCGGGCTGGTTGATTCGCGTAATCATATCGCTGATCTGGCGCAGGTACGCCCCCAGCGTCACTGACCCTTTCTCGGAACTACGCAGATAATTGAGTTCGAAGCTATTGATGAATTCCGGCAACAAAAATGGATTACCCGAACGGGGATTGAGTGGATCACCAAAATCCACAAAAGGATTCAGGGAGCGGAAACGTGGACGATTAATACGTCGGCTGTAGTTCAACTGGATACCCGTTTGCTCCGTCATCTGGTAGGTCAAATAGCCACTGGGGAAAAGACTGAAGTAATCATTTGGGAAGGACTCCACCGTAGGCTCCTGCAGTTCAGCGGTCGTATTGGTCTGTTCTGCCCGCAGTCCTGCTTGCCATTCCCACTTACCAAATTCTCCTTTTACAATACCGTACGCTGCGTACACATCTTCCTGATAAAGGAACACATTACTGAAGGTCTCCAGCTCTATAAATTCGTTTAAAGTGGGATCAAAGTCGAGCACCTCATTATCGATGAATACACCGCGCAAGGTCACTCGGCCACCCGCCTCCAGCTTAGTGTCTTCACCTAAATCCTGCGCATAATCTAATTGGAGCAGCCAGTTGTCATTACCCTCATCCTGTGGGTTAATCTGGCGCTGCGAAGCGACGACCATCCCGTTCCTGGTAAAGTCCTCGAAGAAGGATTCAGACTCGACACCATTGCGTTCAGACCGCTGGGCACTGATGTTCAATTCCTGCCCTTCATTGCGGAAACGCTGGCGGTAGTCCACACTGACTTCCCAAGAATTACCTTCATCAGTTCCTACTTCACTACGCAGAGAATTAAATAGAAGTACATCGCTTAACCCAAGGAAACGATTGTCGCGACTAGAAGCATTTTCACGCTCCTGATCTGAGTAGTTGCCTTTCACAGCAATACTAGAGCGCTTACCCAGGAAGTACTCCACCCCACCAAGAAAAGTATGGCTCAACCGTTGGCGATCACCGTCGATTTGCTGGTCTTGAATCCAGAAAGTATCGGCCAGATTGGTGGTGCGGAAGCGTTCTCCGCGAAACCAGCGATTATCATTATTGTAGCTGTAGCCGGTGGTGAGATTAAACTTGCCAACTCGGTAGTTGAGGTTTACGTTCCCGTTGTATTTATCGTTCGTACCAAGGTTTACGGAAGTCTGCACATTAAAGCCCTGGCGGTTTTGCTGCTTGGTTATGATGTTGATGATACCGCCCATTCCTTCCGGATCATACTTAGCCGAGGGGTTGGTCAATACTTCAATCCGCTCTATGGTACCCGCAGCCAATTGCTGAAGGAAGCCCTGACGGTCCATACCTACCAACGCGGACGGTTTACCGTTGATAAGAATCCGTACATTGGTGCTACCTCGCAAACTAATATTACCATCCAGATCCACCGTCACGGAAGGAATATTACGCAGCAGGTCTTCCGCAGTACCACCACTGCTGGCAATATCTTGCTCCACGTTAAAGACTTTGCGATCCAATCCAAACTCCACTGCAGCTCGCTCTGCGGTTACTTCTACCTCGTCTAAAGTACTAGACCCAGCTCCCAGAAATACGCGTCCAACACGGCCAATACGCTGCTCGGCCATGATTGCTATGCCTTCCCGGCGCCAGTCCTCGTAGCCGAGGTAACTGACTTCTACATCATAGGTCCCATACTCCAAATCCTTCACCACAAAGAAGCCGCGCTCATTGGTGGTGGTTCCGCCCACCAAATCCTCCGTGCCTGCTTGGTACACCAATACGTTGGCCAGAAGAATAGGTTCTTCGGTCTGTTCATCGGCTACGCGACCAACGACACCTCCTGTTCCATCGGCTAATTCTAAGCGTGGGCCACCACCAGGGCGCTGTCCACCACCACCAGGGCGTTGGGCCATTACTACTCCTCCCAGGAGAACAAAAGTGAGTAGTGCAAGTATTGGTTTTTTCATACTTAAGTTGTCAGTCGAACGAATAAACATTGGGCATTGCAGTCGTCATGAGCGTCAGCAACAATACTTAGACTCTGGTGACGCGAGATTTTTTCCCGTCCGGAGGTAAATAAAAAACCTCCTTCCCAGCGCTGGTTCACGCGAGAAGGAGGTTTTTTAACTTTATTTGCAGTAACTGCCCTGTCTTGGGCAGCTAGTTAGTTATTCAGCAACAGGGTTTTACGCAAGTAGCGACCGTATTTACGGCGGTACACCCGGTAAACTCGCTTCATGTGGTGATAACTATAAGGATTCACATCCTCACCGGTTGGAGAAAGGAAACCCTGCTGTTTCATCCATTCGTCATTGTAGATTTTACCCAGGTAGCGGCTACCGTGATCAGGGAACAGTACGACAACCACATCGGATGGCTTCAACTGATGGCGCAGTTTGAATACGGCATCCATAGCAGAACCACTAGAATAGCCTACCATTAGGCCTTCCCGACGTGCCAGGGCACGTGCACGCAAGGCACTGTTGCGGTCGGTTACCTTAATGAAGTCATCAATAACATCGAAATCGACATTATCAGGAATGATAGTCTTACCCAAGCCTTCCACCTTGTAGGAGTAAATCTCGTTCTTATCGAACACCCCAGTTTCCCAGTACTTCTTCAAAACCGAGCCGTAGGCATCTACCGCAACGATCTGAATATCTGGGTTCATTTCTTTGAGGTACTGTGCTGTACCAGAAAGGGTACCACCGGTACCAGCGCAGCACACATAGTGGGTGATGCGCCCCTCCGTTTGTTCCCAAATCTCTGGCCCGGTTGAGGTATAGTGGGCCAATTGGTTATTCTTATTCCAATTCTGCCGCAGGTAGACAGAGTTGGGTATTTCACGTTCCAGTTGTTCGGCGCGAGAATAATAAGAACGTGGATCTTCCGGTTCTACATCGGCCGGACAAACGACGACCTCTGCTCCGAGGCTCCGCAACAAGGAGAGTTTCTCCTGCCCAGCTTTGCTGGTAACACAGAGGACACAACGATAGCCTTTCAGTGCAGACACCATGGCCAGGCTGTAGCCTGTATTACCACTGGTGGCTTCAATAACCGTACCTCCAGCCTTTAGTTGACCGTTGGCTTCTGCCTGTTCGATCATATACCGAGCTACGCGATCCTTTGCGGATTGGCCAGGATTGAATGCTTCTACTTTAGCGTAAACAGTGGCAGGAATGATGCCTTGTGTGACGTTGCTAAGTCGGATTAAAGGAGTATTTCCAATAGTTGCTACTACGTTTTCGTGTTGCATTGGCGCTGCGTTTAATCAAGCAAAAGAGCTGAGGGCAATTCAGCTGCGGTGTTGTTGAACTCGAGGGTCAAGAAATAGAGTAACTCACCTACTCCAATCAACCACACCATAAAAAAAGAGGTTCAACCAGCGAAAGATAAAGTAAAATGGTTTAATCTTACCATTAAAATTACTGATCTTTCTCACCCCTTAGCGGAATATACCGCGGGGCAAAATTAAGAAGGCTTCCGCACATTCGTTCACGTATTTAATATTTTTCAATGACAATATTTCGTACGATCGTCAAGGCTAGGGTGATACTCTACGATCACGGCCGCATTTTGTTGTTGAAACAGACCAAACCGAACGGTGGAAATTATACCCTCGTAGGAGGTACCGTAGAGCAGGAAGAGTTTGCCATGGCCGCCCTCATCCGCGAAAGCCAAGAGGAGGCTGGAATCATTCTGGAAGAGAAAGATTTAAAGCTGGTGCACGTTATGCACAAGCGCTCAGAAACCGAACACCGCATTGGACTCTATTTTCGAGCATCCCGCTGGGAGGGTAAGCTTCGGGCGCGAGAAAAGGAAAAATTCAAAGCGGCTCACTGGTTTGACCTTGACAACTTACCTAAAAACATGACTGCCACCAGTCAGCAAGTGCTCCACTACTACCGTAAAGGGGTATTCTATTCCGAAATGTCGAAAAAATAACGGTCAATTCACTCTTAAGCTAGAGCAGAAACAGACAGCGAACCGTAAAATCATAAAGTTTTAGTCCACTAGAACAGTGCAGCTAGCTTTACGCGTGAGGAACGACGAGGCTGACGATTAGCTGGTGCTGCATCTTCGGGCAATAGCTTGCGCTGTTGCATCTGCGTACTGTCTTTTTGTTGTTGACAACCTGGTGTTTGAGCACCTTTGCCGTTGGAGTCTCCCTTCTCACCATCATCTCCTTGGTCTCCCTGTGTTTCGAGATAACTTATCGTATGATGCTCAACAAAGTCCTCCAGTTCAGTATCGAAGGTGATAAAACTGTAACCTGGTTCTCCACTCCAGGGGCTAACAAAACGGCGTACATAGTACTTCTGACCTGTTTTGGGGTTAACCCGCTCCTCGATGGTCTCGTCGGTT
The DNA here is from genome assembly GCA_039816955.1 of Bacteroidota bacterium. Classification (GTDB taxonomy): domain Bacteria; phylum Bacteroidota; class Bacteroidia; order Chitinophagales; family Saprospiraceae; genus Lewinella. The sequence goes on from JBCBWU010000162.1 coordinate 4,431, forward strand.
GCCGCAATGACTGCAGCCTTAGCAGATGGATCCTGGGTAAAGATTTCCGGACTAGAGAGGTCATTCTTGAAATTGCACTGCGCATCTGCGAAGTTCAATCCGAGTCCGAAGGCAATTAGAAGGGCGAAGATTCTAAGCTTTTCCATAAGACACTGTTATGGTCTTTCCACAAATTTGTCTTAAGACATTCTTGCAGAAGTTTTTAAATCGGGTGAGGAAAGGTACGAATTTTCATACAGCCACACCGAATGCCCCTTGCTCAAAATGGTCTAGACCTCCAACTTTAACAAACCATTTAGAAATAAAAGTGAAAGTATAAATGATAGTGAAAGTGCGAGTGTAAGTAAAAGTGAGAGTATGGGCTGCATAAACAACTCCCTACTTTCACTGTCACTTCCACTCTCACTTTAGTTGACCTTATTAAAACTTCAATCCTACGCTTAGGCTGAGGACATTGTTTTTCCCTTCTGCATCCTCAAAGAAGTTGGTCAGGCCTTTTTCGTAAGTCAGATCAGCAGTGAGGAATAGCAGATCAATTCCTACCCCCATGTTAGCTCCCCAAGTCAAGCGGTTGAGGCGATCCTCTGAGAAATTGAAGCCATCCACGTCTTTGACACCCATGACGTAAGTAGGCACAATCCCGCCTTTCTCATGGAGGCCTAGGAGGCCATTATCACCCGTGATGCGTATGCCTAGGTTCAGCGGAGCCTTTAAACTTTGGATGGTGGTTTCATCAGAGAAGTTCACTTGGGTATTCTCGTCAATGCTTTGTACTAAACGTGCCGTATAACTTTGGTACTGTATCCCCGGATTAAGGAAGATAAAGCCCTCACCTAAGCGCAAGTCAAGGCCCGCGTGCCAGCCGGCGCGTGCTTCTGCATCAAAATCGGTGAGTTTGGTGTCTAGACCAGAAAGATTCACCCCTACCTTAGGAGAAACTCTCACTTGGGCCATTAGGCTTTGACTCATGATAAAAAAGCACAGTCCAAGGGCCAGAAATTTCAATGTTTTCATTTTTTGGTTGTTTTTGGTGGTTGATCGCATGCCTGTGTTTTACACGGTAACGAAAAGCAGCATGCTGTCATGTATGCTGACGTTGAAGAGATTTGGGAAGCCAAATCTTCTTCAAGTACAGCATATACTGACCGTCCCTAGATTTGGCCGCAGTCCAAATCTGGACGCGTCACGTATAGATGATGTGGCTAAATAACGGGCTCCCCTAAGCGCTTCGTCTAAAGGAAACGTTAAAAAGATTTAAGAGTGGTGGTATTCGACTAACCCATCAGCCGATTCTCGTCCTTTCGTGAATAAACTGCAAATCATTGTTTATCAGAACTACACAAATACTCCAAACGAATCCGCAAACCGGTGCAGTAGCCCGCCAGCACAAGATCGAAACGGATCATAAGCGCTGTGAGCAAGGTGAAGGCCGTTGCCCAGAGAAGTTACTCCCGGTAGGCAAGACCTACTTCTACGATAAGCTCTGCAAGAATGAGGATACTCCAGATGGTCAGCAAGTAGGTGACACCCCTGATTTCTTGCAGTATCGTTGTGATTACTAGAAGTCAGAAAGGGCAAATCGGAGGTCGGAGGTCGGAGGTCGGAGGTCGGAGGTCGGAGGTCGGAGGTCGGAGGTCGGAGGTCGGAGGTCGGAGGTCGGAAATTAGAAATAGTGTACTTCCGATCTCCTATTTCTAACCTCTACTTTTCTTTACTTAATCTGAATTTCTACTATCGGGATCATGATTTCCACCCGGGTACCTTGGGCTTCCCCACTCTCATCGTCATAAAGATCAATGGTGCGCACCATTACCTCATGATCTTTGGATTGGCGCAGCAACTCCAATCGCTTTTCGGTGATCTGCGTACCGCGGGAACGGTAGTTTTGGCGGTTTGGATCGTTTTGTTGTAGCGCCAGTGCTTTACGGCGTCCAATACCATTATCCTCCACTAAGCAGCAAATCGTATCCTCGTCGGAGAGCTTAAAGTGTACGCTTATGAGGCCATCTTTACGAGAACGTAAGCCGTGCTCCAGCGCATTTTCTACATAGGGCTGTACAATCATAGTGGGCACACCTAAAATGTCTTCCTCCAAATCATCATCTACCGTAATTCGGTAAGAGAGACGATCTTCAAAGCGCAGTTTTTCGTTGATGTACAGATAATCTTCCAAAAACTCAATCTCCTTTTCCAGCGAGATGCTTTCCTCATCTGAATAATCCAAACTCTGACGCATCAGCTTAGCAAATTTAGCCAGGTAACGCGAAGCGATAGTGCCTTTATTGGAGGTGATGAAATTTTGAATAGAATTGAGCGCATTGTAGATGAAGTGGGGATTCATCTGCGCGCGCAGGGCTTTCAGCTGTAAGCGGGTGGCCTTCAGTTCTAGCAGTTCCGTTTCTTGTTCCTTGCGCGCGGCCTGGTACTTCATCTCCAACTCCTGCTGCTGCCGGTGGTCTAGAGCTTCCAGATACACTTCCTTAATCCGGTCGTGCTCCAGCTGGTATTCGTAGGCCAGCTGGTAGTTGCCGGTCTCTGCGTAGAGGGTCGCAAAATCGCGCTGCAATTCGGCCATCATCTTTAGGTCCTCGCCGTCTTCTGCTAGTTGCAGGGCCTTGGTGAAAGACTGCTGGGCCTGCTCGTACTCTTCCCGCTCCAACTCAATCCTGCCGCGCCAAGAGGCAATGACGGAGAGGTTGGTAAAGTCATCTGGGTTCAACTCCCGGTGCAGGTGCTCCGCCCGGTCCAGCAGCTCCAAAGCGGCTTGGTGGTCCCCTTCTTCGTAGGCACTAAATCCCAGATTAGCGTAAGCACTAGCGCGGGCTTGGAGGCTCAGATCATCACGGGTATCAATTACCTTTTGGAGATAGCTTTTGGCTTGTTCGTTCTGCTCCAGAGCTAGATAAGCACGCCCCACATTGAGGTAGTGCCAAGCCAAGCGGTTCGACATGCCCAGGCGTTCACACAGGTCCACTACCCGCAAGTAGGCCTTTACGCTCTTTTCGTAGCTGCCGTTATGCTCGTAAACCTGCCCCAGGCCGGCAAAGATGAGGCTGCGGAAATACTCGTCGCGCAGCGTGAGGTTACGCTCTTTCGTATCAAATACTGTGATGGCATTCAAAAACTGCTCGGTAGCCATTGAGAGGTTCCCGATATGCAAGTGCATATATCCTCTCCGGCAAGCAATCCTGGAAAACAACTGCTGATCCGGAAAATTGCGCAGCATCTTCGCCGCCTTCTGCAATATGCGCTCTGAGGTATCACTTTCGCCCAGGTTAAGCAATACACCTGCGTATTCGAGGTGCAGTTCAGACAACTGGTGTATAGACCCTGCTTCTTCCAGATAATCAATTCCCTTGAGCGCTACCTCAGCAGCATCACGAAAATTGTACAACTGGTTTTGTACTACTACCTTATTGAGGTAAAATCGAAAAGTAAAATCGGCTATTTCGTGCTGCTCCAGCAGTTTCCACTGCTCGTCCAGTAGCTTCTCGGCCCGTAGCACATTGGTGTAGGCATAATGGCTCGCCAATTGGTCAATAATGGCCAGACGTTGCAGGGGGTCCTGCTGCTGAGCCAGCTTTTGTTCCAGTAAACCAGGTTGAATCACTACTTCTTCTTCTGCCGTGTACATGACTTATTCGTTATGCGCTCCTCTTTCGGGTGTGAGATCCTTAGAAATGGATCTGGCTATAACAAATCATCCCGGAATTTTGCCGAGGCAAAAATCCGGGATGACTTATTTTTTGTTTTTGTAATCTCTGTTGACAAACAACAAAGCTAGAGGGAATCCATCTAAAGCATTGTACCTTATTGTGGTAATATACCACCGCAACCTTTGTTCCAACGGCGCTTCTTACGGCCACCTTTGAACTTGGTCATTTCTTTCTTCGGCAATGGCTTTAGCTTCTTATCTTTTCTGAGTTTATCGATGCCAGAGTTCTTGTCTTTGGCCATGGTTCTCGGTTTAAGGAATGACGTTTATCAAATGTATGCAGATGTTAGCCGGAGGGCTCTCAACCTCCTTTTAGCAACAATAAAGGTAAGAAAAATAAATAACCTTTGCTACCACTACCTTCCAGAATCCTACCCAGAAACCGTCTAAAACGGCCGTTAAAAAAATAGCATAAGTCTTTCCTCTAACCTATAAAGAAGGTGTAGTCAGCACCTTATTAATGCTCGTCAAAAATTAACTTCCCTCTTTTAGTTCAGGTTTTTAGCGAAGCATTAAACGCTTTAACAATCGCTCAATGCTTCGCTAAAAACCTGAAGTCGGGAAGTAATTATTCGACTGATATTTAGAAACCGCTTTGTAAGCGCTTCATTTGCTCCATAAAGGCTGGTCGACGACGACGTGACACCTCAATTTTTATATCATCATCCATGATTAAATATCCACCGTCTCCTTTCACGAATTTGCGCATGTAATTCAGATTAATCACGTGCCGCTTGTGTACCCTGTAGAAGTTGAAAGGCGCCAGCATATCCTCGTAAGCTTTGATGGTCTTGGAGGCCGTAATACGGTCTCCACTATTGAGGAAAATGTGGGTATAATTATCCTCTGCCTCAAAGCGGACCACATCCTTAATGCTCACAAAGTAGATTCCGTCCAGCGCGGAGATACTCATCTTGGTAAACGCATTCGGGTTATTCATGTAGCTCTGGAAAATATCCAGGCGCTTATCGATGGCACTATCCTTTTGCGGCTGAATACGTTCTACAGCCTCTACCAAAGTATCCGGATCAATAGGCTTCATCACGTAGCCAATTGAACTGTATTCGCAGGCTTTAATGGCATAATCTTCGTACGCCGTCACAAATATGATATCAAACTTAATTGGACGCAAGCGATTGAGTAGCTGAAACACCAAGCCATCAGGTAGGCTGATATCTAGGAAAGCCACATCCGGATCAATACTAGAGTTAGTCAACAGTTTATACCCCTCTTCCACAGAGCCGGCAGTGCCGATTACTTCTACCTTTTCACAGTGTTCAGCCAGCAGATTTTGCAAGTTAGTCAGACCATTAATTTCGTCCTCAATGATTACCGCTTTGGTCACGTTGTTTAGTTTTTGGTTTCTACCAGAGATTCAGCCTTACCCGGCCAATATTGCCAGGTTAAGCCATCTAGGAAATAAATATTTAAACGGGGTAGTTTCTCGTGGTATGCTGGATCGTAGCAAGTATTTCTCAACTATACCTGCCTAGTCAACAAAAGTAAGTATTATTTTTGGGTTTAAACAAAGCTCTGTGCCTTCACTTATGAATAAACCCAAGCGGAAGCCTCAGCACCCACCGCACAGTAAACCCTATCGCGAGCGGCTGCACGAAATCATATTTGAAGCCGACACCCCCGTGGGTAAGGTATTTGATATCACCCTACTGGTACTCATCGTCCTCAGCATTCTCTTGGTCATGCTGGAGAGTATCGATAGCTTCAATGCCCGTTACCGTCGTATTCTCGTCTTAGCAGAGTGGATTCTTACGGGCGTTTTCACCATTGAATACATCCTGAGGCTCTATTCGGTTTACCATCCGTGGAAATACGCCCGTAGTTTTTTTGGCATTGTCGATCTGCTGGCTATTCTGCCTACTTATATCGCCTATTTTTTCGGTGGCGCACAGGCATTCCTTATCATTCGGGCCCTGCGGCTCATGCGTATTTTCCGCATCCTCAAGTTGGGTCACTTCCTTTCTGAAAGCCGCTACATTGCCTCAGCGCTACGGGCTAGCCTCAACAAGATCACCGTCTTCCTATTCTTTGTCTCTATCCTCGTCACCATCCTGGGTGCCATAATGTACCTTATAGAAGGGGGTACCAACGACGGTTTCTCCAATATTCCGCAATCCATTTATTGGGCTATCGTTACGCTTACTACGGTGGGCTACGGCGATATTACTCCAATCACCGCCATTGGTAAAATGCTATCGGCAGTAGTCATGGTATTGGGCTATGCTATCATTGCGGTTCCAACGGGCATCGTTACCGGAGAATTGATTAAACAAGCTCGTGAAAACAGAACGAATACCCAGGCTTGTCGCTACTGCGGCCAGGAAGGCCACGATGATGATGCCATCCACTGCAAGTACTGCGGAGAATTGTTGAACGAGCCGGAGCCGAGTTAGGGAAAATAGGAGGTTAGAAGTAGAAAATGGGAAGTTAGAAATCTTTGGACCTATCTAAGATGAGGCAGAACGAATAGCTAGTATTTCATACTTCTTATTTCGCATTTCGTACTTAAACTTATGGGGCTCCGCATAGCACCGCCTCTAGGCGGAGCAGCGTCGGGCTATCCAGGCCGGAGCGGCCTTACTATCCCTAGCCCTTACACCATCCTGGCGCCGGGCTCCTGCCGAGGCAGTCGCACAGAAGTGAGTTTGGTTTTAGGACGCGATGAATCGCGTCGATACGAGATCGGGTTTGACCAAATGGAACGACCTGCCTACAAGTAATGCGGTCCAAACACTTCCCCGACCTGCGTGCGGAGTGCTTTAATTTCTTGCTCTCTTGATTTTGGGCAAATCAGCAACACATCTCCTTCGTCTACTACAATGTAATCATCCAGTCCTGCTACTACAGCTAGCTTATTCGGTGCAATGCGAACCAGCGTGTTGTGTGTATCGTGTAGCAGGATGGTATTGCCTTGGGTAGCATTTCCATCTTCGTCCTGCTTCATTTCCTGGTGCAAGCTTACCCAGGCCCCCAGGTCACTCCAGCCAAACTGGGCAGGAATAGTATATACGTTCTCTGCTTTTTCCATGATGGCGTAATCCACCGATATCTTTGGTGTTTGTGGATAAACCTCATCAATGAAGGCCTGCTCGCGCTCCGTATTGTAGCATTCGATATTGCGGCCTAACAACTGCAATATTTCTGGTGCATGCTGCTCAAAAGCACGTAGTACAGAAGAGGCTCGCCAAACAAAAATTCCGGCATTCCACAAATAGTCACCGCTGGCTAGGAACTCACGTGCCAGGTCCAGCTTGGGCTTTTCCGCAAAGCGTTTCACCCGATATACACTGTCTTCTCCGTCACCGAACTGAATGTAGCCGTAACCAGTGTGCGGACGGTCTGGTGCAATACCCAGTGTCAGTAGGGCATCGTTTTGTGCAGTAAAAGACAAAGCCTTGCGGATATTGTCGATAAAGAGTGACTCATTGGTAATCAACGCATCACTTGGAGCAATGACTAGATTTGCTTCCGCGTCTAGCTGCTGTAGCTTCAAGGCCGTATACGCAATGCACGGAGCCGTATTATTGCGCGAAGGCTCACACAGGATCTGGTTCTCGGTCAATTCCGGCAAGTGTTCCATCACCTGTGCCTTGTACTGGCCATTGGTAACAATAAAAATACGTTCAGCCGAGGTGAGATGCAGAAAACGCTCAAAAGTAAGACGCAATAGGCTTTTACCCGTCCCCAAAATGTCTAAAAACTGCTTAGGGCGTTCCTCTCTACTTGCCGGCCAGAAACGAGAACCAACTCCACCGGCCATTATCGCTACGTAAGTATTATTATCCAAAGTATTTATGTTTTGGCGATTAGAACTTCTTCTTCAGCAAAATTTACGCGGCGAAGATAACACCTACACTGGCAAAGCGCAAACGCTCGGTTTTGAGGGTGCATATAGCATCACAAAAGGGATTATTGCAATGTCTGTAGGAGAGTGGGGAATGATTAGAGATATGAAGGCAGAAGTGAGGTATGAAAATCAGAAGACCAATTATCTGATACTTCTTACCTCGCATTTGATATGTGAAGAGTCAGTTTAGTTGATCTGGCGTACCTCTTTCTCCATAAGTTGACCAGCATCTGGCAATACTCTTACCTCTTCCTCCTGTTGGCGTTTGATTTCCGCCTTTTTGCGCTTGGCAGCACGATACAGGATATAGGTACCAGTAAGTACTATCGATAATAAGAGTAGCAGCAAGAAGTGTTGCTCCACACGAGCGTGCAGAAGATATACCGTTGCGATGAGCCCCAATTGAAAACCAACTAAAATGCTGGTGGCTTTGAGGTGAGTACAGCCCGAATCAATCAATAAATGATGAATATGCCGGCGATCTGGTTGGAAAGGTGATCGCCCCCTAACGATTCGAGTAATGAATACCCGTAAAGTATCAAATAAGGGTACAGCAATGATGGTCATCGTTACCACAGCAGTAGCCTCAAAGTGTAGCGGATGGGTCTCATATAGAGCCCCATTTATTTCGATAAATTCAAGCGACAATACCGAAATCACTGTACCAAGTACCAGTGAGCCCGTATCCCCCATAAAGACTCTGGCTGGAGGAATTAAATTGAACCGTAAAAATGCTATTAGCGCTCCTGTACACGAAAACGCTAAGACAGCCTGTGCTATTTCACCAACTAATGCGAACCAGATACCCATACAGCTCGCCGCAATTATAGCCAGCGATGCTGCTAAGCCGTTAATCCCATCGATTAAGTTAAAAGCGTTGGTTACTACCAGCACAGTGAAGACGGATAACAAAACAGACAACCAATAAGGCATATCGCCTTCCCAACTAAACATCCCGTGTAAACTTTCTAAACGGATATCGGCGAAATAGACAATCAGAATAGCCGTCATCAGTTGCGCCACCAACTTTTTTTGCGCGGATAGCGGTGTCAAATCATCCTTCAATCCCGTGAGAAAAATGACCATAATGGCAAGTAATACATACTGAATACCCGAAAATGTAGAGAAAGGTGTCCAGAATAGAGTGGCCATAAATAGTCCTCCAAAAATGCCGATTCCTCCTAAGGCCGGAGTGGGTTGGGAATGGGAGCTGCGAGCCCCGGAATGGGTGTAAAGTTTTTTCTGTAATGCGAAGTTAATAACGGAAGGGAGCACCACATAACAAAGGGCGAAAGAAGTAAGTGCAGCGAAGTAGACAATTGACATGGGATCATGTGGATGGTGTGTAGAATTCGGTATTAATAGGATATGTGCAGGTTCGCCGGGTTCAGTTAAACAAGTCGCTTACTTTCACGAAAGTTAATAAATTTTCTGGGTACTGGTTCACAGCAATGAGGAGAAATAAGTACGGAAAGTGGCGCTTTGTCTTACGTAAGCGCTTCTAAGAGAAGGGAAACTTGGGTAGGCCAAGTGTAGGAGGTGAGTGTTTCGGGTGTCAAGCGCCAGGGGACGGCACCGGTGAAGGTCCAAGTACGGTATAAATCCAGCAAGAAATGCTCCAGTTCGTCCGCAGTATTTGGGGCAGTAGTACTGAAAAGCTTTCCCCCGCCGGTTGTCTCAATAGCAGCTCGCAGTTCTGGATCATCTGGCCCATTGACGATACCAACGATAGGGCGTCTCGCGGCCAAGTAGGCTCCTAGCTTTGCCGTCATAATACCGCCATAGTTCACTGCTGACCAGGAGAGCAATACATTGACTTGGCTCTTTTGTTGTAAAGCCTGAGCCGCCTGCTGGGTTAGCAGACCGTGTTGGTGGCACATGTAGCCCAGGGTGTATTTACGAGCCCATTTTTGCCATACCGCACCGTCCTTACCCGCGTAGTGCAAGCTGAGGTGAGCAGGATTGAGCTGTTCCTCATTGATCAGCTTCCGGATCACCTGAAAGAGTAAGTCGACTGATTGTAGGTTGGGGTAAAGGGAGCCAGTGTAAGTGAGCGTAAACTGACGATCAACCGGAGCGGTCATAAAACCCGTCGGCTGCTCGGGCAGGGCGTTTCGTAGGGTCAACACCTTAGCGTGGTCTTCTCGAAAATGACGGGCCAAACCGTCCGAGACCGTCGTCACTACATCTGCCCGTTTGAGAAGATGTCGCTGCCACCAACGCTGGAGGCGAGGCCACCAAACATCACGTCGGAGGGGATCTACGGGCCGATCTCGGAAATCAGCAATCCAAATTAAATGTGGATGTTTCTTTTTCAGTCGGTAAGCGATCAGATGATCTGACCAAGGACGATACGAGCTAAACACATGCGTGATACCTTCGCTAGTTACCAGTTCACTGGCACTCCGCACTGCTTTACGCGAATAGGTGAAACCTCCATCACCGACAATAAGGACAAAGGGGTAGGAATGGTAAAGTCGATGCAGCCAAGCGCGAAATGGGCTTGCCTTCTCAGCAACGTCCAGATGAGCGGCTAATCGATCTTTTGCCGCCCGCCGAGCACGTAGATCTCGAGTAGGAATTTGTTGTATCGGAAGAGCAGGTACCACCAGCGACTCATCCTGTGGGAAAAGGGTCTGGTTGGAAGAGGTGTGAAGAAACACCTCAGCCCCGGCTGCTCGTAGATGTCGGATCAGGTGAAAAAGCCGAACTGCTCCCGGCTGATTAACCGGCGGTGCCTTATAAGCTTGAAAGAGTATTTTCATTCGAACCTGGGACCTTGATTTTCTTAGTCGGAGATAATTCCTCTATCAAGTCAAGATACTGCTCTGCGATAATGGTTTTGCGATAGCCTTCTACTACTAGCTTTCGGCCCCGTTCTCCCAGCTGCTCTAACTCCAAGAGCCTTACGCGATTAGCCTGCAAAATAGCCTCCGCCAGGGCCGCAGAAGAACGAGCGGGGATACGCCAACCGTTGCGCCCGCTGATCACAAGTTCCCGGCAGCCTGGTACATCAGTACTAATAACGGGTTTACCCATGGCCATGGCTTCAAGAATACTCCGGGGTATTCCTTCGCGGTAGCTCGGTAAAATCACCACGTGGCTCTTGCTCAAAAAGTCGCGTACCTGTTCCTGATAAGCATGAAAATGTACGCGCGGCAATTCAACAAGTTGTTGCCAGATATCGGACGGTACACAGCGAGGGTGAGCGGGGTCCAATTCTCCCACCAAATGCAAGTGCGCATTCGGTAACAGATGATGCATCTGCCGCCAGGCGTGCAAGAGTTCCACTACGCCTTTATCAATCAGCATTCGCCCTAAGAAAAGGAAGTGGCGCTCATCATCGTCGCAAACCGGCATGGGCAGCGGATGGAAAAACGTCGTATCAATACCCGAACCAGGAATGAGTTGCCAACGGCGGGCCCGCACCCCAATTTTTTGTAAGTCTTCCAGATCATGGGCATTTTGCCCTACTACCACTTCCGCTGCTGGCAAACTAGCCCGATAGAGCCGAATCGTCAAACGCCGCAATAGTGGCCCCTTTAGCCAAGTAGTGCCCAGGCCTGTAATGGTAGCAATAGATGGAATCTTTACCCAACGAGCTGCAAGACTACCGTAAATATTTGGTTTGACCGTAAAGTGTAGGATCACGCTCGGCTGCAACCGTCGATACTCTCGCACGAGATCACGTAAGAGCAAAAAGTCTTCCCAAGGGGAGCTACTTAGTCGCTTGAGGGTAGGAAGCGGATGAAAGTCGATGCCAGCCTCCCGCAAAAAAGGTTCTTTACCATCGGCGGGAGCCAAAGCAATTACTTCGTAATCCTGCTGCAATAGGGCTTGCCACAAACTTTGCCGAAAGTGCAAAATATTGTGAGCAGAATTGGAGACGAGAAGGATGCGCTTTTTGATAAGGTTTATTGTTTGGTGAGAGATATTTCTACTTTGCCGGTGTTACAGATAGTGTTTGGTTGATGAGTGTCAAAAACTGGGCTTGAGCTAACGGAAGAGCAGCAACTTCCTCGGGATAAAACAGCGCAAGGGCAAAGCTCTCCGGGCTCATTTTAAGGTCAGTCCACTTTGCATCGGTACTACACTCATAAACTACTAGCAATACGTTAAGTTGTTGCTTGAGACTTGCCCGGAAGGTACTCAGCAATTTACCCACTTGCACATCTATCCCCAATTCTTCCTGGATTTCACGCTGTAGTGCTTGCTCTATCACTTCGTTCCGACCGAGTTTACCACCTGGCAAATCCCATTCTCCTCGCTCATTTTTCAAAAGTACCACCCGCCCATCAATCGACACGATACCCTTTACCGAAACGGGAAAACGATGGGCAAACCAATCAGACAGAATCCAACGGCCAATAGTCTTAAGGAAAAGTCGCTTCAAGAGTTAATTCCTAGCTTGGTTAGTGGGAAGCAGATTTCTCATCCAGCACCGCAAAAGGCGAATTACGGCTGGTGAATTCAGGAACAATAGCTTTCATTCGCGTTACCAGATCCATTGTTTCTCCACTGTGAAGTTCGTCGCACAAACTTTCGATAGCGATGCGAACGGTCCGATACTGATTGGACCGTACCGCGGCTTTACGAATTTTCGGATGATGGGTAGGAATAAGGTTTTCCTGATCATCCAGTAGCTCCTCGTACAGTTTCTCTCCGGGGCGCAGTCCGGTAAATTCGATTTCGATATCCCGCCCGGGCGTAAGGCCCGACATTTGGATCATCTTGCGAGCGAG
>JBCBWU010000163.1:0-16663 GCA_039816955.1 Bacteroidota bacterium
GTTTCCAGCGGCAGCAGTACCAGAGGCCCAGCCATCACCGGTGATTGTTAGTGAATTCTGCCCCATCGCTGGAACAGTAAAAGCAAGACCACCCAAAATCAGCAGGACACTGAATAACTGGGTCGCATTGCTCAAACATCGTGTCAATGTTTGCATAAGATTACAATTTGTTAAAAAAATAAAGTTATGTAAGACTATAAAACTTAAAAAGCTTAGTACTCCTCTTTGGGTACATAAGGTTTGGTCGTCGTCAATCAAAAGTCACGTAGGCCTCCTACGCAAGAAAATGTTAGCTGGGTATACACAAGTAATACCCAAAACATTTAAAACTGAATAATCCTGTAAATTCTACGGAGATCGAATTGGTGCTATTTCGCAAGGATAGGGATGGATTCATCACAATGAGCAGCACAAATTTCCAACCTAAATTTAGATTGGAGCCTTCGGCATTGAAAATATTTCAAAAGACCGGCTTCATCTAGTTATTCACAGGATTACAGCAAAAAAACTAATTATTCCAAAATTCAAGTGCAAAATACAAAACCCATCGATTTTGAGTCCCAAAAATTCGTAATTATAGTCCTCCAAAAGGATATAAATACAAACTACCCTCAAAAAGGACGTAGTTGCCACCCGAATATTTTCCCAGCAGCTATCCTCTTCTTGGTCATGGCATTATTAATAGCCCGGCCAGAAACGCTTTATACGTAGCAGCTTCGTCACGCTCTTCTGATCTTTGTCTGGGCACACGAAGAAAGCCCCGAGCAGCACAAAACTGCTCGGGGTTTCTTTATAGGGGAGTTCTCGGAGACCTTTTCGTCCTCCGATAATTCCCCGACCTAAAAAATTATTTTAGAACTACCATCTTTTTGGTAGCTGTGCGTTCTTTAGCCTCACCGGTTTTGCTGGTTCCCTTGGTGCTTAAAGTGTAGCTCAGCACACCACTGGCGCCTTGGATTTGGCTCTTCTTCAGATTGATGGTATTGTAACCAGCAGCATAGTCACCCCTCAAAATGGTTAGCACCCGGCCACTAGCGTCGTTAACCGTTAAAGTCGCTTCGGCGTCTTCAGGCAAAGTGAAGCCAATTAAGGTTTCTGTCTGGAACGGGTTGGGTACATTTTGGTAGAGTTCGAAACCAGCACCTACTACCTCTCCAGTTGAAAATACTACACCTACGTTCATGGTTTTACCATTGCCGTAAGCTTCAGCTTCCGTATAATTCCGCCCGTCAGCAGCGGAATTTATGCTGATCGCGTCGCTTAACTCTACGTCCTTGGTAGCACGGATTACCAGGCTGAATAGAACATTGTTATCACCGACGCGATGAATCGCGTCGATACGATTCCAAGACATCGTTAAATAGCCTTGATCCGCGAAACGCATACCAAAATTCTCAGCCGTAGCTACACCGTACTCGATGTCTACCAGCTCTACTCCGTTCAGGTTCAAGGTACCCTGGAAACCTTCGATGGTGTTCATCTGAGCGCCGCGGAAGGCTACTGTGTAAACGTTACCTGCTACCAGACTACCGTTCTCAACAGCGAAGTTGAATACACCATTCAGATTCCGGTCATCACCGGCCAGGGCATTAGCTTGCGCACTACCATTCACATCTCCAACTTTAACCGCTACAAAATCCTGGCCCTCCAGCACCTCTGGTGGAAGGTTATTGATGCTGATCAATTCTGGGAATTCTTCCTGCCACGGATCAACTACATTCGGGAAGCTGTAAGCAGCATTAATGAATCGCCAACTGGTATTATTCTGGAATTCAGTCTCAACATTGAGGATCAATTTACGCAAGCGAATCAGATCCAGGGTAGTAACCGTCTGTGAGTTATTGACATCAGCAGCGAGCAGTTTGTAAGGAGAATTGAGTTGTTCGGTACCCAAAATATGCTTGCTAATAATGACTATATCAAAGGTAGAAACACCATTCAGTGGACCCGCATTGAGGTACGGTGTGATCGAATAATCACCGCCAGCTTCTAGGTCAAAGCTGTAAGTACCATCCGTATTAGTTACCATGGTTTGCTCACCGCCGTTGATACTTACTTCCACACCTTCCACTGTTTCGGCATCCTCCGTAGCAATGATACCCGCTACTGTACCTGTACCTCCGCTGTTACAAGTGGTGTGCTGTTGTACCAAAACGTAGGTTTCGCAGAAGTCTGAATTACCTTCCTCATCAAAGGCGTAAATACGTACCACCGTGGTTTCCTCATCCTCATTGGTAAGGATCAATCCGGTATCAGCTGGATCCGGACTAAAGTCTGGATCAGCTTCAATATCGGCCAGGCGATAAATGGCGTAGGAGGTTACCCTCGAGCGGCCAAAAATGTTGAATTCAGGTCCTTGCCCTGTACAATCATAGATCGGTGAACCTTCAAAATCTACAGCCCAGATAGCCATTTCGCAGTCGCCGTCTTCCGTTGGCATAATGGTTGCCGTAAGGCCATTGATACAGATCGGAGCAGGTCCCTTACAGTCTATGACATCAAACTCGATGTACTCGCTGACTTGATGCCCACAGCCATCCTCAAACAAAACACGAAGTGTGTGAACGATATTCGGTCCCATTGCTTCGGTGATAATCGGGTAAGAGCCACTGAACACAAAGGTTCCGTCTCCATTATCAGTAACGAAATCAAGGACATCAAAATCACTGACAAATTCGTTGGAAGTAATATCACTATCTCCGTTTACATCTACCGCAAAGGCGTCTAGCTCCGCAGATACAATGCTCACTACTAGATTACCAGCACCATCAAACAGCTCACAGTCGTCCGAAACGCTAAATGGAATACTGACCGTTTCCTCACAGTCGCCATCATCGTCTCCGAACTGGCCAGGTAGTAGGTTAGGACAATTGTCAGTAGGTCCGCCAAAGGCACCTACGGTCAGGTTTGGAGCAGTGGAATCATAGACTTTCACAAACTGTGTATAGATGTAGCGACCGAAGTTAGGTAGCTGCGGTGAATCACAGTTATCTAAGAAGCTATCTCCGTCTCGATCATTATGACGACGGTCAATACAAAGTCCGTTGGCATCATCGTAGGTGACTATCGGGCGCTCATTGCCTTCCACTGCACGATCAATTGGTAATGCCTCACCATCGTCTTCAGTCATACGATCGATAACGAAGCCGGTGTATTCACCATCCCACAAGCACCAGTTGATGACGTCGTAAGTGATGGATAATTTATAGCACTCATCACCCGTAGCATTGAAACGGACTGGATCACTGATGTTGATACTAAGTACATCACAGCCATCTGCTTCCGTAAGGATAGTTGGAATATCAGGATCTCCACAATCGGCATCGGCATCCTCGGGGAAGTCGATTACAAAATCGTGTTCTTCGGTAATGATGATACGCTGCGAGCAGCTGTTGGTAGAACGGTCCACCTCATTGATATCAATCACGCCATTACCATTTTCATCGCCCGCAGGTTTCAATTGCCAAGCTTCAAAACGGCGCGTAATGGTACCCCAACCACATTCGTTCAAGTCAATATTGGGTGTGCGCTCTACGATGGTATCCACAGCACAGTTATCAGTGCCTGTAGCGTTGCCAAAGATCGCCGACATCATGGTAGAGGTTTCACCAAAGTCTTCGTCATAAGCCTGAGCAATATCCCCCTCAAAGGCTAGCGGAAGCTCGCTACAAGACAAGGCCACATCATCCGGTGCGTAGCAGAACGGATTAATCTTATCCTCTGGCGTCACTACTTGCCAGCAAGTATTTTGGTTTCCTACCGCATCCGTCACCCGCAGTTCGACGTAAATCTCACGGTTGATATCACAACAGTAAAAATCGACAAAATCACCCCACGGACTCCAATCATCAGCGCCATCGCTACAGGTACCATCTACCCAGAAATTCCGTCGGACTTCTAGAGTAACCGTGCTACAGTTGTCGTTAGAGCCTTCGTCCACATCCGTTGCCAATAGACGCGCTTGACCTAATAGATCAATGGCACTATCGCCGCCGCCGATGGAGACGTTCAATTCATCATCACAAATCGCCACGGGTGAAATCTGATCCTCCACCGTCAATACAAAGCCACACTGCGAGCGGATACCGCAGGCATCCTGCGCCAAATAAGTGATGGTATGCTCGCCACGCTCCAGACCAGTGAGAATGTAAATATTGTCAGGGTCAGTTGTCAGGGTATCACCATTGAGGGCTACCTGATAAGTTACTTCTGAACAAGCATCTAGAATATCCAGGATTGGCACTTGATAAGTGGCTAAACAGTTGAATGGTGAGACACTAATCGTCTCGTCTTCTGGACAGTTCAGATCTGGACCATCGGCATCTTCTACACGAATGATTTGGGTAAACTCACGTACATCCGTAAGTGGATTAGGCAAGCACTGATTAATCACTCGCCAAGTGCGGAAGAGGATAAAACTGTTATCACAAATGAAGAATTCCTCATCATCGTAGTTCATAGCCGCAGAGCAGTAAATAGCATCCAGCAAGCTCAGTCCATTGATAGTTGGATAACCGAGATTCTCTGGATCGGTCAAAGATGGATCAGCCAGGACCGCAGCACAATCCAAAACTGGATTGGTAATACCATCGTAGTTTTCTGGGAACATCACCTGATCTAAATCCAGCGCGTCCATGATAATCGTTTGCACGCAATCATCAGAGTTACCAAAACCGTCAGCTACCGTCCAGGTACGAGCAATTTCAAAACGAGGATCACCACAGCTACCATTATCCATGAGGGTATCTACAAACGTAATGATCGCTCCACCTGGCACACAAGAAGTAACTTCCGGGAAGCCGAGTAGTTCCGGACTCGTCATATCCGTACACTGGACCATTGTATCTGGCGGACAGATAAACTCAGGAATGAGTTTGTACTCGATATTGAGGATACCCCAGCAGCACTCGCCAGTGTCCGGGTCGCAGATTTCAGCATAGAGCGTTTCGCCTACGTATTCCTCGGTTACCGTGGGTGAGGTAGGAATCGGTAATACACCCGGGCCAGGAAGCTCTTCGTAAACGGATACGATGTAGTTATCGTAACAGCGGTACAAATCTCCGGTCAATACCATATCAGCCGTCACGGTCGCTTCGCAGGTTGCGCCTAAGGAGAGGTTCAATTCTCCAATACAAGCCAATTCCTGATCGGTCATAAACTCGAGTACCGTCACGTTGTAGGTACAAGAATCTGCATTACCAGAAGCATCCGTAATGATCAGCGTAATAACTGTATCACCAATCGGTATTGGTGTACCCGGAGGGAAAGAGGACAACACATAATCTGGGCAGTTATCAAACTCAAAGACTGGCGTAGTCGGGTAAGCATTCGTTTCACACTCTCCTGGGCCAAGCTGGATCACCAAATCATCCGGACATTCGATTTCCGGAATCTGCGTATCCAAAACCGTCACTGTGAAGCCGCAGGTAGAAACGTTACCCGCAGCATCCGTCAAGGTGTAAAGTACGTCTGTTTCTCCTACCATAAAGAAGTAGGTAAACTCCGTGTTTTCTGGGAATATGGGGAGCATCTGATCCAACTCTACGGTACCATCTTCGAAGGTAATTTGTAGTTGCAGCGTTCCTCCCGGACAGTTATCAAATAAAATCGGGTGTAAATAAGTGTATTCTGCGCCGCAGAGATCAAGATCGTTCTCCAGGGTGACGCTCATATCATCATAAGGCTCACGTGCACTCAAGAGTAAAGACCAGGCATCAATTGTAGTTGGATCGGTGGTAACTACGCCATTGTGCGCAATTTGTAGCGTCCAATCGCCTTGTGCCTGTTCACCGTTGAAGGCCTCGATATCTCCACTTGGCACCAGTGCTAAGCCATCAGTTAGGCTACCGCAATTATCGGCAAATGGAGCGGCCAGTTCAGGATCACCATCCAGGGTAAAATCAAATCCGGTGGCACCGGCACATTCCTCAGCCAACAGTTCAATCTCCGTTCCTTCTGGGCTGATCAAAGTAAAGGTCAGATCAGAAAAGTCACCTGCTGTGCCCGCAATAGCTAGATTGACATCAGCTACCGTAAAGAATTCTGACACGGTTACCACTGACTCTACACAAGCCCCGTAGTCTACGGTTTCGGCACTGCCGTCATAGGCAGCATATTCACTGTAAAGACCACAAACAGCATCCTCGTCGTCAGTCACGGTCACCGTAAATGGTGTGCATTCCACCCGTGTGGTAGGTTGGGCTTGAATAGCCGTACTTGTACCATTAGGTACAGGCTGTGGCAAACTTGGGTTCAAACTACCAATGGTGGTCGGGAGGCAAGCTTCTCCTGGCACGTAATCAGCAGCAGTATCGGTATCCCAAACGGTGGTTCGGATAATTCCAGCTCCAAAGATGGGACCTACCGTTCCAGACCAATAGTCAGATACGGGACGATCAGCTAAGTTGTAGTTATCGGCAGTGGCCAGACCGCTAATATCAAAGCCATTGATCACGGCCACGTCCAGAATAGAGCGAGACAAGCTGATGATATAAGCAGCAGGCTCATTGACCGGTAGATCGGCCGCGCCGGGTACATTAAAGTAATTGTCAGATTGTGAGTCTACACCATCACCAAAGTGAATGGTCAGAACCTCACCGGGTGCTAAAATCGTGAAGGTAGGTACGGCATACATCTCGCTACCAGCAGCTGTAATCCGCTCAATCATCAGACAACTCGCATCCATGTTGGCGGAGTTGAAATTGGTAACCTCCAGATAATCCGCCGTAGCAGGATTAGCCGCCGCATAGTCAGGAACGGGGACGGTTCCATCTACCGGATTACTCAAGTCATGGGTAATCTCCGTGATTAAGAGTAGAGGCATATCCTGAATAGCATAACGAACCGTGCTGGTACCCAACTCAAAGAAGGTTCCACTAGCATCATCTAAACCACTAGCTACTTCGTTGCCCTCTTCGTCTTCGATACGGAAGATGGTAGTGACATTATCAATACAGTTATCCTCCAGGTTGGAAGGCTCGATATTATCTACTACGGCACCACAATCACCAAAATCATTAGTGGTCATCACATCGCCAGGGCATTCGAAAGTAGGTGGGGTGTGGAAATCGTTGACAATGATCTTCACATCACAAAGTGTGGAATTACCCGATTCGTCCACCGCTTCAAAAGTATTGATGGTAATACCAACGGGGTATAAATCGCCCGAGGTAAGGCCGGTATCATCTATCTGAGTAACTACGGGAACGCTACAGTTATCCTCCGCCAAGGGCAAAGAGTAATTGGCAAAGGCACTACACCAGGTGGCAGGCGCATCGACAATTACCGCTGGCTCTGGGCAGTTGATAAAGTAAGGTGCGTCATCATCCGTTACCGTCACATCAAAGCTGCACTGGCTAAAGTTCCCCACAGCGTCCTCGGCGTAATAGGTTACGATAGACAAATTCTCCGTAGGTGACTCGTGCAAAAAGTTATACGTAGCCGTAAACTGATCCGGCAGCGGATTCGTAATATCCGGATTCAACAGGGCAGTAATATCAAACGGTCCAGCTACCGTGCCATCAGGATTGGTGATGGTGTAGGTATACAGGATAACATCACAGTTATCGGTTGGTAAGGGATGGTCCCAAGTATATTCTGATTCGCAAACTAGTTCTTCGGTAAAGAGTTCCACTGGACCTAAACCCGAACAATCGATTTCGGGTGTGCCCACCTCATCGTCATTATCACAGGAACCAGAGCGGAACAACTCACAACCACGCGCATCTACAATAGTAAAGGACCACGTAGGTTGCGTGTAATCCACCAGTAGATTCCCTAAGTCTTCCGTAAAGTCAGTTACGTCAAATCCAGCTTCTTCATCGTAGGTAAATTCACCGTCGAAATCATCCGCAACACCATCATTATCGATATCTAGTAGTACACCTCCATACTGAATGGTGTAAGGCTCCAAACCACCTGAGATTTCACCCAGATTTACCACACGGTTATTCTGTTGGATACACTCACACTCTGGTGAAGCCATATCTAATGGCTGGCGGAGTTCGAATACATCTTGGACCAAAACGTAACATCCCTCAAGGTTAGTAATACCAGGCTCAACCTGGCCAGCAATACCCAATACGTAGGAGACCGTTACAAAACCAGAACCCGTACCAGGCGTGTATTCTCCGGTCAATGGATCAACGTATCCGGCATCACCTGGATCATCAGGGCTGGTACCAATGGTCGTTCCAGAAGTAGGAGACCCGGGAGAACGTACGAAGGTAGAAATACCAAATACACCTACTACATCGTCCATGTCTAGTACCTCCTCAATGTGCGTAATGGTGGTTCCGTCTCCTTCAGCAATGGTAAGGTAGTTAGCGAAGGTGAGCTGCTCGTCATTACTAGCTTCAAGACAAAGCTCCGGAACATCCAGATTCACTTCAAAGTCGGTGAAGTAGTCTTCAACCGTTACTACTGATAGACAGCGGCGTTCGTTGCGCTCGTCTGTGGCAGCATCACCATCGTGTTCAGCGGCATCCAGTACGCGAACAATCACGGTATTTTGACCTTCTTCAAAACAGTCAAAGGATACTGACTCACCGAAGTCTTCGATACCATCTGATTTAGACACTTCAATAGTGAGTTCACCCGGGCAATTGTCTACACTGCCACCGTCCAGTTCAGCTGCGGTTACCGTTGCACTTCCCGTTTCGTCTAAACGTACGCTAATATCACTACAGTAAGCAGTAGGCTTCTGGTGGTCTTCAATGGTAATGGTGAACGTACAAATCTGTGTCTCTTGTGACTGACCACAAGGGATGGATGGATCATTATCATCAATTTCACCATCACCGTCTAAGTCGGCAGTCATTGTATAGGTTACGGTAGTAGTCCCTACCTGAAACTCGGTGCCGCTGGCATCATCCGTTCCATTGTCTGGAGAAGCACCATTGTCTGCAGTCCAAGTAATATTGGTGTTACACTCTAAACCAGCTAGCGGTGCGATACCGGTTACGATACGTGAGCACGCATCCACATCATTTCTGAGCGTCAAATTTCTGGGTAATACCAAGATCGGATCACCAGGTATTACATTGACGTAAATAGCATGGATGGTCTGGATACCATTACAAGCCGTAGCTTGGTATTCTACACGAGAGCCGAACACGATCAACTCTTCGTAGTCATCAATGTCAACTACCGTTGAGTTACGCTCATCATCACAATCTTGTGGGTAGTCCATGATAACGTAATCGCCATCTGAATTTTGGCAAATTGCAGCCTCATTACCGTTGGCGTCTACATAAACTTGGTTACCGTAAGCATCGACATACAATACCTCGTCTGGAGAAGGCTCCAAAACAGAACCAGAGGTAGGTCCTGAAATCTGTACGATGTCTTCAATGAGATCACCCGTACAACCATCTACTGCTAGTGGGATTTCCCAGTTTACTGCCTCACCACAATCAGCACCAGTCGCAAAGGTGTATTGTCTTCTTGGATTCGGGAAGCGTGGCGCTTCATCATTTGCCACTCTAATGGGCAGATCGTACAAAGCAGATGGTGCAATATTGATATCAAGTCCACCTGATTCTAAAACTTGTGTGATCATCGGACCAACGATGGGTACCAAGTCGATCGGCACCACATCCAATAAGTTCATGCCCTCCGGACTCACACAAGGAGAATAAGGAGCAATTACTGAAGCGGTTACGTTACGTACAGTGATAATTCCTTCACCATCTACGTTGTTGTAGACAAATTCACTACCATCACCGGAACCATCAAAAATGATACCCGCACCACTCAGTACCTGGTCAAAGGAGCCATCACCATCGGTGTCCGCCCAAACAACTGAAACAGCGGTGGTTTCTACTATTTCCTGGATAGGGTTAGCCACAAGGTCGCGAAGGGTAGCAGTACAAACAGTGGTCGACTGGCCAGAAATTGGAACGGTAAAATCGAAGTCTAAGAACTCCAATGGCTTCCAGTTACTGGTTCTCACACAAGGTTTGACACCAGCGATGTTGGTACAAATGCCTCCATTAGGTCCACAGTTGGCACAAAAGCCCGTAGGGAAAGGAATGGAGACATCATCGACTAGGTCACACACGTCAGCAATTCCTGGAATATTATCGGCAAGTGGGAGATCGAGCGCTTCCCCCGTAGGATCGAAGGTATCTTCGGCTAAGCCAAAATCCCAACTCACATCAATTCCCTCGTCCGCACACGAAATGATGGGGTCCAGGGTACCTCCTTCGGAAAAGTTATTTTCTTCTACATAATCACCGGCTACTACAGAGGCTTCAAAATACGGTTGCGTAGCACTACCTACATCGAAGGCTACACCAAACAACTCAATGGTCACAAAAGTATTGACAAGTATGGGGCATACTTCGGCCGCTGGATCAAACTCCAGGCACTCTTCGTTACAGCCCACACTGGTAATTGTAATTGTACTACAAGTGGTGACGCCACAAACTGCTTCAAGGTCTGAGCAATCATTTGTGGCAATGCTCTCTTCGTAGCAGATTTGCAAACTCCCCACCGCACTGGATGGATCAGACACGATGATGGTAGGGTTATCCGTCGTTTCATCTGAAATACTTACCTCCACGTTGGTACCCGTGACTGACCATGATCTGCTAAGTGCTCCAGTGTAATCAAAATCAAGTGGGCTTACCGTCACCTCAAGGTCGTCATCGCCGTCCCAACAAGCAGTAGAAGAGGTTATCGCGAAGCTAGGTGTGGGTGTTTCTGGGAAAAAGACCATGGCATCAGCGGTCAACACCTCTCCCACGCCACTGCAGTTACCGGGGTTTTCTAAGGTGTAAGTCACATCTATGCAACCGAAGCCAGAATAAGAGAGGTAATCTCCTAGTATTTCAGCGCCGTCGACATCACTCGTTAGAGTGAAGGTTCCCTCTTCGGTTGTCCCGTCTAAAAACAATTCCGTCAAATCAAAATTCCCCGTGGAGCCACAAGAGAACATACCATCTTCTATGGTAGCCACAGGGACCTCGTATACCTGAAAAAGAAACTGATCCACTAGCTCTTCGCCACCTTCACAAGTAAAGACGTAGGAAGCAGAATTAACAGCTTCGCGATCCAGCGTACTGAGTTCAATTTCGGCAGCGGATAGGTCAAGGGTTCTACCGTCATCCAGTACACCGGTTCCTTCAAAGTTATCAAAGGTACTAGTAGCCGTTTGTAGTTCCACGTACGTTCCAAGGTCTACATCATCCTGCCCCTGGCAGAAAACAGGGATAGGATCATCTGCAATGGAATAGCTATAGTCAGCTGAAATGTCAGATACTTCGGCATTGAAGTTATTCGTACCGGTATCAATATTTTCATCATCACCGTCAAGCTGTGGAAACCAGCCCTCACCAAAATTATTATAGGTAATGGTGATTTCACCATCGGCTAGTACACTGGCTGCTAATGCCGGGGTAAAAATGAACTCTCGACAAGAGGGGCTACCCTCGCTAGTAGAGGCCGAGATCTGTACGGTAAGCGTGCTCTGGCCTTCAACTGTTACATCAAAGTTTTCGTCGTCAGCGTCCATGTCTCCCCAGAAGCAGATTTCGATTTCTACGTCTGCGTCAAATACCACACCAACTAAACCACCATCACCTACCTCGGCGGTATTACCAGGTATAGCGGTAGTAAGAGAAGTGGTTTCAGAGGCTGGATTATCCTGGGGGTCTGCCGTGGCATCATCTTCGAAGTTTTCGGAAGTGACAATATCATCTACCTCCCAGGTGCACGTATTTTGCGCTTGTAGGAGGCTCAGTGAGCAACTGATTATCAACAGTAAAAAAAACAAGGCGAGATGTAGCTTTTTCTTTGTGAAACAATCACAAATAAGGCTACGCATTGGTAGTTGTGGAGTCATGAGATGTACAATTAGTCGTCTAAACACGGTATTACAGCCATAGCGCAGTACTATACACTATGGACAAAACAAAATCCTTTTATTGGGTAAATGAGGGTTGAGTAATGAGGCCGAGGGTAACGGCTTTTTAACGCGGTTTCTCGTCCGAAAGATACAGTGAGAGCACCATTCGAAAAGCGAAGAAAAGTAGCACAAAAGCGAAATTCTGGGTAGTAATTGTAGTAAAACCAGTTATTTACAACTCCTCAATGGGCTTAACGCCAAATTCTTCTTTGTAGAGTTTGGAGAAGTAATGAAGGTTATCAAAGCCCAGTTGATACATTACTTCGGTAACCGTTTCGAACTGTCCACTCTTTAGGAGTTCACGCGCTTTGGCCAACTTGATCGTACGCTGGTAACGTTTGGGTGTCATCCCCGTAAGCGCTTTCAACTTTTGCTGCAGACGGCGGTAGGAAATATTCATAGCCGTTGCTGCCTCGGGCAATTTGAAAGTAGGCGAAGCCAGATACTGTTGTAAGATCCTTTCCAATTCTTCTAGCCATCGTAAATCACTGGCGGTAATTTCCTTAGTGAGCTTCACCCCTACTGCACCTTCCCGGTAATTGCGTAGTAGGTTTTTGATTCGTGTCAAAAGCTCCTCTTCTTTAAAGGGTTTGATCAGATAATCATCCACACCAATACGCAGTGCTTCCAACTTCACCTCCGAGCGCTGACTAGCCGTGAGCATGATAATAGGTATGGAACACCAGTTCTCACTTTTCTTGACTTCCGTCAAAAGGGTAAGACCGTCCATCACGGGCATCATAATATCCGAAATGATCAGTGCAGGTCGCTCATGTTCCTCGAGATAATGCACTGCCATAGCCCCGTACTCAACTGCAACAACTTGATAATTACTAGCAAGTATCAGCTCTAGGTAACCACGCAAGTCCACGTTATCCTCCACCACCAGAATAGTAGGACGATTAACTAGATTAGTGGCAGCGCCTCCACTAGCTGCTATATCGACAGGGAGATGCACCTCAGATACTGGAGCGCTGCTATTTACCAACTCCAGATTGGTGTCTTGTGATTCTACTAAGGGCAATTGAACGTAGAAAACACTACCGGTACCCACTTCGCTCTCGGCCCATACTCGGCCTCCTAATACACTTGCCAATTCGTGGCATAAAGCCAAGCCAATACCAGATCCACTTTGCTGATTGGACTGGCTTACCTGATAGAAGCGCTCAAAGATTCGTTCAAGATCCGGTTGGGCAATACCGATGCCAGTATCTGCTACACTAAGTTGAAGTTGATCTCCAAGCTGTTTCGTTTGTAACACCACCGTACCCTTCGGATCAGTAAACTTTATAGCATTGCTTAGGAAGTTAGAGATAATCTTCTCCAACTTGTCCTGATCCAGCAGTAACACCAAAGATTCTGGTAGTTGATAATTTAGCTGTAGCTCAATCGATTTCAATTTGGCCATACTACTAAAGGCTGCCAGATTGTTTTGCAAAAAGGCGTAAAATGGAGTGTCTACCTCTTCCAGGCTCAAACGATTAGCATCCAAGGAAGAAAGGTCTAATAGTTCATTGATACGCTTGAGTAAACGCTGCCCATTCTGCTGCATCAATTGCAGGCGTGGGAAAATCCGATTATTACTTTTACTCTGCTTCAACACCCCTTCCAAAGGAGCCAAAATCAGGGTAAGTGGTGTTCGTAGTTCGTGTGAAATATTGGTAAAGAAACGAGATTTGAGTTCGTCCAATTCTCGCAACTTGGCTGCTTGGCTACTGATGATAGCATTGTCTTTTTCTATTTGCTCCGTGCGTACCTTCACCATTACCTCTAGTTGGTGCCGACGTTTACTTAACTGTCGGATACGCCAGAAGTAAAACTGCAAAATCCCTACTATGAACGCACCGCTTAATAAAAGGATAAACCACCAACGATAATAAAATGGCCTTAGGACTCTTACTCGCAGGATTAGTTCCTCTTGCGCATAACGCCGGTCCCTGCTCTGCCCACGAATACGGATTATATGCCGACCATAAGGTAAGCCCCCTAATTCGAGTTCATTACCATTAATTTTTTGGTACTCCTCAATCAGCTCATCAATCTGGTAGGTGTAACTGAGTTGTTCCGCCTGAAAGTAATCGAGCATTGTTACATTTAACCGCAGAAAACGGTCTTGCGGCTGAAGGATAATCTCCTCCTGATCCTGTAGGCTATACTCAATGAACTGTTCGCGCTTACCATCGTATAGGGTCAATGAACTAAGACGAACATCAGCATCGTAAGGTTTGCTCGCCGGAATATCGTCTGGATGAAAGGCAACTACTCCCCGAATAGAACCAAAGTAAATTTTTCCACGCGAGTCTTGGTAATAAGAAATACGGTTGAATTCCGACTCCGCTAGCCCGTCCTCGGTTAAGTAGATTTGGATTTTATCGCTGCGCTTGTCAAAACAAGACAAGCCCGTTAGTGTACTAATCCATAAACGTTCTTGCCTATCTTCCAATATAGCATAGAGAATATTCGAAGAGAGATTATCATCAGTGGTATACTGCCGGTAGCCTGCAATATTTAGATCTTCGTCTAATTCAAATCGGATGAGTCCATCAGCATTGGTAGCCACCCAGTACACTCCAGCTTGATCCTTGTGCAAAAAGTGTACATCGTAAAATGGCAAGTATTGATCCTCTTCAGCCTCTGAATAATAACGTCGAACCACACCTTTTTCCTTATCCAATAAATACAATCCAGTATTGGTACACCCCCAAAGGAAAGAGCCATCTTCTAAAAGGTGAATAATCGAGCTAGTTTGCAACTCCTCAAAACCATTCAGTTCGGTGTAGCGTCTTAAGAGCGTATCTGGTTTAGTTTTTAAGAATAAGCCTGTAAAAAGACCTCCCGCCCACCAGCGGTCTTCTTGGTCCCGAGCAATAGCCCACAGCCCCTTTTTACCTGGCATGGTGGCTACTTTCTGTTTGATAGCAAAACTAGCCGTATCCAGTTGGAAAATACCTTGATCGGCCCCCACCCAAAGTTCATCCCTTTTAGTGGTCCAAACACTCTTCAATTTTCGCGGCTCAGCTATAATTTGCAGCTCATCTGGTTCGGAAAAAGACAAGTAATTATTTTGAATCAGGAGCTGGTCCTGACTTGCCCAGAGGCCACGGGTCTGTATATGTCTGGTATACCGACTAAAGATGGATTTACTCACTTTCAGAAGTCGTATTCCTCGTGGAGATTGCTGCCAGTGAATTCCTCGATTATCAATAAAGTAAGTGTGTAGAAAAGGGTCGTCCCCTCCCTGCGTAACCGCCTTGACTGGTATAATCTGCTTTTGTTCTAAGTCAACAATGGAAAAGGTATGATCAGCAAAGGGAGTGTTTAGAATAAGCTGACCAATCACCGGATCGTAAATGATCATAAACCGGAGTAAGGTGCTTTTGTAAGGGCTAGCAATTCGAAAAACCTCCTGCTGGCCTTGTTGCAAAACCTTTAAAATAACAACCTCTTGCGTTTCAGGATCATAGTAGGTAAACCAATCCTCCCCTGCACGATAGTTCGTAATCCAAGAATATGCTACTCTATCTAAGCCAGAAAATGACTTTATGACAGGCCCGTGATGGTCTTTATACTTTAGACAGTCTCCATCTTTATAACAGACCCACAAGCCTTCTGAATTGAGTGTAATGGACGATGCATCTTGAAATTGAGGTAGAGCCTCAAATCCGGTACTAGGATGATAATAATAGACAGCGTCCGTATCCCTCTCTTTGATATAGACTCCTTCGTTAGGGCCCTGCCAAAACCTCAAAATAGCATTACGAAAGGGCAGCCCGCTTTTAAATTTTTCGCGTAGAGGAATAACTCCGTAGGTCCTCCGATTTATTAAATCAACGTGCACTCCATCAGTGAACCAAAAGAATCCTTCAGCGTCTTCTATGATCGCGTGCCCCCGAGGAATGCCTCGAAGGTTGGAGTTCTTCTTAGTAATCCATTTGAAATCATGACCATCGAAGCGCCCTATTCCCTCTTGGGTTAAAAGCCAGATAAATCCGTCATCATCCTGGTAAACGCTAGCAACTCGATTACTTAATAAACCATTTGCAGTGGTTATGTCGTAGGTCCTATAAACATACTCCTGAGCCATTACCCTTTGGCTCAAGCCGCAGAAAGCAAACACCAGAAATAACTTGGCCGCTAACCTGTACATGAAGGACGATTCCTTTACTGCGTTTACTAATGCGCCTAGCAAAGTGTGACATTTCCGGCAAACTTCGCTCGGGATGAGCTCCGCCTTCCCTGTTTTTGACACGGAAATAACATTTGGCTGGCTATTGGGGATGACCATCATTACTTTAAAGACAGCTCACTTACAAAAAGACATAGGTTTTAGATATAAAAATCTTGTTCGAAGCTATTTGGAAGCAGTATGATCTCATTGGCTATTAAAATAGGAAACCCCGGACAGTTCAGGACCATCCAGGGTTTCTTCTCTTTTAAGGTAAGTTCTGCGAGACCTTAGAGCTCTCGGAGAACTATATCACACGGCGATTATTTCAAAACCACCATCTTCTTCGTAGCCGTATAATCATCAGTACTGATGGTATAGCTCAGTACACCACTTGCACCTTGGATTTGGCTCTTCTGTAGATTGATCGTGTTGTAACCTGCTGCGTAATCGCCGCGTAGTACCGTCAATGTACGGCCGCTAGCGTCGCTTACGGTCAAAGTTACCTCAGCATCCTCTGGCAAGTTGAAGCCAATCAGCGTCTCCGCGCGGAATGGGTTAGGTGTGTTCTGGTATACTTCGAAACCAGC
>JBCBWU010000164.1:0-16571 GCA_039816955.1 Bacteroidota bacterium
GTCGAGTCTAAAAAAACTCTTGCACGGTTTTCTTGCGCAGCAGCGCTACGAAGAACGTCCTTTTGCCGAAGAGCTTTATTTACTAGAATACGCCTACTTCAACAACCAATTTGACCTATTGACCAACCGCGCCAAGCAGTTGGATCGCCGCCTGAGCAATTACCCTTTCCGCGATTCAGAGCACTATCACGCCCGCTTTCGCTACATTAATACTATGGCCTATTATCAGGTACACCACGGGGATCGCTCCAAAACGGATCGACTACAGGCGCTTAATGACCAGTTGGATCGCTACTACTTTTTGGAAAAATTACGTCACAGTTGTCAGCTGGTCACTAATGAATTATTGATTAACTCTAAGTTTGAGTATACTTTTTTGGAGGAAGTGCTGGAGTACTACCGGGAAAAGAAACACCGCTTTGCGGACGATCTTTCCATCCACTTGTACTACACCATTCTCATGAGCCTGAGGGAAGATGAGAATTCAGAGCATTACCAGGAGCTCAAACGCCTCCTTAAGGAACAAGTAGACCGCTTGAGTCCACGCGAGAAAAGTGACTTGTATTCCTACTCCAACAACTACTGTGTTCGCCAAATTAACAAAGGTTACCGCGATTTCCAGAAAGAGCTTTTCGAACTCTATCAGGAAGGGCTTTCTAATGGGCTAATCTTCACCAACGGCCTACTTAACGAATGGAACTACAAGAACATCACTGTATTGGGTTGTATTCTGGGCGAATTTGAGTGGACGGAGGAGTTTCTGGAGACCTACAAAGAACGCCTACCGGAAAAACCACGGGAAAACTCCTACAACTATAACATGGCCCACCTTAATTATTCCAAACGCAACTACAGTGAGGCCTTGGACCACTTGCTACTGGTACGCTTTTCCGATGTCAAGTATCACCTTAATTATAATAACCTGCTACTAGCTACTTACTACGCTTTGGGCGATACCGAAGCGCTCATGTCGCTTTTGGATACATTCCGCATTTACGTGATTCGTAATCGGAAGATGACTGTCGACCTGAAAAAACAGTACACCAACTTCCTGCGCTACGCCAAGAAACTGACCCAAATCAAACAATTACCACGTTCATTTGGTGGCAACTCAAAAGAGGAGAAGTTTGCGGCACTGTACATGCAAATTCGCCAAGCAGAGAATATCGTGAATCGTTATTGGCTGGAGAATACTTGTCGGCAGGAAGCCGGAGATGCCTTGGAAAAACTACTGGCTGAGCAGGAAACAGTTTAATGTTATTCGACTTCAAGTATCGATACCCTTCGGAAGTGGGAATCCCGATAGCCATCGGCAAGAATTCGGTATGCTGTCTGCGCTGAGCGTTTCTAACCTCCGAATTGGAACTTTACGCTAGATAAATAATCAGGCTCTGAACATACCATTTCACCGCCGAATAAAGTTTATTACCTTAATTCGTTCGTTGGTAAAACGAATTGACTACTCTCCTTTGGGAAACACCATACACAACTATGACACGTCTGACACCTCTTGTTTTCACTTTAGCATTCCTTTTCACTTTTACCTCTGCAAGCTGGGCACAGAAACTAGTCCGCGAGGCACAACAAGCCCCCAAACGGGAACTACGGGCAGTGTGGATTGCTACGGTTCTTAACATTGACTATCCTCGAACCCCTTCTACCAATCCAATTGCCATAAAAGAACAGTACCGCAACCTACTGGATCAGATGCAAAACCTGGGGCTCAACGCGGTAATCGTACAAGTCCGCCCGGCTGGGGATGCCTTCTACCCAAGTGTACACGCACCCTGGTCTGCTTATCTGACTGGCCGACAAGGTGCGCCCCCACAAGAAGAATTCGATCCGCTGAACTTCATGATTGAGGAAACCCATCAGCGGGGCATGGAATTTCACGCCTGGATTAATCCTTTCCGAGCGTCGATGAATCTAGATACTAGCAGTTTACACCTCACCCACCCCGTGCACCAGCATCCAGACTGGTTGGTCACCTACGGTACGAAAATGTACTTCAACCCGGGTATTCCGGAAGTACGAGACCATCTAGTAGATGTCGTTGGAGAATTGGTAGACAACTACGAAGACCTCGATGGCATTCATATTGACGACTACTTCTACCCCTACCCTATTGCGGATACGCCTTTCCCAGACAGTACTACCTTTAAGTTCTACGGTGGCCCGGTGAAAGACATCAACGATTGGCGGCGGCGAAATACTGATCAGCTGGTACAGGCGCTACACGAGCGAATCAAAACGACTCGGCCCAGTATCCAATTTGGCGTAAGCCCCTTTGGGGTATGGAGAAATGAAGCCGATGCCCCCCGTCGGGGATCTGCTACCAAAGCCGGGGTGACCTCCTATGATGACCTCTACGCGGATGTCATCAACTGGATCAACAAAGGCTGGATTGATTACATTATGCCGCAGCTGTACTGGAACATTGGCTTTGAACCCGCTGACCACCAAACACTCGTGCAGTGGTGGAGTAACAACTCGCGCGACTTACCAATCTACGTTGGCCACAGTGCCTACAAGGTGGGTAATAATCAGGTTGAAGCTTGGAATGATCCGGGGGAAATCCCTCGCCAAATTGACCTTAACCGCCGGAATTTCCAGACCCTAGGCAGCGCTTTTTTCAGTGCCAAGTCCCTCCTAGGAAACCCACTCCACTTAAAGGATAGTCTCCGTCAATACTATGCGCATAAAGCCTTATGGCAAGAGCGTCCAGAACTAGAACTTCCTAAACTCAATGCGGTAGATCTGCGACGCCCAAAATGGAAACAAGAATCGGTCCGACTACAGTGGCGCCCCGGGCGAAGCCGTGAAAATGTCCGGCAAGAAGCCCACTATTACGTAGTGTACCGCTTTGAAGGCAGAAGTGTAGGCAGTATTGAAGATCCCGCCAACATTTACACCATCACTCCGATTCAGGCTGGTGATCAGAAAAAAGTAACCTTCTACGATACCCAGACCCGCCCCGGTGAAACTTACACGTACGCCGTTACAGCCGTAAACGTGGCCCATATGGAAAGTAACTTGAGCAACGCCCGCTCAATCTTGCAGAAAGATGCCAATCGTATACGGGTGCCCAGAACGAAGAAGAACCGCGAGCGCAAACAGCGCACCAGGGTACGCCGACGGGATTTACGAGCGAATCAAAGTTCCCGTTAAGCACTGTAACCATCCACAAACAAATTAGCTCTCGAAAGCCGTTTAGTTTCTACCATGACTAAACGGCTTTCATCTATAAACGTAAATTTGCCAACCACCAGTAACCAGTAGTCAACACCATGAACTTAGCCAAACAAGTTGCCAGCGGGCTCCAAGAAGTTTTCCTCGATGGAAAATGGGTAGCCTTCACCAATATTAAGGAGCAGATCAGCGATCTCAATTGGGAACAAGCTACTACCTCTATTGAAGGCCTCAACAGCATTGCCCTGCTCACCTTTCATCTTAATTACTACGCGGCAGGCTTGATTCAAGTACTGGAAGGTGGTCCTTTGGAGATGAGGGACAAGTACAGTTATGATATGCCTCCCATCACTTCGGAAGAAGATTGGATTGCACTTAAAGAGAAGTGCTTTACTGATGCAGAGCGACTTGTTGAATTGGTGCAAGAACTCCCCCAGGAAGTACTTGAAGGTTCATTTGTAGCGGAAAAATACGGCAACTACTACCGTAATTTACTAGGCACAGTAGAGCACACCTACTACCACTTTGGACAAATGGTGATCATCAAGAAGTTAGTGCTCGCCCGTTCTGCGGAATAACTGAAGGAGTTCTTCAAACACTTTCGGAACCTTTGCCTCCACCGTCATGTCCTGCTCTAAGATCGGATGCGTGAAGGTCAGGCGCTGGGAGTGCAGATAGAGTCGCTTGTAGCCCACAAGACCAGCCATTAAACGATTTAGGCCATAGTCGCCATGCTCAGAATCACCAATGATATCGTAACGTTGTTGAGCGCAGTGTTGACGGAGCTGATGCCATCTTCCCGTTTCTGGAAGCAACTCCAATAAGCTGATCGCCTGATTGGTTTCTTCCCGGTGTTCCCGGTCTGTAGCCAAGGTTTCCAGCAATTTAAAATGAGTTACGCCTTTGGTCTTTTTCCCTTTTCGAGCTTTCTTCACGGGTAGGTCCATGACACCCTCAGCGGGCGGAACACCTTTGACAATCGCCACATAGCGCTTCTGCACCGTCCGCGCGGCAAACTGATTGGTTAATTGCTGTGCTAATTCAGAAGAACGAGCCAGTAGCAGCACCCCTGAAGTCTTGGCATCAAGGCGGTGTACGTTATAGATTGATCCATCCAATTGCTTGCCCAGCACTTGCGTTACGTAGGGCGCATCGTGAGGCATACCACGGGTCTTATGCACGGGGAGACCAGCAGGTTTATCAATGACCACTAGATGATCATCCTGGAATAAGATGGGAAGCTGTTCCACAATAGATATTATAGGTTCAATGGGTGCAAGATACGTGGAAAGTTGGCTTCTGCTTACGTGCTTTTAAGAACGGGATGAAAAGTAATGAAGTAGTAGCGCTATAAAATAAAAAACCCGCCTACGCTTTGGGAGCTTCGGCGGGTCGGAATGGAGAACAAATACGTTACGATTTTTAAATACAATGGGTGATTGCTGATAAATGGGTTCTAGCATGTTGTTCCATAACTACACTTATATCGTTGGTTCATCCAACTGCTCCAGGTGGAAGCGGTCGATAATTTCTAGCAACTGATTGGCATAATTGGGGGCCTTGCTGTAGCCTACATCTTCTAAGCCACGGGCCCAAGCGCGTACATCATTACCGGATTTGGTAAGCGCACTGTAACGATTTACCAACAGCAGGCTGTGCTCGCGCCAATTGCGCCAGGCTGATTCATAGGGTTGACCTTCCATCGGAGCGCCGAAATGGTTGTTGTCTACTTTTGTGGCCATTGCTTGCCCGGCCTGACTCTCAATGATGGCTTGCGCCATTTTAATGGAAGCAGGTACCCCAAATTTACTCATTTCGGCCTGCGCAATATGACCAAAGCGCTCAAGGTAGCTTTCCACGGAGGTGGCATCCAATTGAGCGGGACGATTACGCTCTGTATGCTTAGCACTGGAAAAGGAAACGGACTGCACAAAACCCATCTGATCAGCAGAACCGTTAGTTTCATCGTAGGTAACGGCTTGCCCCAAGGGTGCTTTCATGTGAATAGAGAACTGAATATCGCGCTGCATGACGTAGAAAAACAGTACCGCTACGGTAGTTACCTTTAACAGTGGCCACGACCAAGACCGAAAGAACAACAGCATTTTGCTAGGCTGATCAGATCGAGAATGGCTAACCGTCTTGGGCTGGCGGCGAGAAAGTAGATACCATAACTCCGCAACTATGCGTTTAAGGAAAAGCCATAAGCGTGTCCAAAGGGCTGTCCAGTTAATAATCGGGCCGATAGGTGTTTCGCGCCCGGGCTGCATCCTCCTCTTTTGATCATACCCTCCCCGGGGTACATACTGCGTAGAATTTGATTTCATGGCTGATGAATTTGCGAAACGAATAAAAGGTGCAATTGCACTGCTTGTTACTGACAATACAAATATAAAACAATAAGTTTTTATCAAACAAATTATTTTAAACATTTATTTTTTGTTTGTTTTGCAAATAGAGACCTAAAAGCCTAATAAACAGACATTTAAAAACAATACAACAGATCGAAACAAGCTTGACACTTTTAAAACAATTTTAAAAAACACCCTATTTCCAACACATAATCAAACACTTGAAGAGAGGCTATTTTGTGGTTCGAGGTGGTTTTAGTATCTATGTGTAGTGAGAGCAGTGGAGGCAAACAATGAGTTAACTACAGCCAAAAAACATGCGGATAATACAGATTACGGATCTCCATATTGGAGGGCCTGCGGAGTACCCATTCGAGGTAGATGTACGCACCAATTTTCTGCGCATTCTTGATGAGATCACGCAGGCTGATCATGACCTCTTGGTCATCAGTGGAGATCTTTGCTACCAGGACGGTGAAGAAGCGGTTTATCGATGGATTAAAACAGAGCTGGATCAACGCCAACTCACCTATGCGGTGATTCCGGGCAACCATGATGATGACCAGATGCTCATTGATACCTTCGGACTTCCTGAGGATCGGCGAGAAAATTTTTTCTTCCACCTGACCGATTCCGCCCCAGTGGCCTTTCTCAATTCTGGTAAGGGTACCGTCAAGGACTCAGAGCTACAGTCACTTACTGCATACCTAGGCCGCAACGCCAGCCCCGTTTGCATTTTTATGCATCACCCCCCTTTACCCATGGGCGTACCTTACATGGACGACAACCACAGCATGACCGAAACAGAGGTACTGCTGGACATCCTAAGTAAGCACCCCTATCCCATCACCATCTTCACCGGGCACTACCATGTTGACAAATCCGTGCGCTGGCAAAATGTGGATGTGCACGTCACCCCCAGCTGCTTTTTCCAGATTGACTGGCGCCAGCAAGATTTCGCGGTAGACCACCACCGCTGTGCTTACCGCTGGATTGACTGGGATGGCAAGACCTTGCAGCACGGATTGCACTATATTGAAGGTGCCTACCCTTGCAAAACTGGTGTTCTGGTAGGTTAATTGCTAGCCATGGTAAAATAGAGTACGCAACTTCGAGATTTCCTTGTAGCTTGCAGTTAGGCTTTTGAGCTTGATCTTTGGAACAATTCATCTAAAAGACCGTACTCATTATCAAGTGGGCGGGCAGATCATTTTATTCAGGTTTCGGTAACCACTAGTGCAAAACAGAATTGGTTTTTACCTATTATTCCAACCAGAATGAAGTACACTGCAACCACCCCTAATTTAAGGGCCACCTAAGCATTAAGAAAGGTGAACTCCGTAAAACAGAAAGTCATCCTAAACCGAGTTGAAGCAGCACTTGCCACTCCCGCCCAGGAGTCGAGCTTCTCCGTCTATGAACTTCTGATATTACTCCGTGCCCTCACCGACCATCAGCCTGCGTTGGCAGAGCAACTATTCCTGCATTTTTGGTCTCCAAGTGCTAACGCAACACCAGCTCATCCGCTACAAGCTTATCAACTCTGCCAGGGTATAGCTATCGGGGAGTATTCCCGTAATCAGCGCTTTCAAGGACTCTCTTCTGCTGATCTTGGGCAGGCACTTCAGCTTCGTCAACGATTGCAAACATTATTAGATCCGGAGACCAGTGGGGTTCTTATACTGAGCGAAGAAAACATTTCTCAAAATGAGTTATTGGGCCTGCAGACGCTATGGATTCAAAATGTAGAAAACCTCAGTGCCCTGGCAGCTGCTGCCGGATTAGATACCGAAGAAATTTCCTTACAACTAGAAATGCTAATTCACGAAACCAATCATCAGTTTTGGTCCGTAGACTCCGGTACTTATTTGCTGCACCCCAGTAACAGGGGCCAGAACACCAGCTCATGGCCCTTGCAGTATCTGCCGCTGTGGGCAAAAATCCCGGATCAGGATCAGGCGGAAGACATGCTAATACAGCTCCGAACCACCACCCCTCCCTGGACTAAACCAGAAGATACAAGTTGGGTATCCGCCACTACTCTGCTGATTTACGAAGGCTTGCAGCACTATGAAATGCACAAAGCTGCACAGGAGTTGAAAAGCTACCTCTATCGCCACTGCTACAATAAACAAGATAATTGGCTCCACGCTTGTATATCCCTGGCTTTTGCGTCATCTTCACCCACCTAATAATTTCCACAAACCAGTGCCAGTCCTATCAGATATTCATTCGTAAACCTGGCATCATACCTGCAAAGCAAAAATTAGGAGTAGCATGACAAAGACCTGTTGGAAAGAAGCTGTCATCTATCAAATCTATCCACGAAGCTTCAAAGACAGCAATGGCGATGGCATTGGCGACTTGGGGGGTATTATTGAAAAGTTAGATTACCTCGCAGAGCTTGGTGTTGACATTCTCTGGTTGAGCCCCATCTATCAATCGCCCAACAATGATAACGGTTACGATATCAGTGACTACCGGAATATTATGACCGAATTTGGCAGCATGGCCGACTTTGATCGTATGCTAGCGGGCATCCACGAACGCGGCATGAAACTGATGATGGACTTGGTAGTCAACCACTCTTCTGATGAGCACCAGTGGTTTCAGGAATCACGTAAGAGCAAGGATAACCCCTACCGCGACTACTACATCTGGCGGGATAAAAAGCCGGTCAGCTGGCCTTCTTTCTTTGGTGGAGAAGCTTGGGAATACGATGAGCAATCGGATGCCTATTACTTACACCTTTTTTCCAAAAAACAACCCGACCTCAACTGGGAAAATCCGAAAGTGCGGGAAGAGGTGTACAGCATGATGCGCTTTTGGCTGGACAAAGGTGTGGATGGCTTCCGGATGGATGTGATTCCCTTTATCAGCAAACGCCTGGAGTGGCCAGAGGTGGATTGGAATGACTTCCCAAAAATTGTGGAAGAAGTATACGCTAACGGCCCACGTCTGCACGAGTTCCTGCACGAAATGCACAATAAAGCCTTAGCTGACTATGATGTTACCACCGTGGGTGAGGCCCCGGGTGTGCCTGCACAATTGGGCAACATGTACGTAGGCGAAAGTCGTAAGGAATTGGACATGATTTTTCATTTTGGCCATATGTTTCTGGACTGGGGTCCCGGTGGAAAATTTGATATCGCTGATTGGGATTTACGTGACTTTAAAGGCGTATTTAACGAATGGTACGAAGCCCTGGGAGAAGAAGGCTGGGTGAGTATTTTCTTGGATAATCACGACTTCCCACGTCTGGTAAGTCGCTGGGGAAATGATGGCAAATACCGCACTGAATCCGCAAAATTGCTAGCCATTTTATTGATGAGCTTGCGTGGTACACCAAGCATTTATCAAGGTTCAGAGATTGGTATGACCAATGTGGCTTTCCCTTCTATTGATGATTACCGCGATATTGAAACCGTCAACGAATGGCGTGAAGCTAAGGAGCAGGGTCGCGATCTAGATCAACTCTTAGCGGGTATTCACAAGCAAGGGCGCGACAACGTACGCACACCCGTGCATTGGGATGACAGCCCTAATGCAGGCTTCACCACCGCCGAAGAACCTTGGATTAAGGTGAACCCCAACTATCCCTCCATCAATGCAAAAGCAGTGCTAGCGGAGCCGAACTCCACCTTTTACTTCTACCAAAAGCTGCTCCGTTTACGCAAGCAGTATGAAGCCTGGGTATACGGTCAGTACGAAATGATCGATGGGAACGACACCCAACTCTACGCCTATCGCCGCTGGGATGAGGAGGGAGAATTCTACTTCTACCTCAATTTTTCGGAGAGCAAGCTTTCAGAATTGCCTGGGCCTCCATTGGCGGACATGGAATTGGTGGTTGGGAATTATACCGATCAAAGTACAGCTCATCTCCGGCCTTGGGAAGCTCGGGTTTACCGTGCCAAATAATTAGGAAAATTCCTCCAAGTTAAGAAAAGAGTATGCTGCCTTAAGCTGGGTAAGCTTTTGCTGCGTCCGCTCCTGGAAACGCTTAAAAGCCTCACTCTCCGGGTGGAGGGGCCGATGCTGGAGTGCCTGCACAATATTGTGGATTCGCGCGTTTAGCGCCCTAGTTTCGTCGCTCATGAAGGCTTCAGCAAAACGCTCGCTGATGATTTCAATAGCAAGTGCGCTAGGGTGCAGGAGATCATTGGCATAGTAGCGATAGTCGCGCAGTTCATCCAGCAGTATCTCATAGGCGGGGAAGTAATGCACAAAGTCCAGTTGTGCACTAAGTGCCTCCTGGGTCAGCAGCAAGCGTGCCTTACTACGCTGGTTCTCCAGTAATCCATCTCGTAAATGCCGAACGGGGCTGACCGTCAGTATCACCTGTAACTGTGGATTCTGCTGTTTCAAGGTACGCAACACCGCTGCTAGAGCTTCCGTCATTTCCGCTACCTCAGCGACCTGCTTTGTAAACAGCGTAGCTACTTGCTTGTGGCAGTTATTTACCCATTGGCTTGTCTCGTGTAAACAGTAGCCGTAGGCCGTCCCGAAAGTAAGAATCAGTACCTCTAACTGCTGAACAGCCCGTACTCCGGCTAGATGTTGCTGCGCTAGGATTTCTGCCGCTTTAGTCGCATCAGGATGGGCATGACGGCTGTGAAAATCATAATGCCGCCAGAGCCCTTGCTGCTCGAATAAGTACTCCGGATTTGGTGCTTGATCATCCAACAGCTGGTGCAATAGCCTAGCCATCACCAGCGGATGATACACAATACCAAAGGGGTTGAGCAGATGATGAAATTTGCGCTGCTCCAGATAAGCACCAATATGCTCGGCAAAGCAAGAACCCAGACTTAGGATCTGCTGCTGGTGAGCTATTCGGAATGGAAAATCTGGAATAGGTACTGCTGTGAACAACTTAGCCATTAGCCCTTCAATTGCGCCAACACATCCTTGTTACCACGTACCGTATCACCAATTTGCACTTTCACCTCTGCATCAAGTGGTAGAAAAACATCAACTCGAGAGCCGAATGTTATGAAACCAAACTCTTCGCCCTGCACCAGGCGTTGGCCTTGTTCGACGTAAGTTCGAATACGGCGAGCGGCAGCACCGGCAATTTGGCGTAGCAAAATTTCTTGCTTTCCATTATCCACCACCACCGTTGAGCGCTCATTCTCCGTACTCGATTTCGGGTGCCAGGCCACCAGGTACTTTCCGGGGTGGTATTTATAGTATTTCACTTCTCCTCCAAAAGGCGTACGGTTGACGTGCACATTGAGCGGAGACATGAAAATGCTAATCTGCAAACGCTTTTCATTGAAGTACTCCGTTTCCTCAGCTTCCTCAATTACCACTACCCTACCATCGGCGGGTACGTATACCAGATTATCGTCCTGCTCTGGAATGGATCGAGTTGGATTACGAAAAAACTGGAGAAACAAGAGGTAAAGTACTAAACAGGTAATCTGTGTCAACATGGCCCAAATACCAGGCCAGAAGAAGTGAGAAAGCATGGCAATTCCTCCTAGTACTACTATTGAAACAGAGAGAATAAATCTTCCTTCTTTATGAATCATATCTGATTATTAATATGATGCAAAAAATTTACTTAGCGAATCCACAACAAATAAGCGGCAACAAAGGGTAGGCAAAAAATAAAACCGTCAAAACGGTCCAGTAGCCCACCGTGGCCAGGCAATAAACTGCCACTATCCTTCACCGAGAAACTCCGCTTTAGCATACTTTCGACCAGGTCACCCAGCGAAGCAAAAACACTGACAATTACGGCAAGAATCAACCAATCCACTAGCTCAAGTTCATTCAGGGTGAAGTACAAAACAAGAGCGGTTAAAAAGGTAACGACCACCCCACCAACGGAACCTTCCCAAGTTTTTTTCGGCGACACTCGGGGTAGTAGTGGCGTCTTCCCCCAGCGCGAACCCACCAGGTAGGCCCCAGTATCGTTCATCCAGGTTAAAACTAAGATACCAAATACCGTCTTCGCGTAGAAATGTTCACCGTCAAAAGCAACGAAATCCAAAATCGCAAAGGGTATACCGAAATAGATGAAACCAAGTAGGACAAAAGCAATATACTCGAAAGGCTGCTCCGACTTAGTAAATAGTTCGTAGATAAAAAGCATGAACAGAGAGGGCGAAAATAGCAGGGCAATAAAGATGATAAAGGACGCTGGATCATTCACAACGCCCAACTTGACCAAGGCACTCAACACTACGGGCAAGAGCCCCAGAATCATCCCGAGCACTTTACGCAGTCGATCACGGCGATTGTTGCGTAGCAATACAATACTCAGGTACTCCCACAAGCACAGCCCGGTAATCACGCTAAAAAGCAACACGAAGCTATAACGTCCTCCGAACAAACCGGCGATCATCACAACTACAAAAATAATCGCCGTCACCCCACGCCTTAACAATCCCTGCATAGACTTTAGTTCTCCAACAGATTGATGATGCGCAAAAATACCATTTTGTGTACGTCAAAAATTAATTTCCCTCGTTTAGTTCAAGTACTTCACTCGAACAAACACATTATCAGTCATTTACACCTTCACTAAAAGCATTACTTGGAAAGCAATTATTCGACAAATGCGTGTGGATCTACACCTCCAGCTCAGCAGTCTTCTTACGGGCTATCCACTGACGTACAATGTAAAACACCAATCCTACACTGACTATGACTAACCACCAGGGTGGGGCCTGGATGGCTTCTGGCGATTCGGACACCTTAAAGGACTCTGGCGATAGGTAAGCCCCCACAATTTGAATAGCATTAAAGACAAAATGCAGGATAATGGGCAACCATAAGCTTCCGCTCCACACCAGGGTATAGCCCAGCAAAGCTCCCAAAAACATTCGTGGCAAAAAGCCTACAAATTGGAGATGAATAGCGGAAAACAAGGCGGCTGTGACCCATACCCCGATATGAATATCTCGGGTAGACTCCTGTATACGGGGCTGCAATACTCCCCGAAAGAGCAATTCTTCCCCTACGGCTGGTGCTACGGCAGCTACCATCAAGGCCATTAAAAACTCGCCAAAGTTTTCCATCCGGAGCACTTCACCTACCAACCAGTTTTGGTTGTTTTCAAGCGTGACCAGGCTTTCCGGTAGGGGTAAAACACTATTGAGCCAGTTGCTGGCCAGAATTAAAGGCAAAGAACAAATCAACAACACAAGTCCCCAGCCCAAATCAATAGCCCGCAGCCGCTGCTTAAATTGTAGAAATTGAGCGACCCCACGCTCATCGGTTGCCAGGTACGCAACCACCAGCGCCACGAAAGTAAAAGAAAAGAAGTGTGCTACGAGGTTAAACCAACGGATGCCCTGACGTTCGTGGTACTCCAAGGGATGAGCTTCGGTCCAGCTCATAATATCAGTCACGTTCACCCCTAGCATCTGCGCCATTGCATTGCCTAAACCAGCTCCCAAACCCATGCCAAATAACATAGCAATTAGAGTTACAAGAATAACCGCACCAGGGCGGTCACGAAGCATGTTATTGAAAATTCTATCTTGTTGCATATGTTTAAATCCAGGTAACAATCCGTTTCCAGGTCTGTATACGGTATTGTTAGGCAAGAATACGGCAAAAAATACTGCTTAAAACAGATAAATAACAAAATAAGCTATCTTTGCTAGCCTAAGGGACGATAATTCATTTTATCGACCATCTTTTTTTAGTTAGAGAACGACTGGGAAGACGCTTACAAACAGTAACTGCACACCTAGATTCCCCAAAGCCCCAATTAACAACTACTCGTGTACATCTTTGGCCACATCTCAACTTTCGGATACCGAAAGCTGGTAATGGTTTTTGCCCTTTTGGCCTTTCTGATCGTTCTGCAAATGAATAGCAATGCGAGTAATTTTTACCCTCTGTATTTTTTCACTACTCTCCTTTAGCCTGTTCGCTCAACCAATTAATGATGAATGTGCGGACGCTATTTCCCTCAACCTTAGCTCAGCGCCGGCTTGTCCGAGTACCGCTACTGTAACGGACAACTTCAGTTTCGACAACATTGATGCTACGCCAGTTAGTCCGTATCCGGTCTTCAACGACTGTCCGTCCGGTTCTACTACTGGTCCTGCTGCTGAGGTGTGGTTCACTTTTACTGCTACCGCAAACCAGACAGATATCACCGTATTGGGGTTGAATAACCCTAGTATTGTGATCTATCAGGGAGGCGACTGTGTCTCCTTACTGGCGATCGATTGTAGTAGCGGTAGTGGTTCTGCTACAGTATCCGCTAACACCCTGATTGGCCTAGACTACTTTATTCTGGTTTCCGGTGAGGATGTTGACGATCAAGGCAACTTTGACCTTGAAATCGAAAGCGG
The DNA here is from genome assembly GCA_039816955.1 of Bacteroidota bacterium. GTDB lineage: Bacteria > Bacteroidota > Bacteroidia > Chitinophagales > Saprospiraceae > Lewinella. The sequence continues at coordinate 13,862 of JBCBWU010000164.1, forward strand.
CAACTTGTGTAACAGCTGTGCCCCTCCGGGTGCGATTGAGCTGATTCCAAACCCTCCTCCGATCAATGGTACCTACCCTTCTGGCCAGCTGGTACAGATTTGTGTTAACGTTAACATCTGGGAAGGTAACGCCGCCGGTACCGTCGAATGGCTGCACGCGGTCACCTTTGATTTTGGTCCGGGATGGAACTACAGCACGCTTAATCCTAGTCCTCCCGGCTCTTGTGATGGTCAAGGCAACTGGGATTGGTACGAATCCTGGACTGGCGACAATACCGGAGACACCTTCGGTCCTGGTTTCGCCTATGACTCGAACCTTGGTGGTCCGCTAGACGGTAACCCCGGTAATAACTGGGGGGATGGCCAGGGTGCCTGCTCCAATGTACCTGATCAGGCTCCTCCTTTCCAATTCTGCCTTGATATCGAAGTAGGTGAATGCCCACCCAACTTCACTGGTGATGATATTGGTATTACCATTGAAGTATGGTCGGACGGAGACAGTGGAAGTTGGACCCAAACAGGTTGTAATAGCGGCCAGGAACTAGATATTACCTCATCTGTAGTTTGTTGTCAGGATGATGATCCATTGGTCAACGCCATTGATGCTTCGTGTGCCGGTGCCGATGATGGTGCCATTGAGATGGAAGGTAACGGTGGTTTTGACGATACCGAAGTATTCAACTTCTTCGTCTTTGACGAATTCAACAATATTGTTTTTGAATGTCTAGGCTGTAGTGGTCTTGTTATTACGGACAGCGATTTGCCTCCTGGCGATTATACTGTGACTGCTATTAACGTAGCCAACGACTGCCCTCGTTCATCTATGGTGACTGTCTTTGAGCCTGATCAGCCCATGGCACAGGCCGTTGTTCTCAACATGCCCTGTCCTGGAGATTTAGCCGATCTAGAAGGTAGTGTAGATTTAGGCGGTACGGTAGAAATCTACGATTGGACTGGCCCCGGCGGCCCTTATACTGGTCAAAATATCCAGGTTGCTCAACCTGGTACATACACCCTGATTGTAACCGTTGACGGTTGTCCTTCTACCCCCGCCGACGTGGAGGTGGAGTTTGTGGATTTCAACGTCAGCATTATTGGGGAACCAGAAGTCTGTACCGGAGTAGACCTCGAGCTCGAAGCTTCGGATGGTGTGGCCTGGACCTGGGAAGACATCACTAATAGTGTAATTCTGGGTACTGATCAAACGCTAACTACCCCCCTAGCCCCGGGCGATTACACCATTGAACTAACTGCTGAGGATCCTAACGGATGTATAGCTACCGCAACCATTGATATAACTGTCTATGAACTACCCGTCATTGAAATAGTGGTAGATGGCACCGGCTGTCAAAATGCCGAAACGACCTTAACTGCTTCCGGAGCTGGCCCTGGTGGAATGTACGAATGGCCGGGTGCTCCAGGAGAACCCAATCCTCGTATCCTCTTTAATGAGCCATTAGGTTTTAATACGTATGAGGTCATAGGAACCGATGAGAATGGCTGTGAAGGTATAGCTTCGGTGGATGTGGAGATTGTTCCCGTTCCGGATGTGACGCTCATGGTAGATGATAACGAAGTCTGCGAAGGTGATGAGGTAACTGTTACCGCAGTAGCGAACGAACCTATTAGTTCAATCGACTGGAATGGTGCTGGACCAGCTAACCAGAACCCAATTACGGTTACTATTAATGGTCCAACCATCATTGAAGCCGATGTCACGAGCCAGGATGGCTGTCTAAGTGAAGACAACACGGTTAACATCAGCATAGAATCACCACCACCACCACCAACTATTAGCTGTGGAACCAGCACGGCTACTAGCGTAGAGTTTATGTGGACGGACGTGATTGGTGCGACAGAGTACGAGATTACCATCAATGGTGTTGACGAAGGCATTGTCTTTGCGCCGTTCTTTACCGCAACTGGGCTCAGCTCTAATCAAAATGTTACCATCACGGTACAAGCAATAGGAGCTGATATTTGCCCGGTTGAACTGGCTACCTTCACTTGTAGCACACTGAGTTGTCCTCCTTTCCAGTTGGACATCGATCCGGTAGCACCAATTTGCTTGACCGGAAGTACGCCGAATTTTATTCTGACTTATACCTCAGAAAGCAATACGGGAACAGTCACCTGGGAACCTGCTTCTCTAGTTGATCCAACTACCGGAGAATTCAGCCCGGTAAACGCTGGCGTAGGTAGCCATGTGGTAACCATTCGCTACGCAGAAGGCGTATGTGAATACACGGATACCGAAACGATTGTTATCAATCCAACTCCCACCTCGACATTCACGATCAGTGAACCAGGGCCGATCTGCATTGATACTCCCGTTACGGTAGAATACACCGGAACACAGATAGCTGGTGCCACCTACACCTGGAATTTTGACGGAGGAACTGCAAATCCCGGTACTGGCCCCGGCCCACATACCGTGAGCTGGCCAACGGGTGGAACGAAGACGATTACCCTCAGCGTAAGTGCCAACGGCTGTACTTCCACTGAGTCAAGCCAGAGCATTAGTGTGGTTAATCCAATTGCAGCACCAATTGTGACTTGTGGTACTGCCACTACCTCTTCTGTGACCTTCAACTGGTCGCCAGTAGCTGGAGCCACTTCTTACACGGTAACCGATGTAACTGGCCCAGCTGGTGTCTTAGCCGGCGAAAGCTATACCGTTACTGGCCTCAACCCGGGTCAAGTTGTCACT
>JBCBWU010000165.1:0-16304 GCA_039816955.1 Bacteroidota bacterium
ATTGAGAACGATTTTACCTCATTACCTGATCAGGGTAGACCCAGATGGAGAACGAAACTGGAAACTTGTTAAGGGAAACAGTAATTCTGTTAACGCTAGGAATAATAATGACAGCAAATTTGCCGAAGAAATTATCGTTGTCTTAGGATGTCAAAGACTGCTCTGGCTCACTGAAGTGCACCCTGTGAATGAGTAACTCCGTGCCCTGTACCACATTGTTGCTGGGTGCCCCACAATTAGCGCAAACGAATTTGTAGTTTTTAATCATGGAGTGGCTACCGCATGATAAGCAATGAATCTTGATGGGCACCACCTCTACCTTCAGTTTAACCTCTTGGTGTTTTTCCTCAGCAGAGGTTACCGCATCAAAGGCACTCTGCATCAGCGTTGGTTCTACATTAGAAAGCAAGCCGACTTTGAGATCAATCGCCGTTAGGCGCTGTAACTCTTCTGTAGAAAATTCAGACTCTAACGTATTAAAGATGTTTCGGACCAGGGAAATCTCGTGCATAATGATAAGCTTGTTTACTACTTGCTAACGGCCAGGCGTAATTCCTCTAATAATTCCAGATGTTGATCGGCAGCTTTGATCATTTCAGGATCTTCTATCAGGGTTTTTACTTCCTCCGCCTTAGCGAGCATGTCCTGGAAACGCACTTCGTTGAACTCTTCGTCGCTATTGCCCACTCGCCAGCTGGCTTCTAGGTAATTGAGCAAAGTAAGCGCTCTTTCAAAAGGGAAGGCAGTCGTTCTTACATCCAAAGCCTCCTGGTAATAGAAAAGGGCCTTTTCGTAATTGTCTGTCAATACCGCTTGCGGAAACTTGGTGAAGGCGTTGGCGTAGCTATTGCAGATCATACCGTACTCGTACGGGAATTCTGACTTGGTAAAGTATTCTAATGCTTCGAGGAAGGACGAATTGGCAACCCCTGCCCAAATGCTTTTCTTCTTGCTATCGGTGGGCATATCAGTGTAAATGACGCCCAGGTGATGATGCACTTCCGCAAAGACGGATGGTGCGGCTTGTTTCGTGAATACCTTCAGCGTTTCTTGGTAAGCTTCTACCGCTGCGCGGAAAAACTGAGGGTTATCCTGTTGCGCCCAGGTGTAGAGTAAGGTGCCTTTTCGGAGTTGGGCATTACCCATGAGTTCGGTAAGTCCTTCTTCTTCAAAGATGCGGATAGCGCGGGTTACGTAACCTAGTGCTTCGGCAAAACTTCCATCTAAATTGGCAATTTGCGTAGCATCCAATAGTAGCAGGCCAGCCTCTACGGAGCGATTGGCTTGTTCGTAGGCTTTCAGCACTTCCCAAAGACTGCTCTTGAGTTGATCCAATAGCGCATGGTCGTAGGGTACACTCAATTGCTGCAACCAGGCCTGGCATTGGGTGTGTAGCAATTCAATTTTAGCTTCGGCCGAGAGCTGTTCGGTATGGATACCCTCCAGGGCTTTTCCAGCTTGTGCGGCTTGCCCCAGGTCAATTAGGAGTAGCGCGTATTGTCGTGCAGTAAAGGCCTGATGCTCATCCGTTGGTGCCGACTTCATGGCTTCTTCGTAGAAATAGGCAGTTTTCTCCAGGTCAAACTCCCCAGGTGCTGCTGCGTAGTGCCTTAGGATGGCATTGTTATGCATGAGGCGGTACTCTTCGAAGAAGGAATAGTTGCTGATTAACTCCTCCGGGCGCACGGAAATACCTTGTTGTAGGCGGTTGATAAAATCCAATTCCGTGAATAAACCGGGATTGTTTTTCTGCAGATGCTCGTACGCTTTTTCGTAATTGTTGAGTTTAGAGAAGATAACGCCCAGCAGATTTTCGGCGTTCAAGACCAGTTCTTCGGGTAGGATGAAGGGCGGTTGTTGGTTGTACCAATCGAGCGTGAACGCAATTTCCCCGTTCTTGACGAGTATGGTATGTGCATCCGGTGTGGGGCGTTGTTCCAGTATATCTACTACCGTAACAAGTTCTTCAAGGCGATCCTCCTGCTGAATGATGCTACGGATTTGATCGTGAAGTTCAGTTGTCGCAAAAATCGAAACCATCTCGATTGGTTTTTAATGTTCCGCGGGCATCCTTGCGAATACCACGCATCATAATTTCAGCAAATGTTTTAGCTTTCTTTTCGGAGCTGTAGGTGTCAATCTTGCGGCAAATCAGTTTTAGTGGATTATCTACCGCAATGTAAATCATAGTCAGGTGCCATAAACTCCTACGTTCTACGAGCCAATAGCGCACCTCCGTGTTCATGAGCCATTTATCTTCCTGCAGAAGTCGCATATCCTTCCGTTCCCCCGGAACTTCGGGAGTAACTTGGAACGGAAAGTCGGGAGGAAGATCCATAGACCATGCAATTACAGTTGAATACTCAGGATACCAGAGCCGTCGCCGGCTGTGTAGACCAGATCTCGGTTGGTGCTATCCAGCTCGTTGTCGATCAGGATCTCGTGGATCGCAATGGTCTTATCACCCTGTAGATTACGGCCCTTTAGCATGTGCTGTTTGGCTTTGTGCAAGCTGGAAAACAACTCATCATCTACCCGCGCCAACATCATTGTTCTTCGCTCGGGATAATAGACGAGGTTTACGTTTGGGCTATCGCCAAATAATTGTCCAGCTACCTCTTTAGCAATACAAATATGAGAAGAGCTTAAACTCACCTTACTGTTGTTTGCCTTGCCGGCATGTAGCGTTTTTCCAAGTTGACTAGGAGGTATAAACATGCGTCAAATTTTTCGAACTAAGATGTTAGGTAGGAATCTCTTTCCCTCCACTCAATTTAGTTCCTCCAAAAGAAACTGGACTACTTTGTCTCCACCGGCTTTGGCCTCATCGGTCATGCCTACATTGAAGCGGGTACTATCGATGGCAATAAGGTAAACGATAACTTCCTCGGGGTATTCATCGCCCAACATCTTGCGGGCGTAGGATAAGGCCTGGTGCCACTTGAGTCCGTGTAAAAATACCAGTGGGTCGTCTTCTATTTCGGCCTCTACTGCTTCTGCTGGTAAGCGGAAGGCAGTGCCAACCGGCTCTTCGCTATTGATAACGGCATCTACTAAAATAATTCGATCATGCCCCTTCAACTTGAACAGTACTTCAAAGGCAGCGGTACCCATATCGAAAACGCTAAGGTTTTCGCGTTCGCCCAATTGCTCTTGCAATTGCTGTACCACATATATGCCTACGCCATCATCGGCTCGTACGGGATTTCCAAAACCTAAGACTGCCGTATTCTTGGTCACTACCTGGGTATTACTGGTCATTGTATTCATGAAGATAAAAAGAAACCCGCCACTACAAACAGGGGCGAGTTTCTTATGCTGTTAGTCTTTAAATCTGACTAAAATAAGATTGCTTTAGAGTTTAAACTTCGCTAGTTCTTTGCCGGTCTTGTTGTCATGTGCGTGTACCGTACATACCAAGCAAGAGTCAAACGAACGGGCTACCATTCCTACTTCTACGGGATCGTGCGGATCCTCAATTTCGGTGCCTTCCAGCGCCGATTCAATCGGGCCAGGATTACCATCATCGTCATTTGGTCCCACATTCCAAGTCGTAGGAGCAATGATCTGATAGTTTTCAATAACACCATCTTTGACTTTGATCCAGTGCGCCAAAGCACCACGGGCAGCTTCAGTTGCGCCCCAGCCGATGCCGTCGCGCTCCGTAGGCTTGATGTAGAACTCATCGTCCAGGCGTACTTGGCTTAGCCAGTCGTTAATCATAGTGTACAGGCGTGGTGCTTCGTGCATCCGTGCTAGTACGCGTGTGTAAACAGAAGGTCCCATCTTCTCCATGATATCCGCAAAGAGTGGATCTTGGATCTGGTGATCAGCGTTGGCTGGGTTAGCGTTCATGATCACGCGGGCCAATGGGCCGGTTTCAGCAGCGTGCCCCATGAAACGAGGTGCTTTAGACCAGCTGTACTTATCGTTAAAGTCAGTGTGCTCTAAGATTCTAGAATCGGTAGAAGCCGTTGGGATGGGCTCATCAAATGGGTGCAAAGCTTCGTTTTGGTTCATGTACCAAGCGTGCTTCACGTGCTCGGCTACCTGCTTGTGATCCGCCTCGTAGTACTGCTTACCATCCCAGAAACCGGATGGGGTAATAGTAGCGGCGTTGCGGGACTCGATTGTTGGCTTGTTGTACATGTCCTTGTGCAGGTAGGTACCCCAAGCGAGGAACTTACCTACGCCTTGGCCAAACTTGTCCAAACCAAATTCTAAACCGGCGCGAAGGAATAGACCAAGATCGCTATTACGGTGCGATTCGTTCTCTTCCAACCATTCCATCAGATCATCCCAGCTCTTGATCTGCATGTAGCGCTCGATGGAGCAACCCAACCAGATAGGCTCCAGCCAGTCGTTGCGGAATTGATTCATGATAGCATGGGCGCGTGTGATATCCTTCAGGGTAGGAGCACACATTACACCACCAGGAACCATGTAGCTAGAGTGAGGCCACTGACCACCGAAAAGTGCGTACACTTCTACGGGGCGACCACTAGCGGTAACACCTTGTTGGAAAGAGGTGCCTACGTAGGCTGCGAAGCGCTTCACTACCTCTTGGTACAAAGGCTTATTGGCGAACTTCTTATTCGCCATGTCCGTTGCGAAGATGGCGTAGAACCAACGTGGAATACTTTGGATAGTCTCCGTAGATTGTCCAATCGCACGCAATAAGAGTGCGTTGGGAGGGAGCGTGGTTTGCCAAGCTACGTCTAAAGCAGAAGAAGCACAGTAAAGGTGAGAACCACCGCAAATACCACACGCACGAGGGGTGACAATTAACCCGGATTGTGGGTCTTTACCCGCTAGGATTTTTTCAAAACCCCGGAACATCGCAGCCTGCGTGTGGGCACGAGTCACCACACCACCTTCCATATAGACCTTGACATCTAAGTCGCCTTCTACACGTCCAACCGGGGATATATTGAGTTCTTTTAAAGACATTTTATGTCGATTTATTTGTTGTCCAATTATTTAGAGTTGCCGTAATCCTTGGCAGAATCTGGTGAGCCTAGCACCTTACCAACACCGGCTTTGAAGTAGTAAAAGAGTTTAGACTCTCCAGTGGGAGTTTCCTGTGGCAGGAAGCCCAGGTACTTCATCGTCTTAAAGACGGAGCCTTTCTTTAAATCATGGTGTGGGAAACCAGGCTCGGTACAACCTAAGCAGGGGTGGTTAGCCCGGGTCTTACTAGAGTGACGATTCCAGAGGATACGATTACAACTAGCTTTCGTCATTGGCCCACGGCAACCTACTTCGTAGAAGAGGCATCCACCACGCTTTCCAAAATGGCCATCTACCTTTTCACTAAAGGCTACGGCATTTGGGCAACCGTTTTGCACGAAATCTGTGAAGAAGGTCTTTGGACGGTGATATTCATCCAGCAGCACATCACCAATACGACCAGTAGCAATGGCCACTAGGATCTGAGTAATCCAGTCTGGGTGTGCAGGGCAACCAGGAATGTTGATTACGGGCAAGCCCCCCTTAGATACGAAGTCTGCACCGAGGTAGCCACCTTTAGCTTTTTTGTGAAATTGGAAACCAGTTGATTCACTGGGGTTAGGAGGAACAGCGGGGATACCACCCCAAGTAGCACAGTCGCCAATGGCAACCACGAATTGCGCAGCATCAGAGAGCTCGCGAATCCAATCTTGCATGGGGCGATCAGCGAAATAGTTCATTTTACCGGTACCATTGGGTCCCTGCACTACTGAACCTTCAAAAACGAAAATGTCTAGTTGAGTCTTTCCGGAGATGCAGTCATTCATAAGATCACTGACCTGATGACCAATTTCCAAACCAATGGTAGGGTGCCATAAGATGTTGATACCAAAGTCGACGATGAGCTCTACCACGGTCGGTTCCTCAGCATTGAGGAAGGACATTGTGTTGCCACTGCAAGCGCCGCCTTGTAACCACAAGACGTTTGCCATGATGATAATGGTTTTGTTTATATTATAGTTTCCTGCTTTTAATGAGCAGGGCAAAATTCTATTCTTTGAGAATAGCTGCTGACCAAATATAGTAACAATATTGGAATTAGAAAATAGTTTCTAAAATTTTGATTTTTTGTCTAATCTATAGAATGAAAAGACTAAACAAAGTGCACCCGTGGCGACAATTTTGGGCAGTGATTAGCGAATTTTCGCCCTTGTTTGGACCAAAATTTATTTTGATCCCTGATGTTTTTGCGGAGAGGAAAGTGTCTTTTGTACGCCACTCTTGAAGTAGTAGAGCAGTTTGTTTTCACCAGAAGGAACTTCCTTCGGGAAGTAGCCCAGGTATTTCATGGTTTGAAATACGGAGCCTTTTTTCAAATCATGATGAGGGAAGCCCGGCTCCGTGCAGCCCAGGCAGGGATGATTAGCTCTGGTTTTGCTTGAGGTGCGATTCCAAAGGATACGATTACAACTAGCTTTGGTCATAGAGCCACGGCAGCCTACTTCGTAGAACAGGCAGCCTCCGCGCTGACCAAATCTTCCTCGGACCTTATCGGAGAAGGCACTTGCATTGGTACAACCGTTTTGTACAAAATCGGTAAAGAAGGTCTTCGGGCGGTTGTATTCATCTAGCAATACCTCATCCATACGCCCGGTAGCAATGGCAACGAGGATTTGGGTCATCCAATCTGGGTGTGCCGGACAGCCGGGAATATTAATGATGGGAAAACCACTACGGCTTACGAAATCTGCACCAAGGAATCCACCCTTTTCTTTCTTATGAAACTGCATCCCCGTCGACTCGCTAGGGTTAGGCGGTACAGCCATGATCCCACCCCAGGTCGCGCAGTCACCGATCGCGACAACGTATTTGGCTACTTGGGCTAGATCTACCACCCAATCCTTCATGGGGCGGCCGGCAAAGAAGTTCATACTGCCGCTATTGTTGCTGCCCTGAATGACGGAGCCTTCAAAGACGAAAATGTCGAGTGGTACTTCCTCGTAGACTGCTTCGTTGAGGACCTCTTTGACTTGCTCGCCGATCTCCAAACCGATGGTGGGATGATAAAGGATGCGAATGCCAAAATCGGTGACCAGCTCAATAACCGACGGTTGCTCGGCATTGAGAAAGGACATGGTGTTGCCACTACAAGCTCCACCCTTTAACCAAATAATGTTAGTCATCCGCTCGGTGCTCAGTCTGAGGAGAAGGGCGCTTAGCTATCAGAAGATTGTTCTAATAAAGGACGAATCAATTGATCGTATTCGGCCACTCCCTGTGGAGTAAGATAAGGATAAACCTGATTCCAGACCGTTTCTTTAAATGTTTTAGTACCCATTTCGGCATTAGCTCCTCTAACTACGTTTTGAGGCACCCAGAACGTAATGAGTACCCAAATAGCGTTGGAAACACTATCGTAAACGCCTGAGCGAGGCTCCTCGATGATCATTCCGCGTTGTACATTAAAGTCAAATCGCTTGCGGATTTGGCTGATCATTTTAGAAATGTGCGCCTTTCTTTTGGACTGGATATCTGGATAATTACGCTCGATTTCCAGTAGATCAAGAAAGTAGAAAGGATACTTCTGAATGAAGGTAAAGTACTTGGTCAGCTGATTATCGAAGTCCAACAAATTGGGAAAAAGACGGTAGGCAGAAAGTATTTCCGCTGTTTCTTCGTAAAGGTCATCATTGATAGCTTCAATGATGGCTTCTTTGTTGCGAAAATGGTAGGCTAAATTACCAGGGCTAATGCCAATTTCGTTGGCAATTTGTTGCAGGCGTACGTTGGCCAGGCCATTGGTGTTAAACAATGAGATCGAGGCGTTCAGTATTTTTTGCTTGGTGTTCAAGTCTCCCATCGGTGGATCTGTTTCAAGGGGTTGTGTTTAGCTGTGACAAAGTTTAAAATCGTCCAGATTGACTTTTAGAGTACCCCTCTGGTCTTTGGCAGCCAGGCGTTTCATATACCAGGCATTGAGTTCCGCCTTATCCTTGGAAACGTGTCGGGAAATAACACGTTTGATCAATTTTTGTGGCTGTAAATAGTGGGCGAATACCAGGTGAATTTCCCACATTCCTTCTCGAGCCACAACATTTTCAATAACTGCCGTATCCCTCAGCCACCAATCGTCCGAAAGGAAGTCCATATCTTCTGACAATGCGGGCACTTCTGTGAAATGCTGGTTATTGAGCAGGTTCAAAAGCTCATCATAGGCGCTAGCGTCTAAATGGAATTGTTGCATTGGTGGTTAGAAGGATTATTCTAAAGTTAAGCTAACGGCAAATCTACCTAATTTGCTGCACGATTAAAAGAAGAACTGGTATGGCATTTGGCGCATTTGTATGTATTCCCGCTTTCCCATTTCCGTGAAGTAGGGAATGAGGAGTTGCCAGATGGTTTCGCTGTAGTTTTCTTCAGTAGCAGGATTTTCTTCTGTAATGATGTGTTGCAAATGCCAAAAGTCCATACTCCTCCAAAGTGAGCGAGCCAGTTGTTTATAGGCGTTTTCGGTAGGCTCTGGGATAAGTGCCCCGCGGGCAGAATTGAAATCCAGCATTAGCTCCATTTGGCTCACTTTAGATTGTATATGCGCGCGGTGTGCCGTCCCAATTTTGGGGTAGGTTCTGATGATTTCTAAAGTATCGAGATAAAAGAAGATGTAAGCTTGCTGTAGGTGAAACGTACCGGCAAAGAGCTTTTCCAGATTGTCAAACAGTGGTACAATCCGGTACTCCGCCAATAGTTCCCGTTGTTTCTGCGTGACGCCCTCGTACAGCACTTCTACGATAGCCTCTTTATTTTTGTAATGATAGGCCAGGTTACCAACACTGACGAAGGCCTCATCAGCAATGTGCTGTAGACGTACGTTCTTTAGGCCGTCGCGGTTGAACAGCTTAAGGGCAGCGTCGCATATTTTTTGTTTGGTCTTTGCCAAGGAATTCGTTTGATCGCTCCTACAGAAGCGTTTTGCTATTGGATAAAGGTAAAGATTGTGGTACTATTCGCTGAGTCTGCCTAGCCTTAGTGCCCATCATTTCTCCTTAACTTGGCAGGAAGATTAATCAGTTCACCAATAATTTTTGATTCATGTTTGGAGGAATACGGCGTCGTGGTAAACTGGCTCGGAGAGGTAGTATGATCATCTTATGGTTTTGCGGACTCTGCTTATTTTACGCGAGTTCTTGCAAAGTACCATCTGCACAAATGTCAACCGAAGATAAAACGATAGAAGAGAAAGTCGAAGCACTCCTCGCAAAAATGACTTTGGAGGAGAAGATCGGGCAGATGTCGCAGGTGAGGCATTTTGATGATATTAAGAAGGGAGATGTAGCGAAGAAATTCATTGGTTCGGTCATCCATACAGATGGGCCTAGCCCCGGTGAAGATGCCGTGGCCTGGCAAGCGAAATTCCGTGAGCTGCAGGAGGAAGCCCTTTCCACGAGATTAGGTATTCCTTTGTTACTGGGTGTGGATGCGGTACACGGGCAGAATACCTTTCCGGGAGCCACTATCTTCCCGCACAACATTGGCATGGGCGCAACCAATAATGCCTTTCTAGTGCAAGATGCTGCTGGGGTTACCGCTAAGGAAGTATTAGCTACGGGCCTTAATTGGACTTTCTCTCCTTGTATCGCCGTTCCTTACAATGAGCGTTGGGGCAGGGTGTACGAGGCTTTTTCGGAAAGCACCGAAGTTACCGAACAGATGGCCCGCGCGTCCGTACGTGGTCATCAGGGCAACCTAGCGGACCCCAACACCATCATGGCTACCGCAAAACACTATGTGGGTGATGGTGCCACCGACTACGGAAAAGAAGGTGGCCCTACCACGCTTACCCGGCAAGAAGTATTGGAGCGTCTATTGCCTCCGTACCGGGCCGCCGTGGAAGAAGGTGTAGGAGCGATCATGGCCTCTTTCAATACTCTTCATGGCGTGGCCATGCATGCGCACAAGGAAATGATTACGGATACGCTGAAGGGGGCGATGGGTTTTGATGGTATTGTAATGACCGATTGGAAGGGCTATTCTCGTTTTGGTAAAAATGATATTGTCAATGCCGGCGTGGATATGTTCATGGCGGTAGATGGCGACTTGGATGTGTTTCAAAACGGTCTAAAAGAGGCCGTCGAATCAGGAGAGGTTAAACAAGAACGCATCGATGATGCCGTACGGCGTATTCTGCGCCAGAAATTTAGATTGGGATTATTCGATAACCCTTTTCCAAACGAGCGCCTAATATCAACGATCGGTAGCCCAGAACACCGCGATGTGGCTCGCCAAGCCGTGCGTGAATCACTGGTACTGCTCAAGCGCGAGAACAAGGCCTTACCGATTGCGAAAAACACCTCTAAGATTGTAGTTGTTGGTGAGCACGCGAATAACACCGGCCTCCAGTCTGGCGGTTGGACAGTTAGCTGGCAGGGTAAGGCGGAGAACTACCCCGGTGCAACGACTATTTTACAAGGTATCCAAGAACAAGCGCAGGGCGAAGTCATCTACGATGCGGATGGTACCGGAGGTCATGAGGATGCAGACGTCGCGATTATCGTGGTAGGGGAGACCCCCTACGCCGAATTCTTCGGAGACATCAAGCATGACCACAGCCGGGAGGAATACGGCTATACGCTAAGTGAGCAGCAACACAGTTACATTTCGGCCTACGCCGGAAAAGGCCCTAAGGTTGTTGTCGTGTTGATCTCTGGCCGTCCGTTGGTGGTCACCCATCAAATTGAGCAGTCGGATGCTTTCATTGCGGCCTGGCTTCCAGGTTCTGAAGGAGATGGTATAGCGGAAGTCCTTTTCGGAGATCACAACTTCAAAGGCCGCTTACCGCATTCTTGGCCTAAAGCAGTGGAAGATGTACAGGGCCGTTTCGGACCTAACTTCTGGGATGATTCCATTCAGCCGCTGTACGAGTTTGGGTACGGGTTGGAGTATTGAGGCTAATGATCCTTCAATACCTCAATCGGACTCGCCTTAGCCGCAGCGTAGGTGCGATAACCGATAGTGCGCTGATTTTTTCCCACTGGATAATTCTGCACCGGTACCAGACAATGAAATTGCAAGTGGGTATTCAGCGGTGGATCTGCCACAACCCCTGAAATGGTATAACTCCCCGGAGAAGGCGGTCCGTCGATGGTCAGAGTTTGCCCAACGGGATCGGTGGCCCCGAAGCACTTCTCAGCAGTGCTTTCCGTTAAAACTATATTGTATGGATCGCTAAAAAGCGATGCCCGATCACCGCGCAGGAGGGGGAAGTCAAAAACATCCAGAAAACTGGGATCTACAAACAGTAGGTCATTACTTTCTTCGTGGAAGGCGGCATTGATCGAAGGGTTGGTTAAAACAGCTCTACGGTTGAATCTGTTTTTTCGGACTACGGCTTTGATTTCGGGAATTTTAGCTAGGGCTTCCTCGATAAGGCCATAACCAGCAAAAGGATAAGCATCTTGCAGTGTGCCAAACAAACGCCCATTCCTATAGCCAGGCCCAGTACATTGATGAAGGAGTACCCCCAGGTCTTACGCAGGTTCCGCAGCGCTACTAGGAAGTAGTGCCGATACATGATCTGCAAGTTGCGCCAAGTTTGGGAGAGGTTTCTCAAACCAAAGCCGAGTAGCAGATGCAGAGCGTCTACCCAATACAGTAAAATAGCGCGCGCTTTCCGTTTTTGTTGCAGGAACCACTTGCCGTGGGGTTGCGTTTTGCCAGTAGTGCTAAATAGGGAGCGTACAGCTGGAATGGTGGAATGGAATACAGAGTGACTTGGTTGGGATGAACTAACTTTAAAACAACTTCTCGGTACGAAATATATTTGGCCGTAATCTGGAAAGTATGAAACGAGAACTGGTCACAATTGAGCTCTACGATAAAAGAGAAAAGGTTACCTCCACGCTGTGCGTGCAACAGTTAGGTGAACGGCAGTTCAAGATGGTTGACAATGCTTTGTTCAACTGTCGGTTGACCTTTGATACTGAATTTGAAACGAGAATTAATTCAGACGGTAAGCACGAAATAGTCCGTATTTCTAAAGCATCGGATTATACGACCAGAAGGTTTATGTTGTCGGCAGCTCATACGGAAGCGGATTATAGAATGCTGGGTGATGAACTAACCAATAGAGGTGGTTTCTGGCAAGTAGACATGGGAAGTATAGCCACGGTAAATATTCCTAAAGGCTTTGAGTACGATCTAGATCAGGTGATCGAAGACTTAGGGTTAAGCTTAATTGAAATTGTTAACGATTTAGAAGATGAGAGATAAAAACCGTATACCTAAAATGCTCGATGAGCTCAGGAAAATCTGGGAGGAACGACCTAATTTAAGGCTGGGACAACTCATTATGAACAGAAATGGGTACCCTACTGGGAAATCTACCCTCAGATTATTCGGATTGAGCTAGAGGATTTGAACACCGCTTTGGTTCGGCAATTTATTGAAGCGATACGGAAAGAAAAGCCAAGGTTGATTATTACTCCGATAAGTATGATGAAATTAATCGGCGCACCAGTGGATGACCACCGTTGGATGTCCGGACAAAAAGAGCGCATTGCAAAGTTGCGGTCTATTCTTGCTGAGTTGGAGCGTGGTGGTGAGATTAAAGCGGTGGAAATTGGTTACCGTATTGCTAAATCAAAGTAAGGTAGATGCTTAAGAATAGTCTGTACTTCGTTTATCTAGTGGCAGTGCTGTCAATTTTATCTGGATTCGTTAAAAGTCGGAACCACATCCGCTTGAACGGCCTCTATGTAGTTGATAATACCGAAGAGATGCTTGCTGTTATGGAGGAAAAACGGGGTGGATTAAAACCAGTATCGTTGGATGAGGACATCAAGAAGTATTACAAATACCTTCGCTTTTACGAGGATGGAACTGCGGTAGGAGTTACTTCAACGGGGACACCACGAAAAGTGGTTCAATGGCTCAATAAAGAACATGAGGATATCTCTTCCGGAACTTATCAAGTTCGACGTGACAGTGTTTTTATGACCTTAACCAACACGGCTGGCAGTGTGGTTTATAAAGGTTGGATAAGCGGTAGGAAAATTCGTATGTCAACAGAGAGTCTCATAAATGGATACAAAGGAAGCTACGTTTACAAGTTCAAGAAAATTCGAACCCAGAATAAGTCCGACTAGTGGTGATAATGTTACGGAATTGATACTTACAACTTTGCGGCCGAGCGTACGGCAGCATTCAGGTCAATAAATATTACTGGCACATTAAGCCATATTGCTGCAAATTTGTTTCTATTGATGTGTTTATGACTATTGCGCCTGGTAAGTTGCTCCCCACACGTGTTTTGGTAGCGACGAAAGTGAGATGAATTGATGCCAGGAATTAATACCTGCATGCTATGACGAAAGTAATGACACAGCCGAAGGTGAGTACTGAGAATGATCCTGTTCAGTACTTGCACTTTAGTAAATTTTACGAACGCATCAGCCGGACGGATGCGACTAATCCCTATTCCTCTACCTTCAGTTTTGTGCCCTTCATTCAGAAAATGAAGAAAACGAGAAAGGAGACCAGCGGTGCGGCCTGTACAATGGATGCTTCAGCATTTGAGCATATGGAAAAGGATCTGATCTCCTACTCAGATCCAGAGCAGTTGGATACCCCAGAGAAACGGCAAGCTATTATTAGCACTTTTTTTCCTTCTCTATTCATTGAAGGGCAAATGGGCTTTATTGCCCAGCCTTTTACCAAGCAGTTTTTCTTCACTACTCCTGCTCTGCAGGAATTCTTTTACTGTCCGGATTGGGAAATTAAAGTAACTGGAGATTTGGCTGAAGCCAAGATGGGAAGTCCAGCTATGGAGGCAGGTAAGTTGGTACTCAGTTCTTTGTACAATAGAACACTGGAGTCGAGTTCTTATCAGACGATGACCTTTCGGAACAAGAAAACCTTGTTGGAGCGGCATTTTAAGATCAATATTGTACTGGACTTTATTAAGACTACTGCGCTGAAGGAGCAGGAACCGCTGGATGACAAGCGCTTTTATGAACTCATGAACGAGTGGGGTAATGAAGCCTATTGGTTGGAGCATTTTCCTCCTGAGGACTACGTTTTCGAAGGTTTTGTGATTGGCTATATACAAGATGTCACAGAGGTGGAGGTTTTGTCCCAGATGAAAGAAATGATGGTCTCGGGCGATGGAGGTGAAGAAATAGAGAATGCCGACAATATGCGGCAGCAACTAAATAGTTTGATTTGCTCTTATCTCCAGATGCCGGATATTGAGTTTGGCTATCTCCAGGATCGTGAATTCAAGTACGCTAAACTTATTTCCTGGAGTATTATTGGTGATTTGTCGGTCTTAGAGCGGTTTGCCAATGAAGAGTATTGTCAGAGTATTACCTACGGTAAGGTTCGCGGTAGCCTTGATGCTTTAGCTATTGGAGATTTACAGCAGCTAGAAAACCCTGGCAGAATTGAGCAACACCTCATCGACTTGGGGTATCGTAGTCTCTTGCTTGCGCCACAGCGGGATAGAAATGGTAAGTTGATCGGTTTCACAGAGTTGGCCTCCAAGCAGCCATATCGCTTCAGTAAGCAAGTATTAGATCGCCTACGGGAGGTACTTTCCCTTTATGGGGTGGGTACAAATCGTTGGATACAGGAAACGGATAATAACGTTAACTTTTTCATCCAGAAGCAATTCACCTACATCCACCCGAGTGTAGAGTGGAAGTTTCAGGAGGTTAGCCAAAAAGCACTCTTTACCCCACAAGAAGAAGGGAAGGGACCCGCTATTGATCCGATCGTCTTCAAGGATGTCTATCCTTTATACGGACAGGCAGATATTGTTGGCTCTTCCAAAATCCGGAACCGCTCCATTGAAGCAGATATGCTAGACAATCTGCAAAGAGCGCATAAAGTGATGAAGGCCTTCCGGAAGCGCCTGGCATTCCAGTTGTTGGATGTGTACATGGCAAAGGCAGAAGCCTTTATTCAACGTTTGGAAAACGGTGGTTATGTTTCCAGTGATGAGTCGCAAATTGTGGAGTTGCTGACCCATGAAATTCATCCGCTATTGGGCGAACTTGGAGAGAAATACAGTAATCTCCCTAAAACGATACTCAAGCGGTATTTTGACTATCTGGATCCTAAGCTGGGTATCGTATATCGCCAGCGGAAAGACTACGAGGATAGTGTGCAAGGAATTAATGACCTGATTTCAGCTTACGTTGATCGAGAAGTAGCCAAGAAACAGGAAATCCTTCCGCACTTCTTTGAGAAGTACATTACGGATGGGGTGGAATACAACATCTACCTGGGGCAATCCCTGCTACAGGAAGGAAAATTCAGCAATTACTTCTTACAAGATTTTCGTCTCTGGCAGCTGATTCTCATGTGTGAAGTGACACGTCTGGTGGAACGCAACGGCCAAAAGTTTGCCGTGCCGCTATCTACTGCACAACTCATCTTTGTCTACAACAATGCGCTAAGTATCCGCTTCATCATGGATGAGAAGCAGTTTGATGTAGATGGTGCTTACAATGTACGCTACGAAATCTTGAAGAAGCGGATTGATAAAGCCGTCATCAAAGGTACCGGTGAACGCCTTACGGTGAAGGGTAAAGTGGCCATTGTGTGGCTACAGGAAAAAGACCGGATCGAATACATGGAATACATCAATCACCTGCTGCAGCAAGGCTACATTACCGATGATATTGAAGAACTAGAACTCGAGCGCCTGCAAGGGGCCGACGGACTTAAGGCCTTGCGGGTGACGGTTGCGGTCTAATAAGAGCTTGTTTGCAACGCAGAATGGTGTAAAAAGGCCCATATTACTGACGATTGCTAAAATCCAAACAAGATCTAAATCGTAAACGTTACATCAAAGCTTCCAGCGGTAGCCTCTTTGATATCCACAGGATTGCCAGCACTACGCCATTGTCTTGGGCGGCGCTCGTACGGGAGGAATGTTCCGCAGCTTAGGATAAAGGCAAGAAATACGCAGGAGAGGAATACTGGAAGGTATTTGTTGGGATTGATAGTATTAGCGGAGATTTAATCTTTGAACCTATCGATATGTTGTCGTATTCCTATTCTGGCGGCACATCATCTATTTTGACTACTGTAGTTGATTCCTTACCCAATGAGGATCATTTACCCTTTGGCGTTAATGCACCCGCAACACAACCCATTAGTCTAGGGTACGATGGAAATGGGAATGCGCTGGGTAATGGTGTTACGGCGTATAATTTCTTGAATTTACCAGAGGAAATGGCAGCCGCAAATGCCGCCGTCCAGCAGGAGTATGTATCTTCAGGATATAAATATCGAAAAATCGTTGATGATCAAACCACTCCTGATAAATAATAGCGTACTTCTTGCCCACCAGT
>JBCBWU010000165.1:16314-16544 GCA_039816955.1 Bacteroidota bacterium
ATTTCTTTGGGGATGGGCGTATTGTTTGGGAATTGAAAGATGATACCTTACAAGCCTGGCCACAATACCGAATTACGGATCATCTAGGAAATTCGATGGTGTTCTTTGACGATAAAGATGAAAATGGATTGGTGATTTCGGAAGAACAGACAACCAATCCTGATAGCCTCGAAGTTAAACAGCGACTGTGGTACTATCCCTTTGGGATGCAAATGGAGGGAATTGGACAG
>JBCBWU010000166.1:0-16511 GCA_039816955.1 Bacteroidota bacterium
AATATTAGCTTTCTCCTAAGATACAAATCATCGAGCCGAATACAAAATCATTGGAAGGGGGCTTTTAAGACAGCCCCTATTTGCGCTAGCAAAAGGAAAAACCTATCCTCAAGCGCAATTATTCCACAACTACCTTGTACGTAGCGGCACGATCACCCACCTGCACTTGCAGTTGGTAAATACCACTTGGTAGCTGACTTACATCAATCATTTCTACTTGCTCACCAATGCCATTATCGGTTAAGGACTGCTGGTATACGACCTGACCAAGTGCATTGAGGAGGTTAAGCTGTAGATCAGCGCGCTCTACAACGTTGAGCTCTACGCGCAAGTCTGTCTGTACGGGGTTAGGGAACAAACGTACACTACCTACCTCAGGAATTTCGGCAATATTTACGATAGTTACCTGCACCGGTAAACGTGGTGAAGTACAGTCAATGGTTGGTGTCTCCACCTGCCAATTGTAGAAATAGTAGTAGTACTGGTCGCCGTAGAAAGAGCTGGTCACTTCACCAACATCATCACCGATGCGATACGGATATTCTACACCTGAATTATTACGGAATAGTGGTTCACCATCCAAGCGCAGAGAAAGTTGTACGCCTGCTGGTACTTCAAAATTGAGGGTAAGTGTTTGTAGGCCGTGAACTACATCAACTTCGATTTCGTCGAGTATTACATCGTCACCATCTACTAACTGAATGGTACGAGGACCTTCTGGCCTGTTTTCTGGTAATAGAACATCAACAGTGAGTAGGGTGAAAGGCGTGTATGCATCAAAATAGTTCCAGGCACCTACCTGTGGAACACCACCACCACCATCAGTAGTGAGCTTTGCTCCAGATTCAATACCACCACCAAAGGTTTCAGTGGCCTCTACGTAAAAAGTGGCGTCTTCTGTGAGTGGATCGGTGATGAAGGTATTACCTGTACCAATTGGCGCACCACCTTCTGCTTCGGCGTACCAGACCAGGTTTTCGCCCGTAGCAGTGATTTGAGCAACGCCTTCCATATCCACATTGATCGTTTCAACCGCTGGATTGTTTGGTATGAATACCTCCACTTCGATTGATTCTACCGCAGAAATTTGCTCTTCACTACAGCGAGCATCAACAGCTACATTGTAGATGCCACTTTCCGTAACCTCAATTACAGGAGTTGCTTCACCATTTGTCCATAGTGGATTATCTCCTCCATTAACGGTAAGCGTCACTGCACCACCAGCACAAAATTCACGATCACCATCGATAGCAATAGTAGGAGCAACATCTACCACACGTGAGATGTAGATGTTTTGAGCCACGGCAGCACAACCACTCTCATCAAACAAAGTCAAACCGTAAGAACCTGGCTGCGATACTTCGAGCGTTGGGTTGGTTCCGCCAGTGGACCACAAAATTTCGTCATATCCTCCTGGAGCTATAAGTTCTACCGTCTCACCTTCACACAATTCAATGCTACCCATTACCTCAATGGTTTCTGGATCAAGGGTACAGCTGGCCTCCAAAATATTATGTCCTCTGTTAATCTCTGGATTTTCAATCATCGTACGAATTCCAGATGGCCACAATACAACAACACTATCGACTACAGCAGCCTGGCCTAAACCAAAGTGTGCACAGTGGCTACTCATTGGGCTAAAGCTCTGTCCAGCGCGGATTTCACGAATCTGACGGCCGAAAGTACCGTAGATTTCTACTCGTGCACCAATGCCGTCCTTGTTAGAGATCAATCCTTCCGTAGTGATTTTGATCCAGTTGTTATCATTTCCATCATTCAAGTAAATGGAGTTACCACGGACAACATCAAGGAAACCGTCATTATTAAAGTCGCCAATACCACCTTCATCAAAATCTGGCAGGTTCTGGCCAGTAAAAGTAAGGTCACCGTTGTTGAGGTATAATTCGTTACCAAGCTCCGAGAAGATATCAACGAAGCCATCATTGTTAAAGTCGCCAGCGGCATTTTCCCACGCACCAAGGTCACCTGGAGGAATACCAGTAGAGGCAATCGTGTCGGTGAAGGTACCATCACCGTTATTGAGCATGAATCGATTAGCGAAATCGTGGTTTACGATAAAGGCGTCAAAATCGCCATCGTTGTCAAAGTCTTCGAAAACGGTTGCCCAAGACTGAGCATTATCCGCCATGTTGGCTTCTTCACCTACCTCTGTAAAGGTGCCATCGCCATTGTTACGGTATAGGCCGTTTGTACGCGCAGGGTCGCCGGGTTGAGCACCACCACGGCACTTCGTGATATAGAGGTCAGTGTAGGAGTCGTTATTGTAGTCTACCCAGATCGCTGCGTAGTTACCAGGTAGGTTTACCGTATGGATCAGGTCCTGATCTTCCACCATGTTACCAAGCCCATCGTTACGGTAGGGGTGGCTTAAATCTACGTCGTGGCAAACGAAAGCATCCAGGTCACCGTCGCGATCAATATCATAAAAGGTGGACCGCTGTGAAAAGATATAATCTGAGTTGTAAAACTCGGAGTAAGCAGTACCATCTCCATTAGCCATCACAAAGGAAACAGCAGTACCACCGCCAAAGAGTAGATCAGTATAGCCGTTCTCATCGATGTCCGCCGCACAGATACTCCAGTTAGGGGAGTTGCTAAAACTCACTGGGAAAAACTGATGCGAAAAGGTTCCGTCCGTACGTTGATAGTCAACATTGATACCATCGTTCTGTACCCGGACAATATCGTCTAGGCCGTCCTTATTCATATCAACGGCGCAGTCACTATTAGAGATGCCACCGCTTGCTGGTCCAAGCAGGTCATTGCGCTGTGTAAAGGAGACGAGCTCTGCTTGCGCTGATAATTGCCAACTGCCGGTAAGTAGCAGGACAAAAAGACAAAGTAGATATTTATTCATCGCGTGTTGTTTTGTGAAATTGGAAGATTTGTTGTTCGAGTGTTACTAAGGTACCCAAATCGTTCGTGTGAACTGGCCTTCAGGACTGTACAAGTGCACAACTGTCAGTTGACGACGAAGAGAAGTGGGGATATTATGTTCACCTGCTCGCAGGTAGGTTTGTTGTACTCTCTGACCTAAGTAGTTGTAAATATTTACTTCTACATCGGTTGGTGTTTCGATTCGTAGTTCCTGATCATTACTCAGATAAACGCGAGCTGCTAATTCAGGTTGTGTCTCTCGGGTACTAACAATTCCGGCAACCATTAGATCATCTTGACCTAAAACGGCTGGGGTACGGTCTGCGCCTTCATACATATCTACGAAACGATCAATCTCTGGGCTTGTTTCGGCAAACATCTCAGCCATCCACTTGGGCGGCATGGATTGGTAAAAGATCGTGGCGGTAATATTTAGCACGTCAAGGTATCCTTGTGTGGGGATGTGGAAATAAACAATATCACTGCCAGTACCCTCACCAGTCAGGTCCGTGTTGAAATCCTCATCTAGTAGTGCCAGGCCCGAAATCTGTGTGGTATCGTATACCTCGTGATCTTGGCGGAAGCCAATGGGCGGCAAGCGGTTGTCTTTAAGTGCACTTGCTGCTCTTATCAAGACCGTCGTTTTATTGTTATTTACATCGCCCAGTACTTGCTCGTAAATCTGTACTTGGTCCTCAGAGCGAATAATGGAATGATGTGGTTCGTAGCTAGCATCATGGCCGACCAATTCATAGTTTTGGTCAATGGCTCCTGATTCAAACAGTGTATCCCCTTCTGCGGTAGTAGCTACGAGATGAATGTAAGCTCGACGTGCGGGATAGCCCGAGGGAAATTTGTGTCCGGCTTTGTTTGTTACCTCTATTCCTACAAAGGTGGTATCGGCAGTGCGCTCACCTTCAAAAAGAGTCACATCCAAAGTGCGGAAACGGAGCATGTCTTCAGTGGCAGCAATGACATTATCAAAGTCCTGCTCAGTTGCGGAAATATTCAATTCGTCTCGGTGCTCCTTCATGAGCTTTAGCATGCTCACGTTAGCGCCAGCGAGTTCGTGTAGCGAAAACTTATTACGTGCGGCAGTTTCAAAGCCAGCCGCAAGAAAAAACTCACCTTTGGTAAGCGTAGGCATATGGCAAGCTTGGCAGCTGATCTCCTCCCGCTCGTAGTCGGAGTTGAGCCATTCGTGGTAGGTTGCTTGTTCAACAAACGTGCCGCCTGTCAGGTTGCCATCTAAGTCAACCGTTTCGGTGATTAGGGTATGGCAACCCGCGCAAACACCGGCATCAGAGATGTGTGGACTGTAGATGGGTTCGTAGCCACTGGCGGTCAGCATAGGAGATGATAAAGGAGAAGGGAATGGTCCAAAAGCCACTTTATCTATCTCGAAATTGAGTTCGCCCGAATGTGTATCCCCCAAGCCTACTTCCGACTGTTGATGGCAGGCCAAGCAGGAAACACCATCTAGGGCGATGCTGTCACTTGCCATCTCTGCGATACTGTAGGAATCTGCTCCTTGGTGAAAGGTAGCAAAGTGACCAAGTGGTGCATGGCAAGAGGTACACTTCGTTTCGATTAGCGATTGGTACTGAGGATTAACTAGCACTTCATGACTCACCTTAGCACGCCAAAACGGATCTTTAGCCGAGTTGGCCATCATTGTTGCTCTCCAATCATCCACCAGATTGACATCATTACCAAAGAGGTCCACGCTGGCTACTCCGGCTGTATCATAACCGTGGCATTGTTCACATTCGCCAGAGCCGGCGAAGAGCCCGTTATAGCCTTCGGGTAAAGAATCTAATAGCGTGGTAAAGTAAGCGTATTCAGTACTAGAATGGAAACGCTCGTCATCTTGCGAAGCTTGTATGTCGAAACCTAATAATAGGGTGGTTAATACTACCACTCCACTAATGCAGATAAATCTCCAATGTGGGATTTCTTGCAGGTTTTTTACGGCTATCCTCATGGTCACTTAGTCGTCCGGAACCCTCATAGAAAAGGGCCGCTTCGTGCTGTTTAGTACTTATCAAAAGCAGCTTTTACTGCTAGTTGAATCGAAAACTAAAGCTAGAAGTAATTTTTTGATGTCTAGTAGAAAGTTGCGTCGCCTACCTGACAGCGACAAAAGTAAACAATTGATTATCATTCAAGTATTCTTCGTCGGCTAATAACTTTTGGGCTTTGCGGTCTTAAACCATATCTTTCCTTTTCGTTTACCAAATGAAATACAATGCGGCTGATCTATCTATTTGTGGTTGTTCTATTGTTCCAGTTTTCTCTCATCGGGCAAAATACCGAGCGTCTAACAGAAACCCTTCAGTTTCCGCGTGAGCAAGCAGAGGTTCGTATCAATGGAGTACTCCCCTTTGTTGATCAGCTTCCCTTTTTCTCTTACTTCATTGAATGGTCTGGTGGGCCGCTACCTATGAAAATTCGTTTCGCGACGGAGGCCGACCGCTGGGGAGAATGGCAGGAATTACGGCGTGATGAACACAATAAAGAAAAGGGGATTACCGAGCTGGGGATTGGTGCTCCAGAATTCCGCTTTTTTCAATTGCAGCTAGATACCCGCGCTGCACAAACTCAATCGGCAATCATACATTTCTATCAGCCAGGAGAAACAAAAGTAGTTGAAGTAGATAGTGAGGTACCTCAGTCTAGCAACTCATTGATTTGCCCTTGCCCACAACCCGCTATTCAGACCCGCGCCGAATGGTGCCCAACGGGTGATTGCCCAGTACAAACGAGTCCTGCATCTACGGTTGTTACGCATTTAATTGTGCACCACTCAGCGGGTACCAATTCAGCTAATGATTGGGCCGCTATTGTTCGCGCCATCTGGGATTTGCACGTCAATGGAAATGGCTGGGATGACATCGGTTACAACTATTTAGTAGATCCTGATGGTGAGCTCTACGAAGGTCGAGGTAATGATATACGAGGTGCGCACTTTTGCGGAACGAATACGGGTACGATGGGCGTATGCGTACTGGGCAATTTTACCAATATTGAACCA
Source organism: Bacteroidota bacterium (assembly GCA_039816955.1). Taxonomy (GTDB): domain Bacteria; phylum Bacteroidota; class Bacteroidia; order Chitinophagales; family Saprospiraceae; genus Lewinella. Next base: position 5,933 of record JBCBWU010000166.1, read on the forward strand.
ACAGATCAGGCCGTCAATGCTCTGGAACGCCTCTTGGCGTGGAAAGCCTGCGATATTGATGCCGACCCACTTGGCACGAGCTTTCACGCTTCATCGGGTCGTAACCTGATGCATATTTCTGGGCACAGAGATGGCTGCGCCACGGCTTGCCCTGGTGATAGTTTTTATCCTCTATTTTCTATGGTCCGCGAAGGGGTAAATGACCTAATTATCAATGAATGTACTGCTGTAGATACTGAAGAACCTAGCCTGCCAGAGGGAGCTTTAACAATACAACCTAATCCGGTGCAGGATCTACTTCAACTCCAGCTCCAAGTAGAAGAAACTGGGCCAATACAAATCCAGATTCTGGATGTTAATCAGCGGCTATTACTTGCTAGGGAAAGCCATAAATATCTAGACTTATGGGAGGAGCAAGTTGATGTAGCATCACTACCGGCAGGAGCCTACTTTTTACGTGTACAGTTGGTAGACCGGCAAGGTGCCTGGCGTTTTGTTAAACACTAGCATTCAACTTATTCGTCTTTGGTTACCTCAATGACGGCTTTCATCTTTTCGTTGGGTATGGTGAGAGCCAAATTGTAATGTTGAATCTGCCAGCGACCTTCGTAGAAACGGGCTACCCCGGATCCACGGCAAGGTCCCATCCAGGTTTCGAGCAATTCTTCCCACCAGACGTACTTATTGTTATCGCTGAAGTAGAGTTCGCGTTGGTAAGGGGTGAAATCCCAGGCGCTTTCTCGATCGAAAGGGGCTTTCGCCCAAACCTGGAACGTATCACGTAGCCAGCGTTCACTGGCATCTGTACCTAGGTAAATGCCATCAGCTGCCATGCTGCCGAAGAAGGTGTCTTCATCTGCGTTAGCTGCTGCCTGGTGCCAATTGTCGATAAAGGCGTGTAAGGTATCAGCCAAACTTCTTTCCTCAGTAGTGCAGTTTTCTCGGCGTCGGGTATCCGTCACCTGATGAACCTTCCAACCTTCAGATGTTTTGATCAATTGGAAGGCATTGGTGCCACAATGGGAGAGTTCACCATTGAGGAAAAAACTATACTCAGTCCAGGCGGTAGCCAAAGGAGGATCTACCTCAATTACCCGAGAGTAAAGACGTTCGTCTAAACTACCAGCCTCGTATTTTGCAATTGACTGTAACCAACGGGCAGCACCACTGGCCGCCAGGTAAGGTTCACCATTTTGATCGTAGCCTGTGCTTTGCATCCTAATATCAAGGTGGAGCAAAGCACCCACTGCTGCACTATCTGCGTTGCGCATGCCATCAAAAATCTGGTCTATTACTTTCGATACGGCAGCTTCATCGCTGTCCAGCGGGGCTTGCGCAAAGAGGTTCGTTGAAAGGCTAGCTAGGAGTAATAGCAGAAGGCAGGTACGCATTGGAAGAGTTTTTTTCGAATGTAGTTGGATATACCCATTGGGCCAAACGTGTTAGCTTCTTTTGCTGCCAATTTGTGTTTTGTTGCACTCTTTAAACCTTTGCAAGCATTGAGCTGCGTTGTAACTTGTGTTGCGATAAATTACCGCCGTTTTCTGAGTCTGATGTAAAAAGTGGACTTTGGTGTGTCGGCTTTGTGTGTTTATGCGTTTATTCTCAAAACCCCAGTCTTGTAACATTTATATCATGGTCACAATGAACCCAGTGAAATTCACCATTCTTACATTGGTGTTTGCTAATCTTCTTTTATCATCTTGTAGGGTACACCCTCGACAACCCTTTGCTGCAGAACAAGTGCCTACAGCACCGAACTATAGTCAGGACCGGTATTGGGCCGCTTTACCCTGGCAAACAGATGCGGCTGACAAAACCCCAGATGGTTTGAGTGATGAACAGGCAGAGGCAGAAGTAGATGTTTTTTTTCTTCACCCAACCACCTATACAGGCCGAAAAGGAGAAAAGCTCTGGAACGGTTCGGTCAAGGATGCAGACTTGAATGAGCGCACACTGGAAAGTCCAATAAAATTTCAGGCTAGTATTTTCAATGGTACGTGCCGGGTTTTTGCGCCTTTTTATCGGCAGGCGCATCTGCACTCCTATTTTACGGATGACACCTTAAGTGCCAAGCGAGCACTGGATTTAGCTTATGATGATGTACGCCGTGCCTTTGGGTACTATCTGGCCAATCATAATCAAGGCCGCCCCATTGTTATTGCTTCGCATAGCCAGGGGACAACCCATTCTATTAAACTTTTGCAAGAGTTTTTTGACGGGCAGGCATTGCAAGAGCAGTTGGTGGTGGCTTACATCGTTGGGATTCCAGTGCTCAGTAGTGCTTTCGAATCACTTGAGCCTTGCCAGGATAGTACGGCTACAGGATGTTATATCGCCTGGCGCACTTACAAGCGGGGCTATGAACCCAAGCAAACGGCAACAGATATTGTGGTAACTAATCCACTGAACTGGACGCTGACGGAGGATTATGCTTCGGCAGAAGAAAATAAAGGGGCTGTTTTACGCCCTTTTGAAGAAATTATTCCCGCTGCTTCTGATGCACAAGTATATGGACCTGTGTTGTGGGCTTCTAAACCCAAATTTCCAGGAAGCTGGTTGCTGTTGGGCAAAAATTATCACCCCGGTGATATGAATATCTACTACATGAATATTCGAGAAAATGTCGCTTTGCGAAGTGATATATTTTTGAATGGAGAAGTGCAAGAAGAGGAAACAAATAAATAGCATTAACGAAGCCAAACAGGGTTCTTACCTTGCAGACATATTCGCTAGCTCATGGATATTTACCAAAGGAAATCGCGGCAAAAATGGTACCTCGCTATTCTGGGGGCTGCAATCATTGTTTTTTCCATGTGGTACACCAACTACATGGCAAAACGTCTGGCAGTCGTAGAGCGTAATAACACGCGCTTCTATGCAATGGCACAGGAAGACCTTAACTCAGCTGATCCTGAAGCGGATGAGTATTGTGACTTTTTGCTGCACACAGAAATCTTGATCGCCAATACGACTATCCCCGTGATCATTACTAATGATCGAGGAGGCGTAGATTGGGGAGCGAATTGGGGTAGTGAAGAACGTAATAAGGACACTCTGGGATATCTACCTAATCAGTTGCAGCGCCTTATTGAAGATGGCGCAGAGCCTATTGAAGGTTATGGACAACAGACCCGGATTTACGTAGGGGAAAGCCAGATTCTGCAGCAGTTGCGCTACTTCCCTGTCGTTCAGTTTCTACTGATTGGTGGCTTCATCGTGTTTGGATACGTAGGACTTAACTCAGCTCGAAGATCGGAGCAGAACCGTGTCTGGGTGGGCTTAGCCAAAGAAACGGCACATCAATTAGGTACCCCGATTTCGGCTATCGTAGCTTGGATTGAGCACCTGAAAATGATGCGTGGAGAGGATGAAGAGACGATGGAAATAGTGGGTGAGCTACGAAATGATGTTCAGCGTTTGGAATTAATTGCGGACCGTTTCTCAAAAATTGGTTCCACACCCAAATTGGATCAGATTAACGTCTTGGAGGAATTAGAGAAATGCAAAGACTACATGCAACGCCGGGCTCCACGGAAAGTCAGCTTTGATTTTCCAGATCCGGCTACGCAACAACAAATGGTCGCGATTAACCCACCACTCTTCGATTGGGTGATTGAAAACTTACTGCGCAATGCCCTTGATGCTATGGGAGGCAAAGGGGCTATCAGTGCTGATGTATATGATGATAGTCAGTATATCTACATTGATATAACGGACACCGGTAAAGGTATTCCGGCGAATAACCACAAGCGAGTTTTCCAACCTGGTTTTACGACTAAAAAACGGGGCTGGGGGCTAGGACTAAGCTTAACGAAGCGAATTGTAGAGGAATACCACGGCGGAAAAATTTTCGTAAAACGCTCAGAAGAAGGAAAGGGAACTACTTTTACGATTAGTTTGCCGAAGTAGGATAGCTTCAAAGTGGGAAGGTGTTTTTTTGATCTAAAGAGAGATGGGACACACGCCCGCTATGGCGGGACCCACCCTTATCGCCAGGTCCAACAACTATCCTTTCTGCTTCAGAAAAGACAGCAAGATCACACCGATTTCGACGATCACTCATCAAAATGGCCAACAACATCTTTGGTGAGCAGAAAAAACCGGGAATAATAACCGCTGATTAAATTCACCTTAAGAGCGCTCTGCAGGTGAAAGGAAAAGGAAACACTGATGAGTGGTTTTCTAAACTCAATTGCAATATAATTAAATTGTTTTGATTATAAAAATTTTACCACAAATTAACTTAAGTTTGCGTCTCAACTCTGGTGCCAATATGCTTCGTCAGCTGAGTTTACCAGTAGTTTTTATACTGCTGCTCACTAGTAGTCTCGCAGCACAAGCCACTTTGCGTGGTAGTGTTCGCGACGCTGACAACGGACAGGTTCTCACAGGTGCAACGGTTTATCTACCTACCATACAACGTGGAATAGATACGGATTCCTTCGGCTTATTTCGCTTCAATGATTTACCACCGGGGCGCTATCCAGTTGAGATTTCCTACCTAGGGTACCAACAGCTTGTAATGAACGAGGTATTGGTATCCTCTGGTAAAGAGCAAGTCTTGGATATCATACTTCAGGAGGCGGCTACCAGCTTAACTGCTGTTACTGTCAAAGCAAGTCGCCAGCCCCGGAGCAACGCTAGTCCTAACATTTTAAATCTAAGCCAGGAGGAGACCCTCCGTTTTCCGGCCACTTTTAATGATCCTGCTCGTTTGGCTACGGCCTACGCCGGGGTGACGGGGGCCAACGACCAAGCCAACCACCTTATCATTCGGGGCCAGTCTCCACTAGGGATGCAGTGGCGGTTAGATGGATTAGAAATTGTAAACCCTAACCATACAGCCAACGGAGGTACCTTCACTGATCGCCCCACACTCAGTGGAGGTGGTGTCAATGCGATTAGCGCCCAACTCTTGCAAGAAGCTAACTTTTATTTAGGAGCAGCTCCCGCAGCTCTGGGCAATGCGACCACCGCACAAATGGATATGCGCTTGCGGAACGGCAATAACGAACAGCGCGAGTATACCATTCAAGCAGGGCTCATTGGATTTGATCTGGCGGCGGAAGGCCCTATTCGAGCGGGCGGGAGTTCGTATCTCGTGAACTACCGCTATTCCTTTACCGGTCTACTCAGTGATCTTGGGGTATCCTTTGGGAATGAGGATATTCGTTTTCAAGACCTCAGCTTTAAGCTGCACTTTCCCGGACAGAAAGGCGGAGCCTTCTCGATTTTTGGCCTGCTTGGTAGTAGTAGCAATGAGTTTAACCAGCCTACAGATACCACGGAGTGGGAGACAGAGAAAGACTTGTATAATACCATCGACTTTAGCTCAGAAATGGCTACTGTTGGTGCGTCCTGGACACAACCGCAAGGGGATAATGCACGCTGGCGTGCTGCTGCCGCTTGGTCGGGAGTACGTCATCAGCGGCTAGGTATTGCCCCTGATTTGCGCAATCGGGAGTGGGATGAGTTACGGCAACAGAAGACTAGTTTTCAACTGAGTTACCGGCGAAAACTACTACCGTTTGGTAGTATTACTTTAGGCGTGGAAGGGCTTTATATTGATCAAAGTGTGGAGCGGGAATTTCCTTTTGGTTCGGAAGGGATTACCGGCCGCAGTAATGGAGGTCTGGTGGTGAGTCCCTATATAGATTGGCGCTACCAGATTAAGCGCCTCAGCCTGAATCTAGGTTGGCGATTAAGTAACTGGATCGACTGGTTGGATGAATCGAGTTATTCTGAACCACGCTTAGCGCTAAGCTACCTGCTCAATAAAAAGAATACAGTTGGTGCCGACCTTTCCGTTTCTACTCAGGCACCTTCACCTTATGAGCTTGCCCTACAACCAAGGCGGTCAAGACTCTACAGTGCTTATTGGAATCGTCAGCTTTCCAATAGTAGAAAGATTAGTATACAGCTTTACCAGCAAAACCTAACTCAGATTACGGGAAATGGAGCTATCTCCGCGATCAACCAGATTGAACAAATTCTACCGGAAACAGATGCTACTTCAGAAGCCCGTACACAAGGAGCAGAGCTTACGGTACAACAATTTGCTACCGGTGGTTGGTGGTATGTTGTAGGCGTAAGCCTATTCGATGCCCGCTACCAAGACGAAGATGGAGAGTGGGTAAAGTCGCGCTTTGCCCAAGACTACGCAACTGCGCTCACACTGGGGAAAGAATGGAGTGGTACGGATCGGAAGCAACAGGTTAATCGCTTTGGTTTCAACGTGGCATTACATTACAATGGTGGCCTTAGAGCGGCCCCGATTGATCTTGTGGCGTCAGACCGCAACCGAACTACGGTATTCGATTTTAGCCAAGGATATACCGAGCAACTTCCGGCTTATTTCCGCACAGACTTGCGCATCTATTATCAGAAGAATCGGGCCAATTGGAATTCTATGCTGTCATTAGACATCCAAAATGTCAGTGGGCAGCAAAATGCGGCGTACGATTATTATGATCGTTTCTTGGGGCGTGTGAATCGGCGATTCCAGCTAGAATTTATTCCTATCATTAACTACCGAATTAACTTCTAGGTATGATTGCTCGAATTATTGTCAGTGCCCTTTTTCTGTTATTTGCCGTGGTTCAGCTGAACGATCCTGACCCTTGGTTATGGGTACTTTTGTACGGTGCAACCAGTGCCGTCTTCATCGGATCTATCTTTCGTTCTTTACCTCAGTGGTTGCTTTGGGGAGGGATAGGAGTAATTGTTATTGGTATACTGAGTTTACTGCCCAGCTTTATCGATTGGATCCAAATGGGCATGCCTACAATCACTGGTAGTATGAAAGCAGAGGCACCCCATATTGAGCTCACTAGAGAATTCCTGGGGCTCCTAATTTGTGGCTTAGCCTGGTGGTGGCTAATGCGAAAGAGTAAGATTGCTGTATCTTAAAGCAGATTTTTAAAGTCGGAATTTCAGCTTGGTTGTTGGCCAGAAGGCCGCATCGAGGCTATTGCCTATCATCATCAATGACAAATCATGCAACGTCGGAAATTTTTGCAAACCTCTAGCTATTTAGCAGTTGGAGCACTATTGCCAGCCAAAGCTGCAGGCTGTAACAGAAAACAAGAGGTGGAAGCCATTGGCTTACAGCTTTACACCATTCGAGAAGAAATGCAACGCGATGCCACCGAGGCCATACGTCAGGTGGCAGCCATTGGTTATGAATATGTAGAAGGAGCCGGTTATAATAATGGGAAATTGTACGATCGAGGCCCCAAGGCCTTTCGTGCTTTACTAGAGGATAATAATCTAAAAATGCCCAGTGGACATGTGGGTTGGGAGGCTATGCAGGCCGATCCCGAACGTGCTGCGGCTACCTGCCGTGAAGCTGGGCAGTCCTTCGTAGTGATTCCATATTGGCCGGAAGAAAAAAGAACGGCTGAGGGCTACGGAGAGCTAGTGGATATCCTAAACCAAGGTGGCGAGATCTGCAAGAATTATGGTTTACAACTTGCTTATCACAATCACGATTTTGAATTCGATCGCATGGTAGCGGGACGTCGTCCCATGGATATACTCTTGGCGGAGGTAGATCCAAACTTGGCACAATTTGAACTTGACCTCTACTGGATTACCCGAGCGGGTAGTGATTATCAAAAATACTTCGCGCAACACAGCGGGCGTTTCCCACTATGGCATGTAAAGGACATGGATGATACTCCCGAGAAGTTCTTCGCTGCGGTAGGACAAGGAGTCATTGACTGGCCAGAAGTTTTCGGACGCGAAGATCAGGCTGGAATGCGGTATTTCTTTGTGGAACAGGATCATATGCGTCCCGGAAAAATGCCCATGGATGAAATTGCAATAAGCCATGCTTATTTAGATAAAATGCAGTATTAAGAGCGGCTGGAAACCGTAAGTGCTGACTTATTTTTTATTGAAAACTAAGTCATTATTGCGTATATTAGCTCACTTGGTGAAGGATTTTTGTAAAGGCCAAAGTTTGCTTTGGTAATGAACAGAATTCCAGAATATTCTATTAGGTTTTTTCGAAATGCCCTAAGCAAGAAAAATCGTAGTAGTCTACTAAACTAAGTGAAGATGATTAATCTGATTTTATTTGGCCCTCCCGGATCTGGTAAAGGCACACAAGCTGCCAAGCTGGTTGAGAAGTATAATTTGCTTCACATCAGTACTGGAGATCTATTTCGCTACGAAATTGGCAATAACACGCCGCTAGGTGTGGAAGCCAAATCGTATATCGACAAAGGGGCATTGGTGCCAGATAGTGTGACCATTGGTATGCTGCGTAATAAGGTAGAGGCCAACCCAGATGTAGCAGGTTATATCTTTGATGGTTTTCCACGGACCGTACCGCAAGCGGAAGCATTAGATAACCTAATGGCAGAAAAGGGCAATAGTATCTCTAAACTGATTCTACTGGATGTAGATGATAGTGAGATTGTAACCCGCTTATTGGAGCGTGGTAAAACGAGTGGTCGTTCTGACGATCAAAATGAAGGAACCATTCGTAATCGTATCAATGTATTTAAGAACGAAACTAGCCCGGTATTTGACTTTTATGCTCAGCAGGAGAAGTCAGTTAAAGTAGCCGGCGTTGGTACCATTGAAGTCATCTTTGATCGCTTGTGCGAGGAGATTGACGTTTTTGTGTAAAATTAATCTTGCGTGGCGGGAACGAACTTTGTCGATTACGTTAAAATCAATTGTGTGTCCGGCCACGGCGGAAAAGGCTCTGCCCATTTTTTGCGGACGAAAGGAGCTCCCAAGGGAGGCCCCGATGGGGGAGATGGTGGCCGAGGTGGTCATATTATCCTAAAAGGTAACCGCAATCTTTGGACCTTACTGGCCTTTAAGTACCGAAAACACGTCAAGGCGGGGCATGGAGGTGCCGGGAGTGGCAATCATTGCAGTGGCGCGAAGGGGGAGGATGTTATTTTAGAGGTTCCTCTAGGTGTAGTAGTTAAAGACCCGGATACGCAGGAAGTCCTCTTTGAGGTCACAGAACATGATCAAGAAAAGGTTCTCGCTCCTGGTGGTCGAGGCGGATTAGGTAACTCTAATTTCAAAACCGCTACCAACCAATCTCCAAAATATGCCCAGCCGGGTGAAGAAGGCCAAGATATTTGGCGTATCCTTGAACTGAAAGTTCTGGCTGATGTCGGTTTAGTCGGTTTCCCCAATGCTGGTAAGTCTACCCTTTTAGCGGCCATTACCGCTGCAAAACCGGAAATTGCCAATTATCCTTTCACTACTCTTACACCCAATCTTGGAATCGTACAGTACCGCGATGGTCGTTCTTTTGCCATGGCTGATATCCCCGGAATTATAGAGGATGCGCATCTAGGAAAGGGATTGGGGCATCGCTTCCTCCGTCATATTGAGCGCAATGCGACTTTACTATTTTGCATTCCCGCTGATGCTGATGATATTCGCCAGTCTTACCAAACTTTGCTCCACGAGCTAGAGCAATATAATCCAGACCTGCTGGATAAGCCACGTCTTTTAGCGATCACTAAGCGGGATCTGATTGATGATGAGCTGGAAGAACTTCTGGCACCGGATATTCCCGAGGATTTACCCCATTTATTTATCTCTGCAGCCACCGGGCACGGAATGGTAGAAATGAAGGATCGCCTGTGGACTTACATAAACGATGCCCGAGAAGATGAGACTACCAGAGAATCCATGGAAAATGAAGATTTATTTTGGAGTGAAGAAGAGGAATAGAAAGACCGACACATCAAAAGAAATCGGGGCTGGCGTAATCTTACGTCAGCCCCGTTCAATATCAGGTTAACTTAAATTAAGGGGAACTATTTATCGTCATCATTATCGATAGAGACGATCGTTGCTGGCTTGACATCGTCAGCCAACATTGGTTGGGGGCACCCAACGGTTGATATTTCTAAGAGATTGCCTTCCGCGAATGCCGCGATGACTGGTGTACTTTCAGGATAGTAAAAGTTCAGTGCTAACTCACACGCTATGCCAGCCTTGTTATAGACTGCCCACTCAAAGTACTCGTACTGATCTGCGGCAAGGTGCAGCGGAGAATTCGTTGCTTCGGGCTGGGTATAATCTCTTTTCAGAATATCCCACTTTGTCCAATTTTCTCCATCATTGGAAAAACGTAAACGTACGACTAGCTCGCCTTCATTCCATTCAGATAGGTAGGTGAAGAATTCTTGATCAACAGAAGCAGGTAAAGTTTGCACTGGGAAATGGTGCTTGGTCACACCTTCTGGTATAGTGGAATGTAGCTTTACCAGCTGACAATCTTGCCCGGAGAGGGCAAAGGTCAGTGCTACTAGACCTAGTGTAATTAAATTTTTCATGTGATACCTTTCATTTAAAAACTAAGGGGGTGGCAATAGTAATTTCATTGCCTTACACAATATTCCTTGTTTTTGGGTAAGCTTTTTTTCACGAAACCTTGATTTTGTGACACCTTATAATTGATGATTTTAAACACTATGTAGTATTGAGGACCTGTTTTTTGTGGGTAAAGCCGTGATATTCAAGATTTATGTGCACATGAAAGGAGATAAGACTGTAGAAAGGTGACAAATTTATATATGTAGTGTTTTTTGGT
>JBCBWU010000167.1:0-16434 GCA_039816955.1 Bacteroidota bacterium
CGTTAACGGTCGTAATCTCTGCGGGAATAGGACGAGAAGCAATATCAATGGTACAGCCCGTAGGAATGGAGTAGAAGCATGACCCAGAATGGGGCTTCTCCAGTCCGCGGTAGAAAAAGACCGCTACCCGATTAGTATTAAGCGATTGGTTAGTAATCGATACCACTGTAGCTGAGCGAATTCGGCGCACCCCTGAGAACTCATGTAGGTTATGAGATAACGCCTGGTGATAACCGGAAGAATGGTTTCAAAGTCCATCTCTCCAAATTCGCCGAACTCAATTTGGCGTTGCAGCGCTTTTATGCTTGCTTTTTTCTGCGGCCACTTCGCTGATTTTTGCAATTCTTTAATTTTCATATCGTAGGTCTTAGGTGAAAAGAGCAGCTACTCTTTTGCGGATTTCCGCCTACCTCCTTGCCTTACTAGTTACCTACCTTTTAAAGGAACTTGTGAACAAAGACCGCATTTTTTTGTACCCCAAGCATCTGAAATGCTCAACGGCTTATGAAACAAACCAGCGTTCCCATAAGCAGATCAGTCCGAACAAATTCCCGTTATCTTTGCCCGCACAAAAACCAGTACGTACTTTGACCTCAGCCGATATTGCCGCGGAATTGACCGAACTCCAGGAGTTACTCGAACTCGAAAAGGAAGCTGACCTGGAGTTTCACCGCCAGAAGATTCTTAATCTTCCACTCGAGAAGCGCGTCAAGGAAGGATATTCGTGGTACAATATCACGGTTGCGAAGTCGGGCTACACCATCGGTGATCGCGCCTTTGTCATTGTTGAACGCCCCCTCCCGCATCGTCCAGATCAATTCCGGGCGGGAAACATGGTCAATTTCTTTACCCGACAACCCAATGTGCACAAGCCCGAGCGCGGTGGCGTCATCCAGTTTGTGGAGCGATCAAAGATGAAGATCATCCTCAATTCTGCTGATTTACCAGACTGGACCGGACTGGGTCTACTAGGTGTTGATTTACTGTTTGATGATCGCACCTATCGGGAAATGGCCAAGGCGGTAACGGCAGTGCAGAAAGCACGCGGAAACCGCTTGGCAGAGCTACGTGACATCATCCTAGGCAAGCAGGTAGCACGTTTTCGCGAAGTGAATGAATTTCTCCGCAGTGAGCGCCTCAACGACTCGCAAAACGCAGCCCTGCGGGATGTAGTAGGTTCTTACGAACTAACAGTCATCCATGGCCCACCGGGAACGGGTAAAACAACCACCCTAGTGCAAACGGTGATTCAGTTGTTGCAAGCGGAGCCCACCGTACTGCTCTGCGCGCCTAGTAATACCGCAGTTGATCTACTTACTGAACGAATAGCAGCCGAAGGTATCAATGTCTTGCGCATTGGTAATATTAGTCGTGTAGATGAAGAAGTAATGAGCCATACCCTGGATTTTCAAGTGGCAAATCATCCGGATGCTAAGATGATCAAGAAGCTCAAAATTCAGGCCGCTGAATTGCGGCGCAAAGCCAAACGTTTCCGCCGTAATTTCGGTTCGGAAGAGCGCAAACAACGAGGGGCCATGTTCAAGGAAGCCGGAGAAGTTTCTGGCTGGGCCAACCAGCTAGAGCAGCGGCTAGTTGATCAATTGCTGGAAGGCGCACGGGTCATCACCTGTACCTTGGTAGGAGCAGCTAATTCGATATTAGCCAAACGCCAATTTCGTACCGTCATCATTGACGAGGCTGCCCAGGCGCTCGAACCAGCCACCTGGATTCCGATCCTGAAAGCAGGTAGAGTTGTCCTGACCGGAGACCCCTATCAGCTCCCGCCAACTATTAAGAGTCATGCCGCAAGAAGGCGCGGCTTAGAGGTAACTTTAATTGAAAAAGCACTCAAACGGCAACCTAAAACGAGTCTCCTGCGGACCCAATACCGCATGAATGAGCTGATCATGAACTTCTCCAATGAGCAGTTCTACGACGGCCACTTACTGGCGGATGAAGCGGTAAAGGATCGCACTATCAACAAAGATCCCTACGCAGCGGTAGAATTTATTGATACTGCCGGTACTGGTTTTCAGGAGCAAATCCAACCACAATTCCAGAGCAGGTATAACGAAGGTGAATTCCAGATTCTTTGTGAACACCTCTATGCCTTGTTAGAACACTGCGACACGCACGAAATACGGCCGCTCCCTTCCATTGCCCTTATTTCTCCCTACCGGGAACAGGTGGTACAAATAAAACAAACGGTAAAACAAGATCCCAAACTCCAGGATGTACCTCTCACCATCAATACCATCGATGGCTTCCAGGGCCAGGAACGAGACGTAGTGTACATCAGTCTGGTACGCTCCAACGGCAAATCCGAAATTGGCTTCTTGAAAGACTATCGTCGCATGAACGTAGCCATGACCAGGGCCCGCCACAAGCTCATCATCATTGGCGATAGCGCAACCATCGGCAACGATGCCTTCTACAGCGCTTTTCTAGCGTACTGTGAAGCCCACGGCAGCTACCGTACCGCCTGGGAGTTTATGGCGTGATCCGTTGTGACTTCCGTCATCGCGACGGGAGGCGCGATGGAGTCGGCATAGATGTTACACTTTTGCTCGCTCCGTTGCCCTCCCGTCGCAACGATAGTTCCTTCGCCTCCCGTCGCGAAGTGCCATCATTAAGCTTTAAGCTTAAACACCGCAATCGCCAAAGGCGGCAGGTTGAATTCAATACTATAGTCGCGGCTATCCCACTCCTTTTCATCTGCTTTGATCGGGTCCGGATTCAATAAGTGATCGGTCCCCTGATAAGCAGCGGCATTACTATTAAGTACTTCTTCGTAGGTACCGGCTGTGGGTACACCTACGCGGAAGCCCTCGTGTGGTACGGGTGTGAAGTTGCACACCATCACCATGGTATCATCTTCGGCTTTGCCCTGGCGCATATAGGAAAGGATACTGCGCTGGTGATCACCGTGATTGATCCACTCAAAGCCGGCTTGTACAAACTGCTGTTCGTACAGGGCAGTGTTGTTCTTGTAAAGGTTATTGAGTGCCTTGACCCAATCCAGAATAGCTTTGTGGTTATCCGTTTCTAGCAAAGTCCAATCTAGGCCTTGCTCGATATTCCATTCGCTATTTTGGCCAAATTCGCCACCCATAAACAACAACTTGGTACCAGGGTGAGTAAACATATAGCCAAACAACAAGCGTAGATTAGCAAAACGTTGCCATTCATCTCCCGGCATACGGTCTAGCAATGGGCCTTTACCGTGTACTACCTCATCGTGGGAAAGCGGTAACATGAAGTTTTCCGTAAAACCATATACCATACTGAAGGTAATCTGGTTATGATGATACTGGCGGTGAATCGGATCCAGCTTAAAGTAATTCAGCGTATCGTGCATCCAGCCCATCATCCATTTCTGACCAAATCCTAAGCCTCCAGTATAGATAGGACGACTCACGCCGGCCCAGGCGGTAGATTCTTCTGCGATGGTCATTACATCAGGGTATTCCTGGTATACCGTAGAGTTGAACTCCCGTAGGAAATCGATGGCTTCCAGGTTTTCGTTACCACCGTATTTATTAGGAATCCACTCACCATCCTCGCGGCTATAATCTAGATATAACATAGAGGCTACGGCATCTACACGCAGGCCATCAATATGGAATTCCTCCAACCAGAAGAGGGCGTTACTGATGAGGAAAGAACGTACCTCATTACGACCGTAGTTGAAGATGCTACTCTTCCAATCTGGGTGAAAACCCTGGCGTGGATCCGCATGATCATACAGGTGAGTCCCATCAAAATCGGCAAGACCGTGGGCGTCCGTAGGAAAATGCGAAGGCACCCAATCCAAAATTACACCAATACCCGCCTGGTGTAGTTTATCTACCAGGTATTTAAAGTCCTGCGGTGAGCCAAAGCGGCTGGTGGTAGCAAAATAGCCGGTGATTTGATATCCCCAACTCGGGAAGTAGGGATGCTCCATTACTGGCAGAAATTCCACATGGGTGAAACCCATATCCTTTAGATAGTCCGGAAGCACTTCCGCCAGTTCGCGGTAGCTCAGCGATTCAGTTGCACCTGGTTTTTTGCGCCAAGAACCCAAGTGTACTTCGTACACACTGTAAGGCTGCTCCAATCCAGATTTTTCTTTGCGCTCTGACATCCACTCTTCATCCGACCACTCGTAGTACAAATCCCAGGTTACGCTAGAAGTATTTGGTGGTACTTCCCAGTACCAGCTGAAAGGATCACCCTTTGTGAGCTGGCGACCATCCTGACTGTCGATAGCGTATTTGTAAAGTAAGCCTTTCTTCAAGCCAGGAATGAATCCTTCCCAGATACCAGAGCCATCCAATCTTACCGACAGGGGATGTTCGCCACGGTTCCAGCTGTTGAAGTCACCCACCACGGAAACAGTGCGTGCACTGGGTGCCCAAACGGCAAAATAGTAACCCCATTCCCCGTCAACTTGCACGGAATGGCTACCCAACTTTTCGTAGGAGCGGAAGTGTTTACCGCTTTTGAATAGATTGACGTCAAACTCTGTAAGTAGACTGAAGTTCTTCACCTCACTCATGGGCGTTCTTTTGGATTTGGCTTAAGATACAAACAGGAGAATAGCCGCTGTCTGATTGCAGGACTCTAATATAAGCGGAGCAATACTTTTTCAACAAGCTATTGCCGAAAAATCAAATCAGCTGGCTTTAAATTAGAAAAGCCTCTCCGAACAGAGAGGCTTTCTGGTATTGTAGCACTACTCGCTAAGAGCAGCATTTACTTTAGTTCAAAGTGCTTACCACACTATTTTCTACACCGAAAGGAGTAGCAACGTACTTGTCAGCTGCCCAGTCGTTTTCCCAGGTCTCACCGTCAAGCAGGTAACGGAATTCGTACTCCTTACCAGTTTCCAGGTCAACTGTGGTTTTGAAAACATCCTTTGACTTCTTCATCTTGATACCAGACTCAGTATCCCAGTTGTTGAAGTCGCCTACAAGAGTAACTTTCTTAGCACCCTGTACGGCTTCTGTTGGCAAGCTAAAGGTAGCCTTACATACCGGCTTTGATTTCAAAAATTTCTTCGCGATCATTTGGCTTGATTTTATCAGAAAAGTAAAATAGATGGATTTCTTATTTGCGTCCACCCTTCAGTTCGTCCTGTAGGGTTTTCAACTGTTCCCACTTACCGGCAGCAGCTAATTTAGCTTGCTGTGGCCAGGTAGTAGGATCGTGCATTTTGTAGCGAGAACCAGCAGCCTCAAGGATAGCCTTCAACTTGGTTTGCTTCGCTTTACCAAGTGCAGCAAAGGTGGTGATACCGTCAGCTACTAATAAGCCAGCAATTTTAGGGCCGATTCCCTCAATCTTCTTCAGATCATCGGGCTTAGCGGGAGTTACTTTCGGTGCTCCCGCTTTAGTGGTTGTTTTCTTAGTCGTACCCGTCGCTTTCTTAACTGGACTTTTCTTCGCCTTCTTGGCTGGTGCCTTAATAATAACCGCCTCTAACGCTATTGCGCAGTTGTGGCTGAAAAAAGGAGTGGGTTGGTAATCATCAGCAGCCTCATCGTTGAACCAATCCTGGCCATTCACGAGGTAGCGGAATTCGTATGTGGTACCAGCGGCTAGTTCAATACTAGCACTGTAGCCTTTCTTACCTGATTTCATGGCAAGGCCTTTGTCCCAACTCCAATCGTTGAAAGAACCAAGGACGCGTACCTCAGCTTTCTTACCAACTTGCTCTTTAGTCAGGGAAAAAGTAACCTTACAAACAGGTTTCGTTTTGGAATATTGCTTCTTAATCATCGAATAGAAAGTGTTTATTTTACACTAAGCTGCAAACATATAACAAAGTTAAGAGATAGTCAACTGATAATCAATGAGAAATATCAATACCCCTAAATGGGAGTTTGCCCGAAAACTTGGCTCGAAGCGCGGAAATCGGAATTTTTTTCGGTGAAAGAAGCTTATCCCAAATTGAAAAAGGTAAAACGTGATTCCTGGAAATTTTCCTACCACCCTGCCCCGGTGAAAAATTTAAAGTAAATTTTACATTTCTAGACCAAAAAGTGGCTTGGTTGTGGCCAGCAGGGTTTCTACCCCTTGAAAGTAACGCCCCATATCACTACCGTCAACTACGGCATGATGAGCTTGTATAGCTAAGGGCATGAGCGTACGTCCATTTTGCTCGAAATACTTTCCCCAACTGATCCTGGGAACCGAATCTGCCGGGCTGTAATGCATAGCATGACTCAGTCCGGTGAAGCTTACCCAGGGAATAGCTGACATGAAGAGATAATCATCGCGCCCCTCCTCATCTTCAAAATTAGGATCATCCTTCATGCGCGCAATAGTATCCTGCGCACGCTGTACAAATATGTCTCGATCTGGATGGTACTCCACCGTACAGAAGCTAAACACTTCAGAGGCTTCGGTGGGCACGGTAAAGGAGGGTTGCACACTTTCGTGCTCTACTACTTGCTCACCACGGATGCGCCAGCGGAAAACGGGGATGTCGTTGGCAACCTTCGACAAGGCATATACCATATAAGGTGTGAAGGGAAGTTTGCGTGATTTGACTATTTCCAAGAATCCACTAATGTCTACATTGGCCACCAGGTTGAAGTGTGGCTGATCCATGGAGCGGAAGAATTCAAAATGTTTCTTGCGATGTGGATTCGAAAAGGAGATCGTTTTCATGCTCAGTGCTTTGCCAAACCGAATGTACGGCTTTCAGGCTACCACCGCCAAAACTTATCTAGATCTTCCTGCAGTCGCTGCGCTTGCGTGTAGTAGGTGTGGTTGGGGCTGGCCAGGATCACATCCAGGCGCTGTTGTAAAACGCCTCCGCTCTCGTTCTGTCCCAGTAAGGCCAGAATCAAGTTCCAATCCAAATTGTCTTGATAGTAGACTAGATCATGATCCGAAAAGTTAGCCGGAGGAACCGTTGTACCTAGTTTTTCAAAGAGCAAGCGTGCCCGATCATAATCTTTGAACTGCATTGCACTGTGGGCGTCGGTAAAGTTCTGCTGATAAGCAGCTTCCTCCGACATCTCTCCTGCTCCCATTAGGTTACCGGTAGGAGGATTCTGATAGTACTTATCTGCTAGTGCTTGGTCAGAATAATTTACGTTGGCATTCCAGAAAAGACCAGCGACAATTAAGAGTAATACGGTCGCAGCAATACCAAGTGTTCGGCGCCAACGCGGAACCATGGGGCGTACTTTAGCTTCCTGCTCGTCCCCAGTGCTGACCTGCTCGTCCCATTGGCTCAATTGCTCCCGAAAGTGTTCGTCTTTGGCAGCGCTGAAACCCGCAGATAGCTTTTCTTGATCGGAGAATTGACTGGCAAAAGCCTCATCTTGCTCCCGGCGCTGTTCTACTCTTTGGCGATTTTCTTCTGATAATTGATTGCTTAGGTACAGCTCTATCCATTCTGCATCGGCGGTGGCTTGCCAAGAGGTCTCCCACTCTTCTACCTTAGTGCGTTGCTCCTCCGCTTGCAGTGATTGCAAGGCCTGCCAGAGTTGACGAAATTCGGTGGCGGCTTCTGCCCCACCGGGTATTTTAGCCAAGTCAGCATCGAGCTCTTGCTGTTCTTCCTCACTGAGCTTACCCCGATGGGAAGCCTCTAAGCGAGTAAGGAGTTCGTGGGATAGAGCAGTCATGTCATCACCTAGTTTGCTGAGTTAATGAGTTTACGCATTCGTTGTAGGCAATCGAATTTTCGTTTACGTGCCGATCCAGCTCCGCTAAGCTGTAAATCTTCAGCTACGGCCTCCATGCTAAAACCGCGTAGGTAGACCATTTCCAAAATTTCTCGGCATTTGCCATCCATACGATTGAGTAGATCTCGTACCCAAGCTGCACGTTCTTGTTCCGCAATGCGGTCTTCCACACTGGCGGGTACGGCTACTTCGGGGATTTCTTCCTCCCAACGGTTCTGCGTTCCACCCTGTTTCCGGTAAAGCATTTTTCCCACCCCAAAGAGGTAGGTGCGCAAACTACTGCGTAAGGGGGCCGCCAGATCGCCACTGGTCACCTTGCGATGTAGCACTACCATAACATCTTGGTAGAGGCTCGTGACCTGATCGTTACTCCAACTCGTATGCTTTAAAAAAAACAAGCGAAAGGGAGAACGCAGATCATCATAGAAAGCACGCCAGGCGGTGTCGCCACCTAACGCCAATTCTCGCAGGCGATCCTCGTCTCTTGCGTATTTGCTCATTAATGTTGAATTCGGTTGATGTGTTACAAAAAGAACCAAAAATCTGGTGCAAGTTAAGCAATTAAGGTTTTTTACCATTGCCTACCAACTGCCGACGCATATCTTCTAATGCCTTTCTTGTACCACTCCGCCGTCTTTGCCGCTTGAGAAAAACCGGCGGCGCAGCACGGGCCTCACATTCCACGATAGCACAGCGTTCACAGGTGGTGTGCACATCCTTGGTCAGGATGGAAGGATCCGCCAAAAAAGGGAAAGTATCCCGCAACTGATCATTTAGTAGCAAACCAATGGTCACACTGCTGCTGTTCTCTGGGTTTTCCCGTGTCGGTTTGGCAATAGCCATACAGAAATAAGCATTGGGTGTGTCCCAATAGCGAGAAATTTGCGCTCCGGTAATTGGGCCTTGAGTGGCTTCAATTCCCTGCTTGGTTTTCAGGTGTCCAATCAAACGAATGCTGATCCAGCGACGGCAGTAGTGCTCATCCAGTTGGTTTGCGTGTGGATCGTGCAACTGGGACAGGTGCATCTCCTTGGTGACCAATACCTTCTTCAAATCCGGACCGGTGAAGAAGCGCATGAAAAAGAGATTCTTCACGCCAAAGTGATGGGGTAGGATATTGGCCATTCGCTGTACCAACATCTCTGAAGTAACGATACTCTGTTCCATCCACGTCAAGAGCTCATCCCCTTGCCAGGTAGACCACTCCGACATTTGCCGAATGTAGTTGACCATAACTGATTCTGGCAGCAACAAGGCCACTGAAAAGTAGGACGCTCGAAAATTACCTAGGAGTTGTTCGAAAGACTCGATCTCCAGCATACGAGTCACGTAGGGCCGCTTCTTATCGCCTAAAGCTTGAAAGCCAATTTCCTTAGCCAGCAAAAAGCGCTCTTGGGCGGGGTTCAAGTCAGGCCCTAGATATAAGGTCTGCTCTTCGGATACGTAAACCGAACGCAGGTGCTGAAGTTCAGTACTACCAGCTAGATAAATCCGGTCTACACTTACACCGTGTACGGCCTTCAGTAAATGCTCAAAGGTGGCAGTATCCCAAACTCCTTTCGTTTCTGGTTGATGCTCCTGTCGATAAATACGGGCGGCTTTCTCTAGATCAGGAAAGTAATTGTCGTGTAAATCCTGGTAGGACCGCAGGGCAGATTTATAAAAGTCTTCTCCCTGCATATTAAAGTTCCGTGTGATTTTGATAACGGTACTAATGAAGGCATTAACTTTTTCTGGCGCCTGAAGCAGAAGTTCGATGAGTTTGGTAGTAGAAATACCAAAGGTCTCCAAGGGAAAGATTTTGAGAAAATCAGAGCGCAGCAACTCTACAATGGGTCGGAGTTTTTTGCTGGGTTCTAGCGATACCAGATAGTCGTAATCTGTATCCAGTGCATTAGCTAACAGAATAATTTTATCTGCCTTAGGGTATTTCTTCCCCTTCTCAATACTGTGCAAATAGGATAAGGCCAGTCCCGTCCGATCCGATAGCTGCTTGTAAGACAGCTCGGCCTCCTGGCGCAGGTGCTGCACTTTCAGTCCGAAAATCAACTTTACAATATCCGCCTCTTTTAGCATGCTCTGGTAGCGTTTCTCGATTAGTATAAGATGTTCTTGACCGCGATCAAGAACATTTGCAAGCCTAAATAAAAGGTGGTGGTATGACTTGGGCTAAATGGAGTACTTCTTAAAACGTCACCGTGTAACGGCGACATTAATCATCGTTTCCGGCTGGGACTGCTGCTAATTTAGCTCTTGAAGTCCGAACTACAGCACAATTTTGAGAAAAAGCGTCGATGAGATTAAAATATTCATTTAGAGAAAATTTCTCTAATAGAGAAAAAATACATAACTTGTGCGCAGTTCTGAGTCCCGAAGGGGAATTCAGCGCGCTTTTAACCTCAAAAACAGGTGGCAACTATGCGGCTTGTTTCGGCTTACTTCACACATCACAAATTCTAAAAAAGAAGTCATGCTACAATTCGGTATCAAAAATCCTGAGGCAAAACTGGAAGACCTTGGTATCAAAAACTACCGCAAGGCCTACTGGAACCAAAGCCCAGAGTTTCTACAAGAAGCTGCCATTGTCCGTGAGCAAGGTGTCCTGGCTGACACTGGTGCCCTAGCCATCAAAACGGGTAAGTTTACGGGACGATCTCCACAAGACCGTTTCATTGTAAAGGACGCGATTACAGAAAATGCAGTTGATTGGAACGCTATCAATATGTCTTTCGACTCAGCAGCTTTTGATCGATTGTACGATAAGATTACGGCTTACTTTGCGGGGCGTGACGCCTTTGTACGCGACGCCTTCGCTTGTGCCGATGAGAACTACCAAATTGGCGTACGCGTTGTCAATGAATATCCGTGGAGTAACATGTTTGTCTACAACATGTTCCTACGCCCTTCCACTGAGGAGTTACGTGAGTTTACACCCGATTGGACGGTGATCAACGCTCCTGGTTTCATGGCTATTCCGGAAATTGACGGTACCCGCCAAGAGAACTTTGCCATCATCAACTTCACCCGCCGCTGCGCCATTGTTGGTGGTACGGGCTATACTGGTGAGATCAAGAAGGGTATTTTCGCAGTACTCAACTTTATCCTACCAACTCAGCGCAACGTTTTGAGCATGCACTGTTCTGCGAACGTTGGACAAGAGGGTGATGTAGCGATTTTCTTTGGTCTATCTGGAACCGGTAAGACTACCCTTTCTGCTGACCCCGATCGTGCCCTAATTGGTGATGACGAGCATGGCTGGTCGGAAGAAGGAGTATTCAACTTTGAAGGTGGCTGCTACGCCAAGACCATTGATTTAACGGCGGAAAAAGAGCCAGATATCTATCGCGCTATCCGCCACGGTGCCATCCTGGAAAACATCGTATTCCACGAGAATACGCGTAAAGTAGATTACGAGGACAGCTTAATTACCCAGAATACCCGGGTGAGCTATCCAATCCATCACATTGATAATGCACTGGAGAAGTCGGTTGCGGGGCACCCTACCAATATTTTCTTCCTGACTTGTGACGCCTTTGGGGTACTGCCTCCGATCTCTCGTCTTTCTCCTGAGCAGGCGGCCTACTTTTTTATCTCCGGCTACACCGCTAAGGTAGCAGGGACTGAGCTCGGCATTGATGAGCCTGTACCAAGCTTCTCTGCCGGATTCGGCGCGCCATTCTTGCCCCTCCATCCCGGTAAGTACGCCGATATGCTGAGCGACAAAATACAACGCCACGGTACACGGGTATGGCTGGTCAACACCGGTTGGGCGAATGGTCCTTACGGAGTAGGAAGCCGCATTAAACTGAAGTATACCCGGGCTATGATCACCGCTGCCTTAAGTGGAGAATTGGATCTGGTAGAATACTCTACTCACACGATCTTCGGTATCAAGCAACCGCGCGAATGTCCGAACGTACCGAATGACATTCTCAGCCCCAGAGCTTCTTGGAAAAACGACGACGCGTTTTACGAGCAGGCCAATAAACTGGCTACTGCCTTCAACGAAAACTTTAGAAAGTACGAAGCGGGGGTTAGTCAAGCCGTGAAGCAAGTAGCTCCGGTATTAGTAGAAGGAATTCCTGCCTAGGTGGCAGCGTAGTAAGATTAAGTATTTCATACACTTTTTATCAATCGGAAGCTTCCCTCGGGAGGCTTCCTTTTATTTTATCAATATACCCTGTCACAAAATTTATCCCTGACATCCAATTATTAATTAATCGTTTTATTTACTTTGTGCCAATTATAAAGAACAAGTAATACCAAAGACTACCCCCTCCTTCGACTAGACCTCAAGTTTATACAATTATTAAGGCTTGTTCCCACTATTTAGTCTGACGTGATCAAAAGGTCACTCCTATCGTGCATTTACCCGATTGCTAAGAACAAGAGTTGAATTTTATTTCTGGTATAAAACTTTTTTTCATTCATGAGAAATGTCTATCTATCTCTGATGGGTATCCTATTCATTGCGGGTACTTTCTTCACTAACACACTCCAAGCACAACGAAACTGCGGCGCTACGGAATATCTGGAAATGCAGATGGAACAAGATCCAAAGCGTGCAATTAAAATGGATCAAATTGAGCGGCAGACCCGCCAATTTCTCCGAAACTCCAATTCTCGTGCCGTAAATGGTACTATTACTATTCCAGTTGTTGTCCACGTTGTCTACAACAATGGCACTGAGAATATTAGTGATGCTCAGATTCAGTCACAAATGGATGTGATTAATGCAGACTTCCGCCGTACTAATAGCGATGCGGACAATGTATGGTCACAAGCAGCTGATTCTGAAATCGAATTCTGCCTCGCCACAATAGATCCAAGTGGCAACCCTACCAACGGTATTACCCGTACTTCCACTACAAGAACTTCCTTCTCCACTAACGACGACATGAAATTTGATAGTCGTGGTGGTAAGGACGCCTGGCCCCGTGATGATTATCTCAATATGTGGGTATGCGACATCTCTGGTGGTATTTTGGGTTACGCTCAATTTCCTGGTGGCGCGGCTGCTACAGATGGTGTAGTAATGGATTATCAGTACTTCGGTACTATTGGTACTGCTACTGCCCCGTTTGATCTGGGTCGTACCACTACCCACGAAATTGGTCACTGGCTAAACCTACGTCACATCTGGGGTGACGGTGGTTGCGGTGTTGATGACTTTGTAGGCGACACACCAACTTCAGATGCACCCAACTATGGTTGTGCGCTAGGCCACGTTTCTTGTGGATCTACTGATATGGTACAGAACTATATGGATTACTCAGATGATGCCTGTATGAATCTATACACCACTGGTCAGAAAGACCGGATGCGGGCCTTGTTTGATACAGGTGGCTTCCGCGAAAGCCTGCTTTCTTCTGGTGGTTGTGGCACACCTGCTACGCCTACCTGTAACGACGGCATCCAAAATGGTAACGAAACTGGTGTGGACTGCGGTGGTCCTGATTGCCCTGCTTGTCCTCCACAAACTTGTACTGATGTTGTAGTTTCTATCTTAACGGATAACTATCCTGGCGAAACAACTTGGCAAATCACCGATGCTGGTGGTGCCGTAGTTGCTTCCGGTGGCCCTTACGGTAGCACTGGTACGCTATTTACTAGCAATGAGTGTTTGGATGATGGTTGCTACGACTTCACCATCTTTGACTCGTACGGTGACGGTATCTGCTGTGCTTATGGAAATGGTAGCTATTCTGTTACAGTAGATGGACAAACCGTTACCTCTGGTGGTGCCTTTGCCTCTAGTGAAACCACCAACTTCTGTATTGGCGGTAGCTCAGGTCCTACTTGTGATGACGGCATCCAGAACGGTGATGAGACTGGTGTTGACTGTGGCGGCTCTTCTTGCCCTGCTTGTCCTCCTCCTCCACCAACTTGTGATGATGGCATCCAAAATGGTAATGAAACTGGTGTGGACTGCGGTGGTCCTGACTGTGACCCTTGTAACACTGGCTGTAGCACCGTACAGGTAGACTCCGAGAACTTTGACAGTGGTTGGGGTATCTGGAACGATGGTGGTTCTGACTGTCGTCGTAGCTCACGTGATGCCGTTTACGCTAACAGTGGTAGCTTCTGTGTACGCCTACGTGATAACACCAGCACTTCTGTAATGACTACTGACCAACTGAACCTAGCTGGATTCGAAGAAGTAACCATCGACTTCACCTACCTTGGTGTGAGTATGGAAACTGGCGAAGACTTCTGGTTGCAGGCCTCGGTAGATGGTGGTGCTTATCAGACCCTTTCAACTTGGGCAAGTGGCAGTGAATTCAGTAACAACGTACGTGAATTCGAATCAGTAGTTATTACTGGTGCATTCACTAGTAACGTTCGCTTCCGCTTCCGTTGTGACGCTAGCGCAAACGGTGACCGTGTATACATCGACGATGTAGACATCTCCGGTTGTAGCAACGGCGCTCGTATGAGCAACGAAGAACTACTTGCTGGTGTAGAAGGAACGAAAGCGCCTAGCCTGGCACAAGTACTTCTCTTCCCGAACCCAACTAGTAATCTATTGAATGTTGATTTCAACTTCAACCAACAGATCGATGGTCAAGTGCAGGTATTCGTAACTGACATTACTGGTAAGACCGTTCAAAATCTGCAGTGGAATGCTACTGCCGGTAAGCAACGCCAAACTATTGATGTAAGTCAGATGGCAGCAGGTATCTACATGTTGCACCTGATTAACGGTGAAGAGCGCGTGACACAGAAATTTGTGGTCACTAAGTAATTTACCCTCTAATAAATTTTAAGAGTTGCTGTAAAGAGTTGCTCTGGAGATATAAAATCCTCGTCGATGAACTCGACGAGGATTTCTTTTTACACATCGGAACCCTTATCAGCGTCAGTACTACTCCATTTAATTCAAAATACCTTGTCACAAAATTTAAATAGTTGTTTTTATTATATGTTTTATCTAAATGTACCTTCACATAGTAATAAACGATAAACATTTTCCTTAGCCGATCTAAAGCTTGAAATACTAGTCTATTATACCGTAAAACTGTTCCCGCAAAATTAAGTCTATAATGCCCCTTTAGGTCATGCTTCACTGTAATCGCTTGGTTCCTACCGAACACAAAATCCATTGCCTGTCATAAATATCTATTACATGAAAAGTGTCTATTTATCTTTAATTGGAATCCTCTTTCTTGCGGGTTCTTTCTTTACAAATCCACTCAACGCTCAACGCAACTGTGGTGCGACCGAGTACCTGGAAATGCAAATGCAACAGGACCCGAAGCGCGCTTTCAAGATGCAGCAAATCGAAGAACAAACCCGTCGTTTCCTGCAAAATTCGCAGGGACGGGCGATAGACGGTGTCATCACAATTCCTGTGGTTGTGCACATCGTTTACAATAATGCGACTGAGAATATCAGTGACGCTCAGATTCAATCTCAGCTAGATGTAATTAACGCGGACTTCCGCCGTACTAACAGTGATGCCGACAATATATGGTCGCAAGCAGCTGATGCAGAAATTGAATTTTGCATGGCGACTGTTGACCCAAGCGGTAATCCTACAAACGGTATCACACGAACTTCTACGACCAGAACCTCCTTCTCCACCAACGACGATATGAAGTTCGATAGTCGTGGTGGTAAAGACGCCTGGCCACGTGATGACTATCTCAACATGTGGGTTTGCGACATTTCCGGTGGTATTTTGGGTTATGCACAATTCCCTGGTGGCTCTGCGGCCACAGATGGTGTAGTAATGGATTATCAGTATTTCGGTACAATCGGCACTGCTACTGCTCCTTTTGACCTGGGCCGTACTACCACCCACGAAATTGGTCACTGGCTAAATCTACGCCATATCTGGGGTGACGGCGGTTGTGGTGTTGACGACTTTGTTACAGACACACCTGAGTCTGACGCTCCCAATTACAGCTGTGCGCTTGGTCATGTTTCTTGCGGCAGCACGGATATGGTGCAAAACTACATGGACTACTCTGATGATGCCTGTATGAACTTGTATACTTTCGGGCAAAAGGCTCGTATGCGTGCTCTTTTTGATAATGGTGGTGCTCGCGAAAGCCTACTTTCCTCAGGTGGTTGTGGAACACCTGCTCCTCCAAGCTGCGATGACGGT
The DNA here is from genome assembly GCA_039816955.1 of Bacteroidota bacterium. Lineage (GTDB taxonomy): Bacteria > Bacteroidota > Bacteroidia > Chitinophagales > Saprospiraceae > Lewinella. The sequence continues at coordinate 15,796 of JBCBWU010000167.1, forward strand.
ATCCAAAATGGCAACGAAACCGGAGTAGACTGTGGTGGTCCTGACTGTGATGCCTGTCCTCCTTGTACAGATGTAGTCGTATCTATTTTAACAGATAACTACCCAGGTGAAACAACCTGGCAGATCACTGATGCCGGCGGAGCAGTAGTAGCTTCTGGTGGCCCTTACGGCAGTACCGGCACTTTATTCACCAGCACTGAGTGTCTGGTGGATGGCTGTTATGATTTCACCATCTTCGATTCCTATGGTGATGGTATCTGCTGTGCTTATGGAACTGGCGAATATACCGTGACCGTAAACGGTCAAGTGGTAGCTTCCGGCGGCGAATTTGGTGCAAGCGAAACGACGAATTTCTGCGTTAGCGACGCAACAGCACCTACCTGTAATGACGGCATCCAGAACGGTGACGAGACCGGCGTAGATTGCGGTGGCTCTGACTGCCCGGCCTGTCCTACCTGTGATGACGGCATCCAAAACGGTGATGAGACCGGCATAGACTGCGGCGGCTCCGATTGTCCTGCTTGTCCGACCTGTGACGACGGCATCCAAAACGGTGATGAGACTGGCGTAGACTGCGGTGGCTCTGACTGCCCGGCCTGTCCTACCTGTGATGACGGCATCCAAAACGGCGATGAGACC
>JBCBWU010000168.1:0-16388 GCA_039816955.1 Bacteroidota bacterium
GTGTAAAAATCAATAGCTACAGCCAGGGACGTACAGACGCATTGCAATGCGTCTCTTCAGCAGGATATTTGCACATGACTATTTTTTACAGAAGAACTACTTAATCCAACTAACCAAGGCCGCTCAGGCGGCCGAACCAATTCAACTAACCAGAGCCGCAGGCTCAACCAAACCAGCCGTACAGACGCATTGCAATGCGTCTCTATCACGCTATGCGCTAATCCTCCTGCACCTCCGCAATAGCATCGTTCAGATCATCCGTAGCTTTCTTGAGGTCCTCTACATTATCCTTACGCTTCTTGGAGGCGCGGCGGCGACGTTTCTTAGCGGCGGTTTCCCCGGTAGGAACAAACTCTGCATTAGGATCAAACGGCTCTTTGCTGTAGCTGAGTTTATTGTCATCGAGGTCAATGTAGATGGTATCGCCTCTTTCAAAGGTATCGGCGATGATGGCGCTGGATAGGCCGTCTACCAGGTCGCGTTGGAGTACGCGCTTCATCGGGCGGGCACCAAACTGTGGATCGTAGCCGCGCTCGGCTAGCCAGCTCAGGGCGCGTTCGCTTACCTTCAGTACCATGCCTTTGCGGGCTAGCAGCTTTTCTGTCTTCTTCAATAACAGCTTCAGAATCTGCTTGATCTCTTCCTGCGTGAGCGGTAAAAACATGATGCGCTCATCAATCCGGTTGAGGAATTCCGGGCGAAGGTTTTCCTTTAAGGTATCAAACACCTCTTCCTTGGTGGTTTCCAAGATGTCTTCGCGGTGCTCATCACCTACTGCTTCCAGGTCTTCAAAGTTTTCCAGAATCACCGCAGCTCCCATGTTGGAAGTCATAATGATGATGGTATTCTTGAAGTTGGCTACCCGGCCGCGGTTGTCCGTCAACTGGCCATCATCTAGCACTTGTAAGAGAATATTGAAGGTATCAGGGTGCGCCTTCTCAATTTCGTCCAGCAGTACAATACTATACGGGCGGCGGCGCACCGCCTCTGTCAGTTGACCACCTTCATCGTAGCCTACGTATCCCGGAGGCGCACCTACCAGTCGGCTCACAGCGTGGCGCTCCTGGTACTCACTCATGTCGATCCGGGTGATGGCTCGTTCGTCGTTGAAGAGTACCTCCGCGAGGGCCTTAGCCAGTTCGGTCTTACCTACCCCAGTGGGGCCTAGGAAAATGAATGAACCGATGGGCTTTCCTTCATCTTGCATACCGGCCCGGCTGCGGCGCACGGCATTGGCTACCGCAACTACGGCTTCGTCTTGGCCAATGAGGCGCTTGTGCAGTTCGTCCTCTAGTTTGAGGAGCTTATCTTTTTCGCTTTGCAGCATGCGTGCTACGGGTATTCCGGTCCAGCGGCCTACTACTTCGGCAATGTCGTTGGCAGTTACCTCTTCGTTGGTGAAGCGCTTATCGTCTGGCAGCTTGTCCAGCTTCTTTTCGGCGGCGGTCAGTTCCTTTTGCAGTTCTTGCAGTTGCCCGTAGCGGATCTTGGCTACGGTTTCAAAGTCGCTGTGGCGTTCGGCTTTGTCGGCTTCCAACTCCAGCTCCTCCATCTGCTTCTTGATGCCTTGCACCAAATCTACAATCTCTTTTTCCCCTTGCCAGGAGGCTCTCAGACTATCACGCTTCTCTTTGGCGTTGGCAATCTGTCCGGCAATCTTGTTAAGCTTGTCTTTGTTCTTCTCGCGCTTGATGGCCTCGCGCTCGATCTCTAGCTGGCGCACCTTGCGTTCCCACTCGTCCACTTCTTCGGGCACACTGTCTAGCTCCAAGCGTAGGCGGGCGGCGCTCTCGTCAATCAGGTCAATGGCTTTATCCGGCAGCTGACGGTCGGCAATGTAGCGGCTACTCAATTCGGCAGCAGCTACCAGAGCTTCGTCCAGGATTTCAATCTTATGGTACACCTCGTAGCGCTCCTGCAAACCGCGTAGGATAGAGATGGTGTCCTCTACGCTAGGTTCTTCAATCAGTACCGTCTGGAAGCGTCGCACCAGCGCTTTATCTTTTTCAAAGTATTTCTGGTATTCGTCCAGGGTGGTAGCGCCTATGGTACGTAGCTCACCGCGCGCCAGAGCGGGTTTGAGGATATTGGCGGCGTCCATAGCGCCATTGCCACCACCGGCACCAATGAGCGTGTGAATCTCGTCTATGAAGAGTACAATCTCCCCACTGGATTCAGTTACTTCTTTGATTACCCCTTTCAGCCGTTCTTCAAATTCGCCTTTGTATTTCGCACCCGCAATCAAGGCCGCAATATCCAGTACATAGATGCGTTTGCTCATCAGATTCTCCGGTACATCGCCCTTCACAATCCGCCAGGCAATACCTTCCACAATTGCGGTTTTACCTACCCCAGCTTCACCAATTAAGAGGGGGTTGTTCTTCTTCCGACGGGATAGGATCTGCAATACCCGCCGCATTTCCTCATCGCGCCCAATGATGGGGTCCAGCTTACCGTTTTCCGCACGCTCATTGAGGTTGATCGCGAATTTCGATAGGGCATTATAGCTCTCCTCAGCACTCTGGTCAGTCACCTTGCGGCCTTTACGGAGTTCAATAATTGCGGTACGCAGGCCATCATTAGTCAGGCCCATGTCCTTGAGCAGCTGGGCGCCTTTGCCTTTACCTTGTAAAATGCCCAGTAGCATCAATTCCACCGAGATATACTCATCACCAAAGTCGGGGAGCATCTTCTTGGCGCGGCTCAGGGCTTTGTTGGCCGTATCCGTTAGGAACTGCTTCTCGCTACCGGCCACTTTAGGGTACTCCTTAGTGGTGCGGTCCAGCTTACGGGTAAGCTCCTGCAGGTTGATGTTGTTTTTTTCGAGTAGGAAGCGGATCACGCTTTCGTCCGTATCCAATATTCCCTTAATAAGGTGAGGGGTGTCTACTTGCTGTTGACTCAGGCCGCCGGCAATGCGTTGTCCTTGCATAATGGCTTCCTGCGCCCGTGTGGTGAAATTGTCGTACGTCATATATGCTTTTCCTCTGCTGGTGTGGGGAGGGAGATGGAATAACGTTCGAAAAATTAAATCGGCAGGTTTTCTAAAGCTGACTAAGGAACGACCGAAAGGAAGTGACACAGGAAGCTTTAGGAAAACTCAAATGTCGATCTTGATTTTTTGAACAGAACTAACAGATCCAAAGATAGCAAACGGACGATTACTGCTCCTGATATTTCTACGAGGCGGAGAAAATGTTCGGCGGAAGGGGGTATGGCAATCCCAAGAAAGTTATTGGGGGGCTCCACTTAGCGCCCACCGGCGCTGGTGGCGGGCTATCCAGGCGCTCCTGGCGTCGGCCTTCCTATCCCTAGCCCTTGCGCGCTCCGCGCCCCTTGCTTACCGCAAGCGGCTCGCGTTTGTGATCAGTGCTCGTTTTTTACTTTCCTATCGAAAAGATGTCACGTTTTGGACCTTTCGTGCTGCTATGTATAAAAGGATCCTATTTGACTTCGCGTGTGCAAACTTGACAATGACTAAGACTATGTTCCAGTAGCTTTTAGAGACTTCTTCACAGAGAAATATTGGACCAACTGGGAGTCTCTGCTTTCAGAAGCTATTCACCCTAAACCACTAGCTTAATCAATTGATCAGGCCTGGACTGATCAAGTATTTCTTAAAACGCGCCGATACTGGCAAATGTACCTGGTCTTTCGGATAGGGAAAGGCCAAATTTTAAATCTAAACATTATGTATGTTTTTAGTTTGAGAATAGTCTCGCGACTATTTCTTCTTGTCCTTGTATGCTCTCTGATTTCCTGTAATAAGGATGCGATGATTGAAGAGCCGACCATTGAAGCTCCTTCTATCGAATTGGACAAAGCTTCCTTATTGAACGGACTCACTGATCCAGATGCCGTCAATTTTTTTGACCTCGATTTTATTGAATTGACAAATCCTCATCTGAGTGGTGAGGTAGTAGGTCATGAGCTCACCGGAGTCGCAGAATCCGTGTACCTGGATTTTCTGATCAAGAATGGTGAATTGAACTATGTCCCGGATTTGATTCCAGAGTTCGGTTATCCGATGTGGCATCGTATGGAAATAAGTCAGGGTACCTCCCCCGAAACAGAAGCGGTCCTGATTCCTTTTGTCGATTTGGAAAATGGCAAGACCAACGCGCTGATGATTGCTATTCCCAGCAATGACGATCTCTTTTATCAGGAACACAATCTTGACCGTTCTGGCTACTACTACTTGACGATGACCAGAGAGGAATTAGCTGCGGAGCTAGAAAACCTTGATCAGGCCAATGACAACACTTATGCCTTCCTTTTTCATTTTCTGTACTTCGATGAGTCAGTTTTTGATCATAGAGAGGAAGCTTGGTGGGAGATATGGGAAGATCATGATGGTCTTGTAAGCGGAGGAGATCAAGACGGTTCTTACTACCTGGGTGGCCAAGTAGGCTTTAGAGACCTCTGCTCTAGTGTTTCTGTACTCTGTTTGCCTTACGCAATCATTTCAGGCGAAGGACCATCGGGCACGCTTGGTAATAGCGAAGTAGAATTTAGAGATTGTTATGCTGTTATCGTTGTTTATCAATGGGAGTGCCCTGGTTCAAGCGGAGGGTATATTCCTGGAGGCGGTACCACTACCAGTGGTGGTGGATCGGGCAATGGCAGTGGAACAAGCGTAAGCCTGGATCAAATCATAGCTGACTGTAGCTCTCTACTATCAGTAGATGTAGAAGTACAGAACCCCCCGTACGGAGAAGGGGAGTGTGCTGCGCTTCTAGCAGCTATTGAAAATCTTGGGTATAACGCATTGCCTCCAGCTATGTGGTTGGCCCTTTTTGAGCGCGGCGGAGCCTTACTCGATGAGGCTGGTTCGATAAGCAGCGAGACCGATATGGTTGCTTACAACCTTTACCTCACCTATACCCTTAGTGGGCGTACTACTCAACCCTTCCGGATATTTAATTCGAATTATCGACGTGTTCAGGAATTACAGACTATCCTGGAATTTGATGAAGCTACTTTTGAATGGCTATTGGATGATGCTACCTCTCTAGATGTAGGGGAAACAAGTGTAGCGGATGAGATTAAGGCGTTTTTGGAAGAATACGACGACCCCGACTTTCAGGTACAAGCAGAAATGGCTGCAAATATCGGTCTGCAAGCAGTCCGAGCAGGCGTTTTGGAGGAATTAGACTCTCCTGTAAACACTAGTATTTGGGCTCAGTACGATTACTGTATTGCAATACAGTAATCGTACTGAGCCCAAATACTAGTGTTTACAGGAGAGTCTAATTCCTCCAAAACGCCTGCTCGGACTGCTTGCAGACCGATATTTGCAGCCATTTCTGCTTGTACCTGAAAGTCGGGGTCGTCGTATTCTTCCAAAAACGCCTTAATCTCATCCGCTACACTTGTTTCCCCTACATCTAGAGAGGTAGCATCATCCAATAGCCATTCAAAAGTAGCTTCATCAAATTCCAGGATAGTCTGTAATTCCTGAACACGTCGATAATTCGAATTAAATATCCGGAAGGGTTGAGTAGTACGCCCACTAAGGGTATAGGTGAGGTAAAGGTTGTAAGCAACCATATCGGTCTCGCTGCTTATCGAACCAGCCTCATCGAGTAAGGCTCCGCCGCGCTCAAAAAGGGCCAACCACATAGCTGGAGGCAATGCGTTATACCCAAGATTTTCAATAGCTGCTAGAAGCGCAGCACACTCCCCTTCTCCGTACGGGGGGTTCTGTACTTCTACATCTACTGATAGTAGAGAGCTACAGTCAGCTATGATTTGATCCAGGCTTACGCTTGTTCCACTGCCATTGCCCGATCCACCACCACTGGTAGTGGTACCGCCTCCAGGAATATACCCTCCGCTTGAACCAGGGCACTCCCATTGATAAACAACGATAACAGCATAACAATCTCTAAATTCTACTTCGCTATTACCAAGCGTGCCCGATGGTCCTTCGCCTGAAATGATTGCGTAAGGCAAACAGAGTACAGAAACACTAGAGCAGAGGTCTCTAAAGCCTACTTGGCCACCCAGGTAGTAAGAACCGTCTTGATCTCCTCCGCTTACAAGACCATCATGATCTTCCCATATCTCCCACCAAGCTTCCTCTCTATGATCAAAAACTGACTCATCGAAGTACAGAAAATGAAAAAGGAAGGCATAAGTGTTGTCATTGGCCTGATCAAGGTTTTCTAGCTCCGCAGCTAATTCCTCTCTGGTCATCGTCAAGTAGTAGTAGCCAGAACGGTCAAGATTGTGTTCCTGATAAAAGAGATCGTCATTGCTGGGAATAGCAATCATCAGCGCGTTGGTCTTGCCATTTTCCAAATCGACAAAAGGAATCAGGACCGCTTCTGTTTCGGGGGAGGTACCCTGACTTATTTCCATACGATGCCACATCGGATAACCGAACTCTGGAATCAAATCCGGGACATAGTTCAATTCACCATTCTTGATCAGAAAATCCAGGTACACGGATTCTGCGACTCCGGTGAGCTCATGACCTACTACCTCACCACTCAGATGAGGATTTGTCAATTCAATAAAATCGAGGTCAAAAAAATTGACGGCATCTGGATCAGTGAGTCCGTTCAATAAGGAAGCTTTGTCCAATTCGATAGAAGGAGCTTCAATGGTCGGCTCTTCAATCATCGCATCCTTATTACAGGAAATCAGAGAGCATACAAGGACAAGAAGAAATAGTCGCGAGACTATTCTCAAACTAAAAACATACATAATGTTTAGATTTAAAATTTGGCCTTTCCCTATCCGAAAGACCAGGTACATTTGCCAGTATCGGCGCGTTTTAAGAAATACTTGATCAGTCCAGGCCTGATCAATTGATTAAGCTAGTGGTTTAGGGTGAATAGCTTCTGAAAGCAGAGACTCCCAGTTGGTCCAATATTTCTCTGTGAAGAAGTCTCTAAAAGCTACTGGAACATAGTCTTAGTCATTGTCAAGTTTGCACACGCGAAGTCAAATAGGATCCTTTTATACATAGCAGCACGAAAGGTCCAAAACGTGACATCTTTTCGATAGGAAAGTAAAAAACGAGCACTGATCACAAACGCGAGCCGCTTGCGGTAAGCAAGGGGCGCGGAGCGCGCAAGGGCTAGGGATAGGAAGGCCGACGCCAGGAGCGCCTGGATAGCCCGCCACCAGCGCCGGTGGGCGCTAAGTGGAGCCCCCCAATAACTTTCTTGGGATTGCCATACCCCCTTCCGCCGAACATTTTCTCCGCCTCGTAGAAATATCAGGAGCAGTAATCGTCCGTTTGCTATCTTTGGATCTGTTAGTTCTGTTCAAAAAATCAAGATCGACATTTGAGTTTTCCTAAAGCTTCCTGTGTCACTTCCTTTCGGTCGTTCCTTAGTCAGCTTTAGAAAACCTGCCGATTTAATTTTTCGAACGTTATTCCATCTCCCTCCCCACACCAGCAGAGGAAAAGCATATATGACGTACGACAATTTCACCACACGGGCGCAGGAAGCCATTATGCAAGGACAACGCATTGCCGGCGGCCTGAGTCAACAGCAAGTAGACACCCCTCACCTTATTAAGGGAATATTGGATACGGACGAAAGCGTGATCCGCTTCCTACTCGAAAAAAACAACATCAACCTGCAGGAGCTTACCCGTAAGCTGGACCGCACCACTAAGGAGTACCCTAAAGTGGCCGGTAGCGAGAAGCAGTTCCTAACGGATACGGCCAACAAAGCCCTGAGCCGCGCCAAGAAGATGCTCCCCGACTTTGGTGATGAGTATATCTCGGTGGAATTGATGCTACTGGGCATTTTACAAGGTAAAGGCAAAGGCGCCCAGCTGCTCAAGGACATGGGCCTGACTAATGATGGCCTGCGTACCGCAATTATTGAACTCCGTAAAGGCCGCAAGGTGACTGACCAGAGTGCTGAGGAGAGCTATAATGCCCTATCGAAATTCGCGATCAACCTCAATGAGCGTGCGGAAAACGGTAAGCTGGACCCCATCATTGGGCGCGATGAGGAAATGCGGCGGGTATTGCAGATCCTATCCCGTCGGAAGAAGAACAACCCCCTCTTAATTGGTGAAGCTGGGGTAGGTAAAACCGCAATTGTGGAAGGTATTGCCTGGCGGATTGTGAAGGGCGATGTACCGGAGAATCTGATGAGCAAACGCATCTATGTACTGGATATTGCGGCCTTGATTGCGGGTGCGAAATACAAAGGCGAATTTGAAGAACGGCTGAAAGGGGTAATCAAAGAAGTAACTGAATCCAGTGGGGAGATTGTACTCTTCATAGACGAGATTCACACGCTCATTGGTGCCGGTGGTGGCAATGGCGCTATGGACGCCGCCAATATCCTCAAACCCGCTCTGGCGCGCGGTGAGCTACGTACCATAGGCGCTACCACCCTGGACGAATACCAGAAATACTTTGAAAAAGATAAAGCGCTGGTGCGACGCTTCCAGACGGTACTGATTGAAGAACCTAGCGTAGAGGACACCATCTCTATCCTACGCGGTTTGCAGGAGCGCTACGAGGTGTACCATAAGATTGAAATCCTGGACGAAGCTCTGGTAGCTGCTGCCGAATTGAGTAGCCGCTACATTGCCGACCGTCAGCTGCCGGATAAAGCCATTGACCTGATTGACGAGAGCGCCGCCCGCCTACGCTTGGAGCTAGACAGTGTGCCCGAAGAAGTGGACGAGTGGGAACGCAAGGTGCGCCAGCTAGAGATCGAGCGCGAGGCCATCAAGCGCGAGAAGAACAAAGACAAGCTTAACAAGATTGCCGGACAGATTGCCAACGCCAAAGAGAAGCGTGATAGTCTGAGAGCCTCCTGGCAAGGGGAAAAAGAGATTGTAGATTTGGTGCAAGGCATCAAGAAGCAGATGGAGGAGCTGGAGTTGGAAGCCGACAAAGCCGAACGCCACAGCGACTTTGAAACCGTAGCCAAGATCCGCTACGGGCAACTGCAAGAACTGCAAAAGGAACTGACCGCCGCCGAAAAGAAGCTGGACAAGCTGCCAGACGATAAGCGCTTCACCAACGAAGAGGTAACTGCCAACGACATTGCCGAAGTAGTAGGCCGCTGGACCGGAATACCCGTAGCACGCATGCTGCAAAGCGAAAAAGATAAGCTCCTCAAACTAGAGGACGAACTGCACAAGCGCCTCATTGGCCAAGACGAAGCCGTAGTTGCGGTAGCCAATGCCGTGCGCCGCAGCCGGGCCGGTATGCAAGATGAAGGAAAGCCCATCGGTTCATTCATTTTCCTAGGCCCCACTGGGGTAGGTAAGACCGAACTGGCTAAGGCCCTCGCGGAGGTACTCTTCAACGACGAACGAGCCATCACCCGGATCGACATGAGTGAGTACCAGGAGCGCCACGCTGTGAGCCGACTGGTAGGTGCGCCTCCGGGATACGTAGGCTACGATGAAGGTGGTCAACTGACAGAGGCGGTGCGCCGCCGCCCGTATAGTATTGTACTGCTGGACGAAATTGAGAAGGCGCACCCTGATACCTTCAATATTCTCTTACAAGTGCTAGATGATGGCCAGTTGACGGACAACCGCGGCCGGGTAGCCAACTTCAAGAATACCATCATCATTATGACTTCCAACATGGGAGCTGCGGTGATTCTGGAAAACTTTGAAGACCTGGAAGCAGTAGGTGATGAGCACCGCGAAGACATCTTGGAAACCACCAAGGAAGAGGTGTTTGATACCTTAAAGGAAAACCTTCGCCCGGAATTCCTCAACCGGATTGATGAGCGCATCATGTTTTTACCGCTCACGCAGGAAGAGATCAAGCAGATTCTGAAGCTGTTATTGAAGAAGACAGAAAAGCTGCTAGCCCGCAAAGGCATGGTACTGAAGGTAAGCGAACGCGCCCTGAGCTGGCTAGCCGAGCGCGGCTACGATCCACAGTTTGGTGCCCGCCCGATGAAGCGCGTACTCCAACGCGACCTGGTAGACGGCCTATCCAGCGCCATCATCGCCGATACCTTTGAAAGAGGCGATACCATCTACATTGACCTCGATGACAATAAACTCAGCTACAGCAAAGAGCCGTTTGATCCTAATGCAGAGTTTGTTCCTACCGGGGAAACCGCCGCTAAGAAACGTCGCCGCCGCGCCTCCAAGAAGCGTAAGGATAATGTAGAGGACCTCAAGAAAGCTACGGATGATCTGAACGATGCTATTGCGGAGGTGCAGGAGGATTAGCGCATAGCGTGATAGAGACGCATTGCAATGCGTCTGTACGGCTGGTTTGGTTGAGCCTGCGGCTCTGGTTAGTTGAATTGGTTCGGCCGCCTGAGCGGCCTTGGTTAGTTGGATTAAGTAGTTCTTCTGTAAAAAATAGTCATGTGCAAATATCCTGCTGAAGAGACGCATTGCAATGCGTCTGTACGTCCCTGGCTGTAGCTATTGATTTTTACACCTTCGTATTTGTGTGTGAAAAGTCGATTCATGGAGTTTGAATTAGTTGGGTTGGTTGAGCCTGCGGCTTCGGCGGATAAAGTTGAGTTAAGGAATTTGGTCCTTACATCGTGAAAAGGCAGTCAGTGATTCAGTAGACCGTGTTTTCTTGGTGTTCTTGGTGTCTGTGGTGGTTTGAAGAGGATTAGCGTAAGTCATCTAAAACGCATTCTAAAGCTAATTATAATTCTAACCCTAATTCAAATTCTAATTCACCCAGGCCTCCTTGGTGGTTTAGTCTCCTCGCTCCAAGCTGAACTCTACCCGGCGATTAAGGAAACGGCGAGCAGGCGAATCATCCGTATACAATGGAACGCGGTTGCTGAAGCCGCGTACCAGCATTTGCTGATCACTTACACCGCTATCCATCAGGTAGCGTTTTACGCGTTCGCCCCGTAACTGACTGAGGTAACCAGGTGCCTCTTCCCGATCGGCCAAATCTGCGTGGCCGTGGATGTTGAGGCGATAGCTGGGATTGCGGTGAAGAAACTGAACCAGCCGATCAAGTAAAGGATAATTGAATAAATCAGCGCTATTGATACGGAAATGGAGGAGCTGCTTACTCAATAGATCAGCTTCTGCTTGTGGTGTAGCCACCTGCGGACATCCGCCATCCACATAATCCCCTAAGGTATTGGGACAACCATCTTTGTAATCTTCAATCCCGTCGCCATCCGTATCTGGACAGCCATCAAACAGAGGGATACCAAAGTGATTGGGGCAGCGGTCATCTTCATCCAGCAAGCCGTCCAGGTCACTATCAACGGCCGGGCAGCCGCTGCGCTCCACCGGTCCTGGTTCTAGAGGGCAATCATCCTGGTGGTCAAGCACACCATCTCCATCATTATCCCGGGGTGGGCAACCTAAGGCCTCGGCGGGGCCCGCTAATGCAGGGCAGCGGTCGTACGGATCAGTGATGCCATCTCCGTCCGTATCAGGACATCCTTCCATGATCGCAGCACCAGCAGCATAAGGGCAACGATCGGCACTATCGCGAATACCGTCTTGATCCGCATCCGGACAGCCCTGAGTGCGAGCGGTTCCTGGTTTCAGGGGACAACTATCTTCGAAGTCCGCAATTCCGTCCTGATCGATATCAGAAGCAAACCCCAGGTGTAGGGCAGTACCAACATAGACATGGCCGTAACGATCATTATCCCGCGGGTTGCCGGCCAGGTTTACACCATCCAGAAAATCCGTCTGGGTAAAATTATACTGCAATCCCACCTCCACTGAAAAACGCTCGCTGAACTGATAAGCCATACCAAATCGAACTGGAATAAACCAGGCGCGATCCTCAATATCAGTTTCAAGGTCAGCCTTGATGAAGTCCGTCAACTCCAGGATAGTATTATCTAATAAGGCCGGTGTAGGTTCGTAGAACACCATGCCAAATCCTAGTCCAACTTGCGGCTGAAAACGAATTTTCCCGAAAGGGTAAAAACGCCCTAGTACCGCCAGATCAGTGAAATCTGTGGTGAAACGAAACTGCCGCGCCATCCGGAAGGCATCCGTGGTGTAGAACTCATCATCTGCTAGCAGAGATCCTCGATGCGCTTGTAAACCAATGGACCAGAAAGGATGAGGACGGTATTGTAAACCACCGCCAAAAACGAAAGTCTGCCCCCGCAAACTTCCGAAGCCATCCATACTGACATCGCCCTGATAAACCGCACTACCTCCCTGAAGGCCTACAATCCAACGCGCCTGCTCCTGTCCTGCTAAGGGTAGCAGAGCAAGTAAACCAACTAGGAACAATGCAATCTTTTGGAGCTGGATAAAGCGACAATTTTTTCCGCCTCCTCACCTTAGCTGACCGGAATTTGTAAAAACCGCTTTAACCAAAGTGCAAGAAAACGTTTGCAATAGCTACAAAAATAGCCATTAGCAATGCCCAGCTGAAATTTTTGATCGTAAATCCTTTCAAAAAGTGGGCCGCGATCATCAATACTACCGCATCTACTACCAGGCTGAATAGCCCTAGTGTGATCCACCGTATAGGCGTGGTAACAAAATTCAGAAAACGGCCAAGCGTAGCATTAAGAACCGCCAAAACGATGGCCACAATAATGGCACGGGTGAAATCTTCGATTTCTACACCACTCAAGAGGTAAGCTGCCCCCATTAAAACGAGGCTCATGAGCAGGACATTCACCATGAAAGAACCCAGACCTGCCTGTGCAGCTAATAGTATAAGTGTCATAAGTTAGATAAGGTTGGTTAGCTAATACTTTGGTAGCTCTTCCCTACTGCCCCCATTTCTGACGCCCTTCACTACTGCTACTACCCGATGACTCCAGCTCGGCTTCCAGTTTCTGGATACGAGCTTTGAGTTCCCGGTTTTCTTTCTTCAAGCGTTCAATGACCTCTTGCTTATCCAGTGTAGCACTAGATGAAGAAGTATTGGAAGCAGCCGTAGCCGGTTGATCACCGTTCATCATTGCTTTTACGTTTGCAACGGGGTCCTCGCCACGAATGTAGGCCGCTCCACCGTAGGCCAGCGGAACCAGGATCACCAAGAAGATGAGTAATCGGGCGAAAGGCGTAAGTTTTTTCTTTGAAGCCATTTAAACGTGCGTTGTTTACCCTCAAAAGTAATTCAATTCAAACGCAAGGTCCATATTTATCGACTTGTGATAATGGAAAGTGGATGAGTAGTGGATTTTTCTCTCCCATAGTCGGGGGCATTTTGGTACTTTTGCTGCTGTACCACCCCACCCCAAAATGAACGAAGTTTTCATCTACGACGCACTACGTACCCCGCGCGGAAAAGGGAAGCCCAGCGGTGCACTCTATGAGGTCAAGCCCGTCCACTTGCTGGAAGTAGCCTTACGAGCACTGCAAAAACGCAACGGCTTCACCGCAGCGGATATTGACGACCTTATAATAGGCTGCGTAACGCCAATTGGGGATCAAGGATTCAACATAGCCCGTACGGCACTTCTGGAAGCTGGACTGACTGAAGCGAACGGTGGTATGCAAATTAACCGCTACTGTACTTCAGGCCTGGAAGCTGTAAATCTGGCTGCTGCCAAAATTGCGGCCGGCTGGGAAGGATTGTCTATCGCCGGAGGAACCGAAAGTATGAGTCGAGTACCAATGGGCAGTGACGGTGGTGCCTTGCTCAACGATCCGGGGGTGTTTATGACCCAAAATTATCTCCCACAAGGAGTAGCGGCTGATTTGATTGCGAGCATTGAAGATTTTTCGCGGGAAGAGCTAGACAGTTATGCCTTACGTTCACAAGAACGCGCCCATAACGCGCAACGAGAAGGCCACTTTGCGCCCAGTCTAGTGCCCATTTGTGATGCCTCGGGCTTAACTATTCTCAAAGAAGATGAGCTGATCCGAAAAGGGAGTAGCCTGGAAAAGATGGCGACCCTGAAACCGGCTTTTGCTCGTTTGGGAGAACAAGGCTTTGCGGGTATGGCCTTGCATCGGTATCCCGAAGTGGAACAGGTACAACACCTCCATACCGCTGCTAATTCTTGCGCTATGGCCGACGGGGCTGCTTTAGTCCTTCTCGGTAATGCCGAAGCGGGCCAAACTCTTGGCCTTAAGCCCCGAGCACGCATCGTTAATTGTGCTACTGCTTCCGTAGACCCCACAATTATGCTCACTGGTCCGGTAGCAGCCACTAAACGTGCCCTCAAAAACAGCGGGCGAAAAGTAGCTGATATTGATCTCTGGGAATGCAATGAAGCCTTTGCTGCCGTTGCGCTAAAATTCCAGAAAGACCTGGAGCTCGATGAAAACAAACTCAACGTGAACGGAGGAGCAATTGCCCTGGGGCACCCCCTGGGAGCCACCGGAGCCATGCTACTGGGAACCGTACTGGACGAGCTGGAACGACAGGATTTACAAACAGGCTTGGTAACCCTTTGTGCCGGTGCAGGACTGGCCGTGGCTACAATAATTGAACGGGTATGATTCGCTTAAAGAAAGATACCGACCACATTATGACGATTATCTTCGATATGGAAGATCGTCCGCATAATGTCGTCAATCATGAGATCAGTGAGGCCTTTTTACCAGTCATCAAACGGCTACAAGAAGAAAAGGCACAAGGGCAATTACGTGGCGTAATCCTGACTTCCGCCAAAAAATCCTTCTTATCGGGTGGTGACTTGGGATATCTGTACGATGTGGATAATGCGGAAGAACTCTTTCAGCAAGCAGAACAACTGAGTCGCTTCTTCCGTGACCTGGAGAAACCTGGTGTACCAGTCGTAGCCGCTATCGCGGGAAATGCCTTGGGTAGTGGTTTTGAGGTAGCGATGGCCTGCCACCACCGGGTGGTACTGGATGATCCTCGGGTGCGGGTAGGGATGCCGGAAGTTAACTTAGGTTTGATGCCCAGTGGCGGTAGTACCATTCGTATGATGTGGCTACTGGGTATAGAACAGGCTTATCAAGTACTCACGTCCGGTCGTCACTATTCACCACAGGAGGCTCTGAAAGTGGGCATTATTGATGACCTGGCGGCCACGCCAAAGGAGTTGATGGAGAAAGCAAGAGAGTGGCTCCTCTCCCACCCTGATTGGCACCGCCCCTGGGATCAAGTCGACGAAGAGATTCCCGGCGGTACCGCCAATGATCCCGACCTTATTTATCGGATTCGGGCACTCGCCGCAGAATTGGCCGCAAAAACCTACAACAACTCTCCCGCTAAGCGGGCCATTCTCAACGTCTTGGTCCAAGGCTCTAAAGTGGACTTTAATACGGCTTGCCGCATCGAAAATCGTCGTTTTGCGCATCTGGTTTGTTCTTCCACAGCCAAAAATATGATCAGCACCTTCTGGATGGATTACCACGCTATCAAGGCGGGTATTAATCGTCCCAAGGGCTACGGGCGCTTCCGGGTACGCAAAGTGGGGATCGTGGGTTCGGGGCAAATGGGCAGTGGTATTGCGCTCGCGTGTATCCAGCATGGCTTATCGGTTGTGCTGAAGGATGTGAGTAAGGCCATTGCGGAAAGAGGTCGAGAATTTGTGAGCCACCGGATCGACGAACTTATTCAGGGAGGCACTTTTCACCCTAGTGAGAAGGAACAGATCATGAGTCGCTTAGTGACCACAGAAAAAGCGACTGACTTTAAAGAGTGCGACCTAATCATTGAGGCCGTTTTTGAGAGTCAAAACCTGAAGCAAAAGGTTACACGCGAAGCAGAACAGCACCTTGATAATTATTCGATCATTGGTACCAATACAGTCTCTATCCCAATTACGCAGCTAAGTGCTGGTCTGCAGCGGCCGGAAAACTACATAGGGCTGCACTTCTTCCACCCCGCTGATCAGGTGCCCTTGGTGGAAATTGTCAAGGGCAATAACACCAGTGACGAAACTGCCGCCCGAGCGATAGACTTTGTGCAGCGAATTATGAAGATTCCCATTGTGGTAAAGGACGTTTGGGGCTTCTACGCTGGTCGGGTTCGTAACACCTACATTTTGGAGGGGATTACCATGCTGCAGGAAGGTTACTCGCCGGCATTAATTGAAAACCTGGGACTCCAGTTGGGTCTCCCACGCGGCCCCTTGCAATTAGCAGATGATTTGGGCCTACCGCTAGTGCTCCGTTACGAAGAACAGGCGGCCCAACATTACGGTAGTCAATATATACAACACCCGGCAGTGGAAGTGCTTCGCAAAATGCTGGACGAGCACCAACGCAACGGTAAAGCTAAGGGCGCAGGTTTTTATGATTATGAAGACCAACAGCGGCGCCTCTGGCCCGGCCTGACGGAAAGCTGGCCCAATACCCAGCGCAGCTATGATCGGAAGCAACTTACCGAAAGACTACTCTTCGCGCAGGTGATCGAAGCCCTGTGGTGTATGCAGGAAGGAGTAATCACCAGTAGCGCAGCGGCTAACTTAGGTAGCGTCTATGGTTGGGGATTCCCACGCCAAACCGGAGGTGTAATTCGCTTTATCCAAGACTCCGGGGTGGAT
>JBCBWU010000169.1:0-16362 GCA_039816955.1 Bacteroidota bacterium
ATACATTCACCTTTATTGCCATTTTAACTAAACAATTTTGAACCACCGAAGACACCAAGGGCACCAAAGTGATTTTTGAACCGTATTTCACCTCCACATGAGGCTACCAGTGGACAAGAAGATATTGAAGGCTATATGGAGTATAACCAGCAATCTGATATTCAATCAAAATGGCAATGGCAATCAAAATCAAAATGGAAGTGGAGTATAATTAGAAGTAGAATGAGAATTAGCGTTAGAATCCAAATGGGATTGGTTATTGGAGTTTAGATTGGAGTTCCTCAAAAGAGTAACCTCCAAACAATCAAACTAACTAACTAAAGCCGACGTAAGGAGGCTGAACCAATACAACTAAATCAACTAACTAAGGCCGACGCAGTAGGCCGAACTAAATCAACCAACCAGGGCCGCAGGCCCAACCAGATCAATCAAATTCACCACCTACGCCATCCGCTTCCACTGCTTGCGGAAAGAACGGTACATGGTCTTATACGTCTTCCGGTCCTCTTTATCCACAAAACCGTAGAAGGTCTGCTTCCAATTGGCGCTACCTACGTAATGGCGCACGGCCAACGCACTACCCAGGCGCTGCTGTAAGCCTTCCGTTGCTTTGGGATGAGTACCTCGGTGTAGCACCAGTCCTAGCAAGTTAAGGGCTGTGTCGTGTTGGCGCTGATCCAAGAAATAATGGGCTCCAGCTAGTTGCATATGGTAGTCTGGATATTCCTGTACGTATTGCTCCAGGCGAAAGGCTGGATGTCCGGCCAAGCGCGCCTGTACACTAGCATCTTGGTACGCTTCAGCGGCCGCCACGTAGTGGACGATGGCTTGCCCATACTGCCGTTGTTGCTCTGCACGTTCCGCAGCTTGTAGCACTTTTTGGTAGTTAGCGCAAGCTTCTACAATCTTCTGACTCATGAGGAGTGGCGCCGAACTCAGTCCACAACTTTGGTACTCGCTCAAAAGTGCTTGAATGTTGTGGACGGTAGCCTCCGCTGCAATGTAATCACGCGCTTGCTGTTGCTGCTCCAGTTGTTGCTCTAGGCCTGGTAAAAGAATGCCGTTGGCGTTGCGGCAGAGCTGATCATCGAGTTGCGTGAAATGCTGCTGTATTTCTGGCTGGCCCAGTAAGTTGTAACGGCTAGCCAGGCTGTAAATGCGGCCTCTATTGGCCTGGATCTGATCATTGTTTTCGCGGCTATTGGCTAGGGTTGCGTCAAATAGCTGTTGGGCTGACGCCAGGGCAGTGGCTTGAATTTGTGATCCTAAGCTGATGTCTTCGCGTAGCGCAGGCGTATGCTGAGCCAGCTTCTGGGCTTCGTCAAATTGTTCCAAGGCTTTAGCGTATTCACCAGCTTGCTTAGCGCGTTGCCCGCCGCGAATGAAGCGTTCGTAGCGGAGCTGTTGGACGCGTGTGATCTGGCGCTCACTCTCCCGCTGTATACTAGCTTCAAGTTCATAGCTCCGGGCGAAGCTTTGGGTTTGCTGGGCTTGGGCTAGTGCCTGATCCAGACGTCTCTCCTTAATCAGTTGATCAGTCTGTGCCAGCATGGCTTGGAATTTTGCCCTTAGTACTTGTTTCTTCTCACTCTCCAACGCTAGTGGTTGACGAACCATGCCTGGATAATTCTGCAGTAGACTTTCCGTTTCCGCTACAGCGGTCAAAGCCTCATCATACTGCTGATTGCGGCGCAGTTGACGGACGTGGTCCAGGTTTTCTTCGTACAAGGCATCTACCAGTTGCGCAGCAATACGACGCGTATCAATGGTGCTTTGTACCTGAAACTGCTGCTGGAATGCCCGGGCTTGTTCCAATTGCTGGAGGGCTAGTGTGTATTGCCCTATCTGCTGTGTGTACAGCACCTGATCAATTTGCTCGTGATAATCGAGGTAGTAAGCTTCCTGAATTCGGCTGATCGCTTCTGCCTGCCCGAAATCGAATTGCTGAATACTCGTGCTAAAGGCTAATGCTTCTTCGTACAAGGCTACTGCCTGTGGGTACTGGCGAAGGACTACCGCATTTTGGCCAGCATCCAGATAATAGCGAACAATACCGCTGGCCAGGCTACGCGCGTCTACTTTGGTTTGTGGGTCCGGATTGTATTGATTGAGGACTTTCTGAATGCGCCGACCTGCCGGTTCTATCTTTCCCGCCTCAAAGTCAAGGACCGCAATAAAGTAATGACTGGGAGCGTAGCAATCGTTGGTGGCTAAAGAATTGCGAAATGCCTCACGAGCGGCCCGCTTTTGGCCCTGGTTAAAGAGCGCCACACCCTGATCGAAGTATAGGACGTGAAGCTGCGCTTGGAGCTGGTTAAGCCACTGCTGCAAGGCTAATAAGTCGGCTTCACAAGTGGCAAGGTGCTCCACTAATCGTTCGGGGTCGTGGGCATTCGTAGCGTTCAATTCAAGCAGACTCCAGAATGCACCTTGTTCAATACCTTCGTAGATCTGCTGATAGCCACGAAGCTGCTGCTGATAAGTGTTGATGTCTTGCGGACGTACATCCACTTGACGAAATCGATCCAGTTGTTCGTGTAAGGTGAGCAGTTCATCTTTAGCGATGAGGTATTGGTCAATGGCCTGCTTCCTGTTGCGGACCTTGGAGACCTCGCGACTGCCATAGTTGAAGTGCAAATCGTTTACCCGTAAGGTGTAATAAACGCCTCCTTCGATATCGCTGAAATCAAAGGTGTAACTCGGTTGGGTATTGCCAAATTGTTGCTGAACACACTTGGAGACAACTACCTCACCGTCCGCTAGCAGTTCCAGATTGAAGGTTGCGCCAGCTGGCTGCAACAGATCAGCGAAGGGGAAACCAAGTGGACGTAGTTCGCGATCAACAGCTACGGACTGCCAATTGATGCAGGCCTTGAGTCCGTCCGTCTTTTCTAATATTTGGAGTTGATAGTTGTAGGTGAGGTCGAAAGCGGGCTCGTGCAGTTGATTGGGACCTAAGCAGCGGATAATCTGCTGTAGTGCTGATGCTGAGGGGCCATTCAAGTGGTGATAGCGATAGACCAGGGTCTTTTCCTGGACATCGTCAAACAGAAGCACTTCCTGGGCTGGTAGGAATGCGGTGGCTAATAGGGCTGCGAGTAGGAGGTACGTCTTCATCGGCTTAGTTCTTCTAGGGGCTATGCCAACAAATATTCACTACTCGGGCCTAGGATGCAAAAAAACGAGTGGGTTTACGATAAGTTTAAAAGGGGTTAAAAGTGTTAACAGGTGGAAATGTGCTTGAAAAAATAGGAGGCTCATCGAAAAAATTAAATTTTTCGCAGGAGAGCTGTATTTGACTTTTAAATATCTGATTTACAGGTTGTTGTGTTGGGTTTCTATTGCCTTTAAGAAGCCGTTATTTTATACCTCATCGAAAAAACTAAATTTCTCGCGAAAAAAATCACCTGCCGCCAAATTCCTAGATTTCGGGCGGCACCTGCCGAGGTAGAAATTGCACATGAAAACGCTCACCTTAACGTTCTAATTGCTGGTAAAATGAAATACATACCTCTCTTTCACATTCCTTTTCATCTCGCAATGTTCGGACATAAACTCCATTTGAGTTGGGCTCACGTTGGAAGGTTAGAGGCAGATCTGTAAGCTCTTGTGCACTTCTGAGACGAGCGAGTACAGCTTCCGTTTGCACTTCAATTTCAAAAGCTATCGCAAACGGATAATTGTTTTGCAGTCTCAAGTCTTTGTAGCCGTACACAACGGTGGCGTCTGCGCCCAAGGGACAGAACCGTTCTTCTTCCGTGTAAATGTCGATAGAATGGTGGTGACGCTCTAAGACCTCCAAACCTGTCCGTAGCGCCAGGAGGTATAGGATGCCAGATAGTTGGCAGAGACCGCCGCCAAAATCGGCCTGCAATTTGCCGTTGATCAGATTACGGCCTTCGCGAAAGCCATTTTGCGCCGATGGTGCTCCGAGAACATGCCAGTAGGAAAATACCTGTCCGGGCTGAATGATTATTTGATTGATGCGCTGGGCACCTAAACGTAAATTATGCAGCTTGTTCTCGTAATAGCTACTCTGCCGAACGGGTTGTACTTCCTCAAGCTGATAGGGGAGGAGGGGAAGTTCAGCAACCTCCTGAGCAAATTGCTGGGCAATGCCAGAAGACTGATCACGCCACTGCCGCCGCATAACCTGAGCCTGTAGTCGCCAACTACGCGGTATTTGATCTTTGAGCCACCTCATTTACGTACCAATTCTATTACAAGATAAGAGGCGTAAGCACGCCAGGGGGAACGGCAGAGCAGGTCATCCACCCAACGCAGCGGCTGGCGCAACCAAATAGGGAAACGATGGATGGGTAGGAACAATACGCCAGTATAGGAATGGACTTCCCAGTCCTCACCAGCAAGGACTCGAATATCATCTAGAGAAAGAGACTGTGCTCCGTGCCAGTGCCCTGCCCGATAGCGGAGCAGTGTCCGTCGTTTTTTTGAAGGGATATCGAAGATAAATCGTCCACCAGACTGTAAAATACGAGCAGCTTCTTTGAATACCATTGGGATTTGCGCTGTCTCCAAATGCATGAGCACATGGAAGGAGTATGCAAGCTGGAAACGGGCTATTTCGTAGGGCGTGTCCCAGGCACTGCCTACCTGTAAGTCTCGATCCGGATATTTCTTTTCGGCTTCCGCAATCATTGCCGGGCTGTAATCTAGCCCGTGAGTTGCCCATTTCAATAGTCGGCCAGTCCCACAACCTAGATCAAGCGTAGGCGCGGTAGCAGGGTAGGGGAGTAGTTGATTGAGGATCGATGTTTCCTGCTGGTGAATATACTGGCCGTAGGTATTACCAAAACGATCCTGATCGTAGTTGGGGGCCAGTTCCTCGTAGTACTCGTTTATGGGTTGTTGGATCTTCATGCGGTGTTGTATCCTTGCTGGGCAATAAAAATATAAAAACGAGCGCTGACCACCCTCGGGTAGCTAGCTTTCGCCTGTACTTGTTGCTTATGCGTAAAGGCTTAACGATTAAGCGTAACCGCCTTTTGTGTGAGTTGTCCGTTTACCGTAATCCGGAATTGGTACAGGCCGTTGGGAAGACTTGTTTTGGGTTGCCAGTCCAATTGATGGGTGCCGCTGGCTAAGGTCGTACTAGATAGAACCGTCGCCACCTGCTGACCCAGCATATTGACAACATCCACATTGACCACTGCAGCTTCTTTTAAATTGAAGGAAAGCCTCGCTACTGCCGAGCTAGGATTAGGGTAGACGCTGATGGTGGTGGCAACGTCATTGATTTCTTCGGTGTCGACGATAAAGCCTGCGAAAAAATCTACTACGCTTCCGATTGTAGCGTCTATCAGCCCTTGGTTGTTGGCTAGCGCAAGATCGAAGGCAAAGGTCAGGGCCCGGTGGTTTGCGCCGGCGTACCACATGCCTGTTATTTCACCGGCCAAGACGTAATTATCGTGGCCCATCTCATAAATGGCTATAGCTTCTTCTCTAGCTGTGATTGCATCCGCATCTGGAAGGGTGGGAAGTTGCCAAAAAATTAAGGTCAGGCCAGGTATGGGTTGACCCTCTACTGGCCGTACTTGTGGTAAACCAAGGAGGCCATCGTTATTGAATGACTCCGCATTGAATTGGGTAATGCCTAAATAGTCGTAGACAAAATCACCATTTTGAAAAGTGTCAGGAGGACCTCCGTAACGATTGGAAAGGAAGTCATTGCCAATTAGCCATAAGTTGCCACCTTCATCCAGGTACTGAGAGAGATTCGTATTGTCCGTCTCGTTTTGATTCCAGAAGTTAAGTGAAACAAGAGCTGTTGAAGTATGCCAGATGACTAGATCGTAATCCGTCATGAGCGCAAAAGAGGGGCTCGCTGCTGAGTCTGCCGCGTTGAATAAATCGAATGCCAAACCGTTGTTGGTTAGACCATTGCCGATGGCAGACGTGTTGTCGAAACTGTCGTTAGAGTCATCTACTAACAGGATGTTTTGTGCGTTGAGTAGCACGCCACTCAGGAGGAGGGCGAGCATGAATAATTGAACTTTCATAAGAGCGGTTTTTACTAAGAGTGTGTTTGGAATTTTGGTCTTCAAGTCAAAGTGAGGTGGTTTTTCTTAAATCAAGGCACGAAAACCGGAGTTTAGCAGCGCTAAATGAGGATTTTTGTAACGCAGAGTTAGGAAAAAGCGGCCACTTTGGCGACGATTATTAAAATCCAAACACGCTCTAATAAGGTGGACTTCGGGCTTTACTTCACTGATAATTAGTGATGTATGCTTTCCGAAGCTCACATTAATATACTACGCTAATTTGATTTCTTAGCTATTCTTCTTTGCCAATAAGCCTTTTTGCGAGGGGAATATCTGCTGGAGTTAAATCTATTTCGATTAATTGATCAGTAGTCACCCATTGATAGGAATTATGATCACTTAGTTTGCCTTTATACGTCAGGAGGGAGCAATGATATCCATACAATTCTATCAGAAAGCTACCGTAGTCATGCTCTGATTTGCCAAGATAATCTCCCACCTCTACTTCCATTTCCAGCTCCTCCCAGAGCTCTCTCTTCAGGGCTTCTTGCTGAGACTCGCCGGGCTCAATTTTACCTCCAGGAAACTCCCAATAGCCAGCCATTGATTTCCCTTGCTTGCGGCGACAAACGAAAATCTTGTCGTCGCTCCAGATAATGCCACAGACCACCTTGATTGTATCCATTGCAGCTTTTGTGATGTCTTACTTTAGCGTGAGGCTACTTCGGGCATTCGCCAGCTGTATAATCCATTATCCCCATACATTCTGCCTTACAGGAATTTCCGTAGGTAACCTCATTACATCCACAAACTGGCTGGTATATTTCAATACAAATACAATCCTCCTTGGGGGCCTCTTTACAGTTGACCTCTTTTTCTTGAAATACACCGCAACCGCTTAGCAGTAGAACTGTAAAAGCAGATAATAGGACCCCTTTCATGAGCATAATTAGTTTACTCATTACTGGTTTTGATTATAGGATTTTATGAAAAGTTCAAAGCTACATAAAACCAAATATATTGAGGGTTGTGATAACGATATGCGAAGAAGCGCTTTGGTAATAGCTTAGACTACCTCTTTGTATTAATGCGTGTCATTTCACCACCACACAATAAAAAAGGCGGTGTACGAGCCCTGGTATTTTTGCCAACACAGGGGAGCTTGTTGCTGGGCAATACTTTTTTTGACCTGGGGGTGTACGTGACCAAAGCTTTTCCAATCGGCGTTCTCGGTGGGATCAATTCCCCATTCTCTTTTTTGAGGTAAATAATAGCTCTTTGCTGAATGGTCTAAGCTCATAAAGTCTTCATAGCTTAAATAATATCCTTTGATGGCCTTCTGATAAATGGCAGGTAAGTGTGTTTCAGACTGGTAGGGAACAAAAAGAGAGGCTAACAAACAGAGCTGTTGCGAAATGTTATTAAGCTCAAGCGTATCAAGTTGTGATTGAGCAGCATGGTGGAAAAGTAAAGGGAATTGCTTGTTTTTTAACTTATCTAATTTCTCTTGCAAGGAATCATTCCTATTTGGACCAATCCAGTTCTTTATTGTTGCTGCAGCAATACTGGGGTCATATAAATAGAATTTATAAGCTAGTTCGAGGTGTACAAGCTGTTTTGTGTCTTGATTGGAAAGAATAAAATCAATTTCCCCAATCGTCCTTTTGTTTTCGACTAGCTGTATGTTTTCGTAAAGGACTTCATAGTTCGTAGATGATTTGATGAGAATCGAAACAACTTTTTCTGCTAAATGCCCCAGTCGTAAATCAGTTGGTAGCTGAAAGTCAAAATCAGTGGCCAGGTCTAATTTTGCCAGATCAAAAGTTGGCCAGCCGGTTATGGAGGAGCCTAGATTTGGGGCTTTTAGGATGGATGTTATTCTGGCGTTGTTTTTCATTGTCAATTAAATGGAGCGTTGTTTTTATTGCCAATAACATCTATCGCTTAAGCACAATCCCTTTTTGCACCACTTGCCTATCTATAGCTATTCGGAATTGGTACAAACCATTGGGAAGTTCCCTTGCAGGCTGCCATTCCATTTGCTGTGGCCCGGCGGCTAAGGACGTATTTGGCAGTAGCTGGGCAACGGGCTGACCCAACATATTAACCACATCAACACTCACATTCGCGGCTTCTGCTAAGCTGAACGAAAGTGTGGCCAGACCTGAACTGGGATTGGGGTACACTTCAATAGCAGTGGTCAGGTCATTGATCACTTCAGTATCGACAATAAAGCCAGCGAAAAATGCTACTACGCTTCCAACTGTAAGGTCTATTATCTCCTGGTTATTGGCGAGCGCAAGATCAAAGGCGAAGGTCAGGGCGCGGTGGTTTTCACCAGCGTACCAAATGCCGGTTGATTCACCGGCAAAAACATAGTTGTCGTGCCCCATTTCGTAGATCGTGATTGCTTCGGCGCGGGGTGTCAGAACGTCGGCCCACCACAGGGTCGGAAACTGCCAGAAAATGAGATCCAGGCCAGTTATCGGTTGATTCTCAGCTGGACGAACCTCTGGTACACCATTGTTTCCATCATCTCCGTAAGCTTGCGCATCATATTGTGCAATACCCAGATAATCGTAGACAAAATCGCCTGTCTGAAAGGTGTCGGCAGGAACGCCATAGCGGTTAAAGAGGAAATCATTTCCGATCAACCAGAGACTGCCGCCTTCTTCCAAATACAGCGAAAGATTACCATTGTCTGATTGATCTCCATTCCAAAAGTTGAGAAAGTCACCGTCCGTAGAGGTGTGCCAGATGACTAAGTCATAATCTGCCATTAGGTCAATGGAAGGGCCGGCTGTGGAGTCGACTGAATTGAATAGATCGAATGCTAGGCCATTGTTGGTTAAGCCATTTCCAAGAAGAGCGGTATTGTCAAAACTGTCATCTGAGTCATCAACCAGTAGTATGTCGATGCCTTGTGCGTGGAGTAGAGCGCCGCTTAGGAGGAGGGTAAGAAGGAGTAACTGTACTTTCATCAGGGTAAAGTTTATTGGAATGCTTACTCTAATCTAATTCTAACTTTGCAGTTAAGCACTAATTTTCTCGCTTATCTAAGTGTAATTAAATATTCCGTTCCATGGCCCAACCTATCTATCGACACTTGTTGCTGGTTGCTTACTTACTTCTGAGTATTGTCCATCTGATCGCAGAACAAATAGAACTAGAGCCGCTGATTCTCTGCACCAAACCCTTACTCATGCCCTTGCTCATGTTATGGCTTTGGCGGCAAACGGAGGAACACGCAGGTACGGTACGTAACTTTTTAATGCTGGGCCTACTGTTTTCCTGCGGCGGTGATACGCTGCTCATGTTTGTAGAGCATGGACCGCAGCAACAACAGTTTTTTCTTTTGGGTTTGGGTAGCTTTTTGCTAGCGCAATTGTGCTATGTCGTGGCTTTTGTGAAATACCCACGCTTTAAGGCAGGGCTCGTCCATGACCATCCCTGGCTGGTGTTGCTCTTCCTGGGCTATTGGTACTGGGTGCTGGAGTCTCTTTGGGGAGGTATCCCCGGAGCCATGCGCTTGCCGGTGGCTATTTATGCACTGGCAATCGTTGCTATGGCTATTTCCGCACTTAACATGAGTGGAAGGGTAAGTGGCTCGGTGTTTGGATGGCTCTTTATGGGGGTAGCACTTTTTGTGCTTTCCGATACACTGATTGCTTTCAATAAGTTTGCCGAGCCTATTCTCTATGCGCGCTTTTCTATTATGGTGACGTACATTGCCGCCCAGCTACTCATTACCTGGAATGGAGCAAGGGCCTTGGAAGAGCAATTTAGGGAAACAAAAGGGGACTAAAAACATGTCGGAGAACTAACGCAAAGTTCTCCGACATGTATATTGGATCAATAAATACTGAGGAGGCCTAAGGATTATCCTTCAGCATTTCAATATAACCACTTAAGACCGTCTGGCTGGGCACTACGCCATCTACTCTTTGCTCGAATATCTGGCATTTATAGAAGTAGGTGCCTTCGTTGAGTAAGTCCCCACTGGTATTAGTACCATCCCAGTTGAGTGCTGGATCCTTAGTTTCAAATACCAAGTCTCCCCAGCGATTGAATACCTGGAACTCTACTTCTGCGATAAAGCAGTTACGAGTAGGTACAAAGAGATCATTTTGACTATCGCCGTTCGGTGTAAAGGCATTCGGTAATTCGTAGACTGGGCAGTTATCTACACAAACGATATTACTTTGCGCACTTTCGTTTCCTACGGTATCAATCGCCGTAACGGCATAGCAACCGGCAATGGTTCCGCCTGGTTCGTGGATGAATTCCAGTTCATTCGGATCGTTGATACTAGCAATCAACTCAAAAGGAGTATTGACCATCGGTGCGTAGTACACATTGTAAGCTGCAACATCCTGGAATTCTGGGCAAATAGTAGCAGGATTTATCCAGTCCAGATTATTAGTCAGACTCTCAATATCATCACAGTTTTCGCTGAAATCACAGAGATTGGTCACCGTCAATTCTGGTGGGCACGGTGGTACATTGTCGAATGGCGTACTGCACACTATTTGTGAACGGTTGATCAAGGGCTCTGGTAAACCACTGATGTTGTAGGTGCCTTGCGCCCTTACCAGGTAGCAGTATTCTACGTTATTTGTGAGGCCTTCGTCCCGATAGATAGGGTCACTGATGGTGGCCAGTTCATCGAAACCACCACTACCGTTTTCCCGGGAGATGGTATAAGCAAAATTTTCCCAAGGGATCAGTTCATCCCAAGTGAGGGTGTTCTGCCGGTCAGACGGTGTGGCATTGAGGAAAAGGGAGCCCGCTACCGAACTAGCACCGAGTGGACTACTCTCACCATTGACATAGAAATTGACAATGTAGCTGTAGGGTTGGTCCACTGTATTGAGGTTGATCGCCGTAAAGCAGGTATCGTTGGCCTCAGCAAAGGTAGCCGCAGTTACACTGAAAATGGGGGTAAATGCACTTACATCTTCGGTGTGTCCGGGAGCTTGGAGTAGCTCGTAGGTATAGGGACCGGCGTTAAGTATCGTGTCCAGGTCTTCAGCTAAGGGTTTACTCCAGCAGATATCAATGATGCCATTTCCAATATCGGTATCCACTACGTCGACTTTTGTAATGAGCGGCACATCACGCCCCAGTTGCACACAGACTTCTTCTGAGGCCAAGCTTTCCACTGGATTGTAGAAGAACATGCCGTTGGCCGTTCTGCGGGCAAAATGAGCCAGTATTCGATAGCAATAGGTTTTCCCTCGTTCCACATTTTCGTCGAGGAAGAAATAGCGGCCGCCGCTGACATCTCGTAAATCATCAGAAGAGATACGGGTGTAGCCTCGTCCGGCCAATCCCGTAATACAGGTATCCAGCGGCGTTAGATCAGAATTGATACGACGCCAGACGGAGAAGCCGCGGAAGAAATCTTCTTGCGCATTTTCGCAAACGTAAGGTAATTCCCAACTGACTTCAATTTGCTGTGAACTGGCTATCGCCTGCACATCTTCGGGCGGAGGCCCCACTACTTTTATTCGAATGGTCTTCAGCGTAGCCAAACCAGTCGTATCTCCTAAGTGGTCATCCACTGCCCGGAAAACTACATTATAGGGTTGGCTAGATATGTGCTCACAGGTCGTCTGCCACCTAAACGTTCGGGTAAGCGGATCGTTCTGATAGGTTTCGTCATCCGGTAGGAAGGTGGCCGGACTTACGTCCAAATTAAAGGGCGCACCATAGCCCAGTAGGCGAACCAGTTCGTCGGTATCGGTAAGCGGAGCCGTAGCGGTTACATCAAATTCGATATTGGTGCCGGCTATGACACAGAGTTCATCTACATCGGTTATTACTAATGGCGGATCATTATCGCAGTCCTCTACAATGATCTGCATATCCCGCACCATCGTGTCGATGGGGAAGCCATTCCGGAAGGATATAATATTTATGGCGACGTTGAATTCTCCTTCCTCATTAGGGGTATCCCAGACGAGGTCGCCCGTTATTCGATTGATACTCATGCCGCCCGGGAAGAAGAAATTGGGGACGGGATCTCCTGGCCCCCGTCTGGGGACAGCTAGTTCGTACACCAAACTATCACCGTCTACATCGAAGGCACCTGGGTTGTGGGTGAATACTTCGTCGGTACAGGCAAAGTCGATCGGTGGGACCTGTAAGACCGGCGAGTTATTACAACCAGAGAAGACCGGGTTAAAGAGCGTGAAAACATTCTCTACGTAAAACTCGATACTTACAGAGTTTGGAAAATTGACGTTTAGGATACCAGCATTCCGGTTGGGGTCCTCAAAATTAATGACGTAGGTAGCAGGCCCGTTGTAAGTGTGCGTAGCGATGTAGAGATTGAACTTGATGTCGTTTTCTAAGGGTTCTCCTTGCGGAGGAACCAATGGCCCATTGGCCCTTGCTACGCGTTCACAGGTATCATCACCCCAGCAAATCGTTAGGGAGTCTCGGTCAGCATCAACACTAGACGTTTTAGTATACGTAATAATGGTTGCACGCACTGTGAGGCCACAATTACCGTTTCCATCAGTGAGTGTTTCTACCACTATTTCGCCCGAGCGATTGTGAGTAGCGAGAACCGTACTCAACCCAAGAAAGAATAAGCAACAAACAGAGAGTAGGCGAAGGTAAAAGGATTCTTTCATGTCATTTTTTTTGTACCCAAAACTGGCAACAGGGATAATGCTAAGCAATTTAAGGATTTTCCCAGCACGTTGCCGTCTGATAGCTTACAAACGCAATGGTGAACTGGATTTCTCGAAAATAGACAGCTTTTAGCAAGGAAACGACCAATACTAAACTTTAGTTGGTATTTTGCGACGGAATAAATCCACACCTAAGCCTGGGTTCTACGCTGAACAAATAACTTGAGCCTAGTGTTGGAACAGTAATTTTCCGCTTTTAATTATTCATAAAACCTAAGGTACACGTTATGGCCTTCAAACTTCCAGACTTACCCTACGCATACGATGCCCTTGAACCGCACATCGATGCACGCACTATGGAAATCCACCACTCTAAGCACCATGCAGGTTACACCAAAAAGTTGAATGCCGCTATCGACGGCACTGACCTGGATGGAAAGAGTATTTACGAGATTTTGCACCATGTTTCTGAGCACAGCACTGCTGTTCGCAACAACGCTGGTGGCTACTATAACCATAAGCTATTTTGGGATGTCATGTCGCCAGATGGTGGTGGTGAGCCTTCTGAACGTATGAATATCCACAAGGCAATCATGCGTGATTTCGGCAGCTTTGCTAAGTTCAAAGAAGAATTTGCTGCGGCCGCGGGTACTCGCTTTGGCTCTGGCTGGGCGTGGTTGAGTGTTACAGGTCAAGATCACTTGTTTATTTCTTCGACCCCTAATCAGGACAATCCGCTTATGGATGTAGCTGAGCATCAAGGCACACCAATCCTAGGCTTGGATGTGTGGGAACACGCTTACTACCTGAACTACCAGAACCGTCGCCCAGATTACGTCCAGTCTTTCTTTAATGTAATTAACTGGGACGCCGTGACTAAGCGCTTTAACGACGCCAATAAAGGTGCATCTGACCTTTAAGCTATCCGAGCAATTCGAGCGGTTTTGTAATTAGTAATTGCTAAATCGTTGGCCGGAGAAGCGTTCTAATAAACGAACTCATCCCGGACGTTAGGTTTAAAAAGCCTCAGCGTTCGGGATTTTTTTGTCGATAAATAAATGTTATTGATCGGTTAATGTCGGCCAGGCCCTTGCGGGGGAACTACTAAGTTCGTATTTTAGTTATAGTAATATACCCTAAAGATTGTCTGTAAATACCATTTGAAAACTGAAAGTGAAGTGCTCTCCCCAAATTTAAGTGCACGGAGCTTTCCTAAACTCCATCCCCATGATTATCCTCGGCATACTGCTACTGGTATTGCTGTTGTTCAATTTTCAGCCCCTACGCCGCGAAGAACAATAAGAACCAGCAAGCAAGAAACGACAAAGGCAGCCTTCGGTAAACGAAGTGCTGCCTTTTGTTTTTAGCGTGAGGTTGGGCCTGGGCAATTTCGTAAAGCACTACCAATCAAGGCCCCACCTCCCGGTATAGGGTAGAAAGAAGAGAGTAGAAGGACGTCAGAATATTTTTCTACTCTCTACCTTCTACTTTCTACAACGTAAGGTTGTGATATCCAGCGAATAGAGGTGCGTATTTTACCCCCAATCTCACGTTCTTTTTAGCTTGCGTGCTTGGGCACTATCTCAACAGTACCACATCCCCTCGTTCCTGGGTTTCTCTAGGAATACTGTTTTCAGTTACGGTATAGTTGATCATCCAAACATAGGTGCCCTGCGCGGCAAAATCGCCGTTGATTCTACCATTCCAGCCATCCGAAGGATTAGTGGATTGCCACACCTGATTTCCCCAACGATCAAAGATCATTATTTCGTAAGCCTCAAGACTACAGGGGCTTTGCGGACCCAAGCGATCATTTACGCCATCATTATTCGGACTGAACACGTTGGGCATAAATACCTTGCAAATCTCGCATGGGACGATGCTCAAAGTATCTATAATATTTTCGCAGTCGGATTTCACACTAACGATATAATCACCCGGGCCAAAGACCAAGCGGCGGGCATCGCGTTCGCCGTTTTCCCAGAGGTAGTCTGCTTGCACTTCTGTACTGGCATCCAATAGAAAGGGTTGGTCATCGCACAGGAAGGTGTCACGACCGAGGTCTGTAGTAACTGCTAAGAGGTAGTCAATCCGCACGGAGTCAATCAACTCATTACAGGCAGTGGTAATCGTAACCTCGTAAGTATCTGGTGACCGAACCACTAAACGATCGGCCGTACTACCGTCCTGCCAGAGGTAGTCAGCTCCTGGTATGCCGGGCTCAAGTACCAGTGAATCATTGGGGCAGAGGACAAGGTCATCTCCTAATTCCAGCATGGGGTCCACCAAAAAGATAGCCTCAAAATTACTTTCGTAAACTTCGCAAAGGGTTGTTACCGTAAGGGCGTAATTCCCATCGACTACAATAGCGCGTTGTGGATTGGTGCTGCCGTCTTCCCACACGTAATCCGCTAATGGGCGCTCCACGTCCAGCATTAACGTATCGCCCAGGCAAAGTACATATTCAGTGGCCAGACTGAGGTTTAGTGGCGGTACATAGGTGATGTTGATAGCTTCCTCTACGGTGCCACAGCCATTTTCTACCGTCACTGCATAATCTCCTGTGGTAGTAACGGTAAAATTGGTGTTAGTGCTACCGTCTTGCCAGTTGTAGAAGGCCAGTCCGTTATCGGCATCGAGTAGGCGGGTATCACCGGGGCAGAGGGTCTGATCGGGGCCAAAGTCTACGGTAGGAGGGACTTGTTGTACAAATACTTCCACCTCGTCTTCGCCAATACCACAATCGTCAGTGACCGTCACTCCGTAGATGCCCGCATTGGTAACGGTGAGGGTAGGCTCGGTGCTACCGTCATCCCAAACAAAGACATTTCCCGAAGCACTAGCATCGATAATCAGTTCATCTCCTGCACAAACCAAACTGGTATCCCGGCCGATATCAATGGTGATAGGGATCGGTACATCTACCGTAAAGTTAAACGTAAAGGGCTCCGCTTGATTATCGCAGAGGTCCAGTAAGCTGTTTGTATTATCGGGATCAACTGTAAGGGTGAAATCGCCCATAGACTGGATAGGGGGATCAAAGCGTAATTGAAAGGTCCGGTCTTGGTCTGCTCCGGCGCTACAATCGGGAGAAGAAGCGGTAACCGTGTAAGGACCACCGGGGCCATCTAACTGAAAGGAGTTGCCATTTACCGTACTACACTGGAGGAATTCATTGAAGGTAATTTCCATGCTATCGTCGCCGCAGCTTTGAGGTAAATCTTGTACGTCATCTACTAACGGAGCTGTTTCATCAAATACACCGAGTCCAGTGCTTTCGCTAAAATCCAGGGTGTAACCATCCGGAGAGCCTGTCCAGTTACTCACCATCAGTACGTAGGTGTTTCCCGCCTGCATGGGGACTAATTCATTGACGGGGCCAGTTCCCGTACATCCACCTGGGGTCCAGTTACCAATACCGAAGGAGGCGCAGCCCGTTTGTCCGTGACAACCTGTACCACCGGCTGCATTACAGCTCACGAGATTTTCGTCCACTAGATCATCACAGTCACCATTGGTGAGGTCAAAGAGGGCCCAGTCGTAGTCGTCGTCTAGATTGTTGGGGGTAATGATAAAGCCCAACATCCCATCTTCGTTGGCTGTGAAGACATACCAAATGGAATTGATTTCCCCGGCGGTACAGGTTTCTCCAGGAATAATCTCATTCGGGACATTACCGGTGCCCGTTGGACTTTCTTCTTCAGTGTATAGGTCCTGAC
>JBCBWU010000016.1:0-57082 GCA_039816955.1 Bacteroidota bacterium
GAGAACGGGGCTTACGCCAAATGAGTACCGGCACAAGGCTTCCATGAATTAAGTGCATCCTAGCCTATTTGCCGGATAATATTCTCCAAACAACAAATAAATAAGCCAGACTAACTAGTAATCTGGCTTATTTGATTTCTTACTTATTTACTGCTGAATAGCAAGGCTAAACGCTCACTAGTCGATTACAAATTGCTGACCATTACAGACCCCACCCGTAAAGCTAGAGAAGATCAACTTGGTAGAGCCAGCTTGGTTCTGGATGTTCCATACTTCCACATCATTGCGGTTACCACCTGCAGGCTGACAACCCTGACACTGGCCATTTTCCAACGTGAAACCAGCGTAGGCGGCGCCAGGAGGGTTCAACTGGTGGTTGTAGTTGGTAGCGTCCACTTCTACTTGAATCTGGGAATTAGTTACAGACAATACGGTCAATTCAATACCTGCACAAGTAGTTGAAGGCTGGTCGATAATGAAGGACTGTCCATCACAAGTACCCATGAAGCGTGTCCATGTCAAGCTGGTAGGACCGGCTTGGTTCTGAATGGTCCAAGTGCCAACATTACCAAAGCGTCCACCTACTGGCTGGCAACCCTGGCAAGTGCCGTTCTCCAGCGTAAAAGCAGCAACAGCTCCACCAGGAGGGTTTAGCTGCTTGCCGTAAGCAGTAGCGTCAACTTGTACTTGGATGGTTGATTCCGTGACTGAAAGGACCGTCAACTTAATACCATTACACTCCTGAGAAGCTTGAGCGAAAGACAGTTGACCAAGAAGTAAAAGGGCGAAAACAAATGCTAAATTTTTCATAATTAAGGGTGTTTTAGTGCCTACTCTTTATCGGATTTTCGGCAACCTCCATTTAGTTACGGTTTAAAATTTGGCTACACTTCTGTAGCACTGACACCCGTATATGTACCCTGGTAAAGAAGAGGTAAGTGGTAAAGTGATTTTTTTTCAAAAAAAATTTCTCGCCCTAAAAAATCGATCTATCAGACCTTGCTGGAATTTGTGTTCTCCTATCCGGATTTGGTGTTAAAGACTAGCCATTTATTCCTGCAGTTTTGTAAGGCAACAGAAATTACAATCAACCATTAAATCCATAATAATGAGTAAGACCATTTTAATCACCGGATCAAGTACAGGAATAGGTAAAGCCAGCGCGAAGAAATTTCAAGCTGAGGGCTGGAATGTCATCGCCACCATGCGGCGGCCAGAGAACGAAACAGAATTAAATCAGCTGGATAATGTCTTGGTAACTCGCTTAGACGTGCAGGACCTGGATAGCATCCAAGCCGCAATTGATGCGAGTATTCAGCAATTTGGTAAAATTGACGTTGTCCTGAATAATGCTGGCTACGGCCTACTGGGGACTTTTGAATCAGCACCTCGGGAAGCTGTACAGCGACAATACGATGTCAATGTTTTTGGCCTCTTCGATGTAACACGTGCTGCGCTGCCGCACTTCAGAGCAAATAAGCAAGGAGTTTTCATCAATGTATCATCTA
Source organism: Bacteroidota bacterium (assembly GCA_039816955.1). GTDB lineage: Bacteria > Bacteroidota > Bacteroidia > Chitinophagales > Saprospiraceae > Lewinella. The sequence continues at coordinate 1,509 of JBCBWU010000016.1, forward strand.
TAGGTGGCAAAATGACCTTTCCGCTTACTTCGCTGTATCACTCTACCAAATTTGCGGTGGAGGGCTTTAGTGAGTCTGTTCACTACGAGTGGGCACCACTGGGAATTAAGGTAAAAATTGTGGAGCCAGGGGGTGTAGCCACCGACTTCGGTAGCCGCTCTATGGATTTTCAACACAACGAGTCATTGACAGAGTACAACGAATTTGTGGGGCATGTAATGCCAGCTTTCCAACAAATAATGGATCCGGCAAATATGAGTACGCCTGCGCTCGTCGCAGATGTGGTCTACCGGGCGGCTACGGATGACAGTAACCAACTACGTTACCGCGCTGGAGCAGATGCCGAGCAATTATTAACTGCACGAGCAAATATGTCCGATGAAGAATTCATCGACATGATGAAAGGCCAGTTGCAACTAAACTAAGCCCTGCGGTAAGCATTCTATAGTACAAATAGTACTGCTCGGGGCCGGAAGCACTCTGGTACTGAGCAGTGCTCAATAAAATAACTAATGAAGAAAACAGCATTAATAACGGGAGCCAGTAGTGGAATTGGTCTGGAACTGGCCCGTATCCACGCCGAAAAAGGAGGTGATCTGGTCATTGTTGCTCGAAGTACTGATAAGCTCGACAACTTAAAGGCGGAATTGGAAGCACAACACAAGGTGCAAGTATTACCCATCGTTTCCGACCTCAGTGTTCCCGGTGCTGCCCAAGAAGTATACACAAAAGTAAAGGCCGCAGGTGTTCAGGTGGATTACCTCATCAACAACGCTGGTTTCGGTCTGCGTGGTAAATTCCACGAGCTCCCCTGGCAAAGACAGTATCAAATGATGCAACTAAACATGGTAGCCCTATCGGAATTATCCCATCTGTTTTTACCCGACTTCGTAGCGCGGAATAGTGGTAAAATTTTGAACAACTCTTCTACCGCTTCTCTGCTACCAGGCCCTTTACAAGCTGTCTACTTTGCTACCAAGGCCTACGTTGCCTCCTTTAGCAATGCCCTGGCTGAAGAACTGCGCGACACTAATATTACGGTCACTAACCTCATGCCCGGTGCTACCGAAACGGACTTTGCTAAAACATCGGGATTAGAGGATACGGCACTCTTTGAAAAAACCTTCTCCGCGCGTAGCGTCGCCGAAGACGGATACAATGCAATGTTAGCGGGCAAATTGGATATAATGTCAGGCTTAACCTTCACCCAAAAGGTAATGATGGCAATGATTCCACTTACACCTAAGAAAATGCTACTGCAGCAGATACGGGAAATGCAGGAAATTAAATAACAAAAAGGGGGGCCTTGTTTATCACTAAATGAGGGTTAACGAGGCTCCTACTCTTCCACAAAAACAGAAGTGGTTGGCCTTGCAAAAACGACCTCCTCCCTTATATCATCTTCCCTCTACTAGCTAGTAACCAAATCGCTCGGTCTGAAAGGCCATAAAAGCCGCGACTACCGCTTCCGGAGCTTCCGTCTGAGGGTAGTGCCCAATTTCCTCCATCAGTACCACATCTGGTTCGCGCACTACTTCCTCGTAGTAATCAGCCACGTGCCGGCCAGAGATGGGATCATGCCCACCGTTGATAAGCCGTTGGGGTATTTCCCCTAGGACTGTTGCCGCACGCCAGCGCTTCTCGTGCTCTTCGCGCTCTTTCATGTAGCGGATTAAGCGATGGAAAATATACTTCCCATTTTGACGGTCCATGAGTTGATAAAACTCATCAATCTCCTGCTCGGTGGGTTGTGTATCCGGACCAAAGATGGCGTGGAAATTGCGACGCAACTTAGCTTTATTCAGAAAGGGTGTAAGTAGGAAACCTAACGGGCTGGCCAGTGCATTCTGGATAGGCCTTGGGTAATGGGTCCCCGGAAAAATCCCTCCATTGAGCATACAAAGTGATAGGAGCTCAGATTCCATTCTGGTATCCTTAGTATCACGATCATAATGACGAGCCAACAGCTCCTGCGCTACCGAGTCACCATAGTCATGCGCCAAAATATGGTATTCCCGAATCCCTTTTTCCCGTAAGAGGGCTTCCGCTAAATCGGCCTGATCCATCAGGGAGTAATCGTAGCTGCGGGGTTTATCAGAAAAGCCAAACCCGATGAAATCAAAAGCCAGCACCCGATAATGAGCCGTGAGGAACGGCCAGATTTTATGCCAATCCCAGGAAGCCGTAGGAAAACCATGCAATAATAACAGGACTGGCCCTGTGCCCCCTTCGCGGTAAAAGATTTGGTATTTATTACGGTAGTGAAAGTACTTACCACCGGTGTGCCACTCCTGAAATGTCATAAATTTTAGCTTACTTCACCCTAAGATACTCGGAATTTGGCAACAAACATTTTCGGTGGCCGTTCAATTACTTAGCTTTGTGAGACGTCCCATAATCCCGCCACCGAGATAGATGAAACAGCTACTACTACTCCTTACTACCTTATTGTTGGCCGTTGGCATTGCCAGAGCTGAACTCCGGACTGAAAAACTCGCTGAGCTGGATACGCAGCTGCAACTCTTGCTGCCGGGCACCAGTAATCACGAACAAGCCAACCGCGCTTTCGCCAAAGAGCAAATACAGGACCTCCTGCAAGTACTGGAAGACCGTAGAATACGCCGTAAGAATACCGCTAAGGCCCTGCAATTATTGGAAGAGGAAGTTTCCTTTCGCTTTTTGCGCAAACCTGGTGCTTTCACCAATTTCCATCAGCTATTTACCATTGGCCAATACGATCGCAGCACCGCTACTGCCCTTTACGCATTGGCTATGGAATACTTTGATTTGCCGTACACGCTAAATGTACGTGATGCAGAAATTCTCATAACAGCCGGTGTAGAGGGGACTTCCCGCGAGTTTACCCTTCCCCACGGTGATCCCTGGACAGCGGCCTCTAGTCAGCGCTTCCAAAATGCCTATTTAGAAGTTTTACGGTCCATCGGCTATTTATCTCCGGCAGAGTGGCGGCGGAGCCCCAAGGCCCTCTACGATCAATATTACATTGGTGGGGAAACCGCAGTAGACTTACAGCAAATGGCTAGTTTTCTATTCTGCCGACAAGCGCTCAAATCCTACTACGATGAGGCTTGGAGCACCGCACTGGACTGGCTCTACAAAGCAGAACTACTACAGCGATGGCCGGTACAAAAAGTACTCCGCCGGGCCGTGTGGCTACAACTTGCTAATCAGAAGAACAATCCAGAGGAATCGCTCCGGCATCTTTGGATGATCTGGCAGGAGAGCCCCGGAGCCCCCTGGCAACGCGAACTCTTGCGCCACTTCAATCAGGCGATCAGCAAGCAGGCTAACCAAAGCATTTGGCAGATTGACTCCACCTATCTCAGCTTTCAAGAGCAATTTGCTCGGCATCCAGGGGCACAGGGGCAACTTCGTGAACTGTATTATCTCCATCGGGCTCGTTTTCACGCTAGTGAGAACAATACGGATTTGGTCATGAGCTTTATGGATAGTCTCTACAATTTGCACCCGCAACTTATCGAAGTCCAAGACGTACTAGCTGGCATGTTGGTGTGGTCATTGCGTACGGAACGGGAATTTGGTGCGGGTTTGACGCTGATCAACAAATACGAAAGGCAGTACCCATTTCTGGCTAATCATATCCTCTTTCAGGATCGAAACCTCTTTTATCAGGCGGAGCGTATTCGCTATCACTTCAACGCCGATGAGGTCGTTTTGGGTAATCAGTACCTCAAGGAATTTCAAGCCCACAGCAATCGGGGCAGTCGCCCCCCTGGCTATATATCCTGGTTGAGTACCGCCCACCTGGCTGCGTCTGACTATTACTTTCGTAAAAAGAACTACCAACAGGCTTTCATGCTAGTTGAAGAGGCTCGTCAGCAAGCACCGGAAGACCCCTACTTGGACCACCGCGTAGATGTATTGCGACGGTATTTGCGATAAGCGCAGAAGAGACTAATTGGTGCAATTATTCGCGCTAGCAAATTGCCCATCGAAAAAATTAAATAACTCGTTTTCTAAAAGAGCATACAAACTATAACTCCCTCATTACCAACCACGAAGGCCCATCGAAAAAATTCGATGGGCCTTCGTGTATCTAGTGACTAAACCGCTAGTGCTACACCAGATCGTCGGTACGGTAAACCGGAGACTTTGCTTCTTCCTTATTAACCTCCCGTAGCTCTAGATGCTCGTCCATATTTACAGAAGGATCTTCCTTTTTTTCGGGTGGTAGTGCTGCTAGTGGTTTAGCCGGAGCTCGGCGCGCAATCTCACGAGCCAGCTCTTTTTCTTCCCACTCTTTAGTCCCCGCCTTGGTACCGGGGAAACCAAAGACCCACAGATAGTGCAATGAGATGACCATTCCCCAAGATAGCGCCGGATACAAGAACCAAGGCTCAAGCATATAATTGTCCAGCATATTCATACTAGCTAAGAATGCTATCGCAACGAGATATAAGGAGAAGTGGCGATAGAACCATTTTTTGGCTCTTACCTTTTTTCTTGCCGAACGAACGTACTCAGGTTCGTGATTTTTCTTGCGTGACCTAAACATAAAAGTCGGGATTTCAATAATCGTGTATAGCTAAGATACTAAAGCTAATGCTAAACTAAATCATCTTTGCGATAGGATGGCTCAGCCGCACGCTCTTTTCGGAACTCGCGCAGTTCTAAATGGTCATCCATATCCACCGGTGGAAGGGCTCGATCTTGGGTAGGAGTACTAGGACTCATACGCTCCATCTCTTTTTCAATTTCGCGCTGCTCCCACTCTTTACCGCCGGCTCCACTACCGGGCAAACCAAAGACCTGCATACCATGACTAGCTACCCCAATACCCCAACCTAGCATGGGCCAATACCACCACCAAGCTCCAGGGCTAGTGATCAGGTTGAGCGTCAGAAAGAATCCCCCCATCACCAAATAAGTCGTAAGGTGGGAATAGAATCCCTTTTTGGCATTTACGCGCTTGCGGGCAATTTTGTAGCGTTCTTCTTCTGTCATCATTACTATACTAGATCTTTATCTTTCCACTGCGGGCGTCTTGGACGGCCGTACTGCTCACGGCTGGGCTCGTCATCAGGGCGCGGTGCATCTTCTTTACCAAAGATAGAATAACCACGCATGGCCAAAATAGCACCCCAGATGACGCTAATCTTCCATAGAACGGAACTTCCCATGCCTAATACCATCAGTATAAAGATAAAAAAATTAAACCCAAGAAAGGACCGCAGGCTCTTGCGGAATTTTTCTTCTCTACTCATGTCCTTTTTGTGAGATCGGTGGCAGGCTTTCATAACAGTCGTATTAATTTCTTTGATTGGTACCAAAGATGCAGGTGAAAGCCGGTTGGCCTCCACTTTTTTCGACTGAACCGTTAAAATGAACTACTGAACCGGAGAAAATGCCCGACGCCCCAGGTATCCCGTCAGGCTACCTAAAGCTGCGTATACACTACCCAGAAAAGCACTTAAGGCCAATACACCCCAGGGGCCAATGTTACCCAATGTCACACCAAAGCGCATTGCCAACAGGCCTCCGTTTTGCCAACTTAAGTACGTACTGTAAGCCCCCCAAATCAGTAAGCCCCCTAAAAAACCCAGGCCAACGGCTCGCCAGGCAGAAGAAATAGGGGCCAGTGTGCCAAAGAGGACACCTGCAATAGCGATGGCGTACCAATCAAAGATGAGATGAAGGAGGGTACCCAAAAGGATAAACAACAAGAGATAGCCTAAATTTCGCATATGCCGTCAACTGAGGATATAGGTCAAATGTAGTACTTTTGGACCACACCATTGTGCAATTATGAAATCACTCGAAAATATCAGCGCCAAGGTCAATGATACCTTCAGTTTTGATGCCGCTAGCATTGACGATATTGACTTTACTCCCATTGACGATCGCCATTTCCACATTCTGGCCAAAGGCAAGTCCTACCGCGCCGAACTAATCGAGCGTGATTTTCGCAAAAAGCAGTTTACCATCAAAATTAACGGCAGCCCCTACGTCATTCAACTGGCGGATGCCTACGATCAGATGGTGGAACGCTTAGGGCTAAGTGCCAACAAGGTGCAAGGAGCTCAAGATATCAAAGCACCAATGCCTGGTTTAGTCCTAAAAATTATGGTTAAAAATGGGGAGACGGTAAGCGCTGGCCAACCTATCCTAATTCTGGAAGCGATGAAAATGGAGAACGTCATCAAAGCCGCTACCGACGGCGTAGTAGCGACCATTGAGGTAGGTGGTGGCGATGCTGTAGAAAAAGGCCAATTACTCATAAAAATGACTGAGCAAGCCTAGTGGCAAGCTCCTTTCCAAGTCAAAACAGTTCCAAGAAAGACGCTATAAGTACCAGATAATCAGCTATCTTCTGGTACATTTGTTGGTACACCGAAACCCTACCAACATGTCAACTCGTCTACCGTTCATCTACATTCAAAATACCTCCAAGAAGGGCAGGGGCGTCTTTACGGCACAAAAAATCCCGGCTGGCAGTCATATTGAAACCTGCCCGGTACTCATCCTTTCCAAAAAGGACACTTCCAGAATTCACAAGACCAAACTGCACGACTATTACTTCCTCTGGGGCAATAAAGGGAAGAGCGCAATTGCCCTGGGCTTCGGCTCAATCTACAACCACTCCACAGCATCTAATGCCGACTATAACATGGATTTAGAGAATAAATCTATCGATATCATCGCACTAAACGATATCGCCGCAGGCCAGGAAATAACCATCAATTACATGGACGGCGGTGTGCAAGAGAGTGAGTTGTGGTTCAGAGAGAAATAAGCCCACTCACCAATCCTACCTACACCCCGCACATTTCAACATCGTACATCCACTAGTCGATGAAGCTTTAGCGAAGGCGACGTACATCGCACACCATACACCATACATCGCACACCGTACATCGCACATCGTACACCGTACATCGTACACCATACACCGTACATCCTAACACCGTACATCTCCCACCTTTCCACTATTTCACAGCAGAATTCCAGTGGTTCAGATTTCCTGGTACTTACAGTCTTCGACAGCTCTGCATTTTTCGCTATTTTCCGGTCTTTAGTACCCCCTTTTAGGTACAAGTTAGATCCAAATTCACCACATATGTTCACATCACGAAAAAACCAATTGCTGTTGATCCTGGCAGTGGTACTTTGTTTACCGCTCAGTGCCCAGCGAAAAAAGCAAACAGAAGAGACCGAAACCAAAAAGGAAACACCCGCTCATTTGAAGTCCAGCACCTACTCGGCCATGGGTTTTCGTGCGGTTGGACCCGCCGTCACCTCAGGACGAATTGCAGATTTTGCGGTACATCCTGATAATCACGACGTCTACTACGTAGCTACCGCTTCGGGTGGCGTTTGGAAGACCATCAACCACGGCACTACTTATAGTCCCATTTTCGACGGACAAGGCTCTTATTCTATCGGCTGTGTTACGCTAGACCCACAGCAACCTAGCACCGTATGGGTAGGTACTGGTGAAAACAATAACCAGCGCTCCGTAGCTTATGGGGACGGTGTTTACCGCAGCGATGATGGCGGTAAAACCTGGCAACATAAAGGCCTAAAAACTTCTGAGCACATTGGTGACATTCTCGTTGACCCCACCAATTCTGATATCATTTGGGTAGCTGCCTATGGCCCGGTTTGGAGCAACGGCGGCGAGCGTGGCGTTTACAAAAGTACCGACGGTGGTGACACCTGGACATGCGTCAAAGAAGTAAGTCAATATACGGGCTGCAACGAGTTGGTCATGGACCCACGTGATCCTAACGTACTCTACGCTGCCTTTCACCAACGCCAGCGTAAGGTGTTCACCTATATCGGTGGTGGCCCAGAGTCAGCGCTGTATAAAACCACCAACGGCGGCGAGACCTGGACAAAGCTAAAAGGCGGCCTCCCCGGTGGAGATCTCGGCCGTATTGGCTTGGATATTTCTCCGGTGAATCCAGATGTCTTGTATGCTGTAGTCGAAGCATCTGGTAAAAAAGGTGGTATCTATCGTACCGCAGATGCGGGTGCCAGTTGGTCTAAGCGTAGTGGCTACTACACCAGTGGTAACTACTACCAGGAAGTATTCTGTGACCCCGTTGATGTAGATCGTTTCTACATTGCTAACACTTATTTCCAGATCAGTGATGATGGTGGTAAAACCACCCGTAACCTGGGAGAAATCAATAAGCACATTGACAACCACGCCCTCTGGATTGATCCCAACAATACGGATCACCTCCTCGTAGGTTGTGATGGTGGTATATATGAGACTTGGGACCACGCCGGTAGCTGGCACTTTAAGCCCAACCTACCGGTAACCCAATTCTACAAGGTATCAACGGATAACGCAGAGCCCTTCTACAATATCCATGGTGGTACACAGGACAACCTGAGCTTAGGTGGACCTAGCCGCACGACCAGCATGAACGGCATCGTCAATTCCGACTGGTTTGTGACCTCCACGGGAGATGGCTTTGAGACGCAAGTGGATCCAACCAACCCCAATATCATCTACGCACAGGCCCAGTACGGTGCGCTTCGCCGCTATGATCGGGGTACGGGTGAGTACTATTATATCAAGCCTATGGAAGGGCAAGGAGAGGAAGCATTGCGTTGGAACTGGGACGCACCGCTACTTATTTCTACCCACGATCACAAGCGCCTGTACTTTGGTGCTAATGTACTCTTCCGCACCAACGACCAAGGCAACAGCTGGCAGCAAATCAGCCCTGACCTTTCCCGCCAGTTGGATCGCAATACCTTGGAAGTGATGGATCAGGTATGGAGTGTGGACGCAGTGGCCAAGAACCGCTCTACTGACATCTATGGACAGTTGACCACTATTGCAGAAAGTAGCCTGGACGAAGACATACTTTGGGTAGGTACGGATGACGGTCTCATTCACCTGACTACCGATGGCGGTGACAATTGGCAAAAGCTCACCAACTTCCCTGGTATACCAGAGTTATGCTACGTACACCAGATCATTGCCTCACAGCATGATAAGAATACGGCTTATGCCGCCTTCAACCACCACCGCTTTGGCGACTTTAAGCCTTATATCCTGAAAACCACCGATGCCGGGCAAACCTGGACACCGATCCACGCTACCCTACCGGAACGCGGCAGTGTGTACACCATTGCGGAAGATCATGTCAAGTCCGACTTGCTATTCTGCGGCACCGAATTCGGGGCTTTCTTCACTGCTGACGGCGGTGACAACTGGGTTCAACTAAGTGCTGGCCTACCCACTATTGCCGTGCGTGATATGGAAATCCAGCGCCGGGAAAACGATCTGGTACTGGGCACCTTTGGTCGCAGCTTCTACGTCTTAGACAACTACGCGCCACTGCGGGATATCAACGAAGACTTCCTGGCCCAGGAAGCTGGCGTACTGCCCGTAAAAGATGCCTTGATGTACATCGAACGTACCGATATCGGACTTCGCTCTAAAGGCCATCTGGGTAGTAGCTACTACACTGCTTCTAACCCCAAACCAGGAGCAGTTTTCACCTATTACCTGAAGGAATCTATTCTGACCTTGGAAGAAGAGCGCCAAAAGCGCGAAAAGGACACGGAGGATGATGTCTACCCATCGAAAGAGGAACTTCGCGCCGAGGCTCAACAAGAAAAGCCTTACCTGCTCTTTACCATTCGCAACAGCGAAGGTGAGGTAGTTCGACACATAAAGACCTCCGCGAAAAAAGGCTTAAAGCGGATCACCTGGGATATGCGTCATGATACGCCGGCACCAGTAGTCGGTCGCTATTCGCCACCTGCTGACGTTCTATTTGGATCAGCTGAACTAGGCCATCTGGTACGTCCGGGGCAATATAGTGTCGTTCTCAGCAAATACGTGGATGGTGAACTGACTAGACTCACCGAGCCCGTAAGCTTTGAGCTGAAACACCTCAACCAATCCTCTATGCCCGCCACTGACTGGGCTGCCTATGATGACTTTGTACGCAAAGTAGCGGATATCCGCAAGGCCTTTAGTGCTGCTAATAATATCCGTGGTGAGATGACGCGCAATCTTCGTCATATTCAAACGGCTATTCAGGATATGCCGGCAGCAGCCGATGGCCTGCTAGAGCAAGCGAGTCAGCTACGCACGCAGCTACAGGGGCTTAACCTCACGATGAACGGTGACCGCACCTTGGCTCGCCACCAATTTGAGACGCCACCTACCATTGGTTCTCGGATTGGTCGCTGTGAGTACGGCATGTGGGATGTGACCTCAGCGCCAACCCAAGTCTACCTCGATGCTTACCGTATTGCGGCCGAGGAGTTTGGTCCGGTACTCCGTGAACTCAAGCGAATTTCGGGTGAGATGGAAGCACTTGAGAAGCAGCTTGAGCTGAACAATGCACCTTACACACCAGGGCGTTGGCCGCAATGGACGGAGGAGTGATTTGATGTACGGTGTACGGTGTACGATGTGGGATGTACGTCTCCTTCGCTAAAGCTACGGTGACTAGCGAATGTGGGATGTGGGACATTATGAATAAAGCATATGTCTAACTCCCACGTCCGATCTCCCACTTCCGACCTTCTTCCCAACCTCCTATTTCTAATTTCTTATTTCCGACTTAATCAAATACTACGCTAAATACAATTCGATTTATAGATGAGAAATATTTCTGCAATACTTGCGCTGTTTTTATCGGTGGCGCTGAGTGCTCAAAGTGAGCCACTGCTGCGTTTTCCGGCTTTAAGTCCGGATGGTAGCCAATTGGCTTTTTCTTACCAGGGCGACATTTGGACCGTGGAGGCGGATGGCGGCGTGGCGCGCCGCCTGACAATTCATGAGAGCTACGAACGCTTCCCGCAGTGGAGCCCAGACGGAACTAAAATTGCCTTTCAGGGTAACCGTTACGGTAATGACGATGTATTTGTGATTGATGCGAGTGGTGGTATGCCGCTCCGTATTACCCACCACTCTTCCGGTGACAATACCCCGCAGTGGACCAATGATGGACACCTGATGTTTGCCTCTAGTCGACTGTTTCGGGAGGTGGAACGCAGTGCTGAAATCTTTACCGTGCCTGCAACTGGTGGCACCCCCCAGCGCGTAATGGATGCCTTTGGCGTACGTCCAGTACCTTCCGCTGATGGCCGCTACATAGCTTATGTGGAGCGTAACTGCCGCTTTGCGCGCGAGGCCTACACGGGCCCTGCTAACCGTAGCATCTATGTGTATGACAAGCAAAATAACGCTTACACCGCCGTTGCCGATACCGATGCACAGGAAAGCAATCCTGCTTGGGATAACCAAGGTAATCTGTACTACTTGAGCGCGGCGAATGGTCGCTACAATATCTACCGTCAAAAGGTAGGTGGAACCGCGGAGGCTCTTACCAAATTTAAGGACGAAGGCATTCGCGAATTCACGGTTAGTGCTGACGGTAGCCGGATCGTTTTCGAACGTGCTAACGGCCTGTTCCTTATGGCTAGCGATGGCCGGAGCAAGGTACAACGCTTGGATATTGAGGTCACCGCCGATTACCGCTTTGATCCAATCGAGCAAAAAACATTGAGCAGAAGTGCCACCGAAATGGCCGTTTCTCCTAACGGCGACCACCTACTATTCGGTGTACGAGGTGAACTCTTCCTCAAAGTCAATGACAAAGAGAAAGGTACTAGCATTCAGTTGACCGATCACCCCTACCGCGACCAAAATGGTAGGTGGTTAAATGATAGTACAATCGTATTCCTTTCGGATCGGGACGGTAATCGTGAACTGTACATGTTGCAGTCTTCTGATCCTGATCAATCAGATCTCTACCGAAGCTTGAAGCACCAAACGCGTCGCTTAACGCAAACAGAAGCCGAAGAGGGTTCTTTTGTCCTTTCTCCTGACCGCTCCCAAGTAGCCATGCTGCGTGGCCGTGGACAGCTGATTATAGCCGATATTTCTGAAAGTGGCTTAAGCAACGAAAAAGTCATGCTCGATGGTTGGGCTACCGCCCGTGGTGTTCGCTGGAGTCCGGACGGACGCTACCTGGCGTATTCCCTTTCTGATTTGGATTTCAATTCCGAAATCTACATTCATCCTGTAGACCAAAGCCGCGAGCCTGTGAACGTGAGCATGCACCCACGCGGTGATTACGGTCCTTTCTGGAGCGCCGATGGCAGCAAGCTTGGCTTCATGTCTATCCGCAACAATGGCGACTCTGATATTTGGTTTGCCTGGCTCAAAGAATCCGATTGGCAGAACACCAAGCAAGATTGGGAATGGGACGAAGGCGAGGATACGGAAGAGGAGACTGACTCCCTCACCCAGATCGACTTTGTCAACATTCACCAACGCCTGGAGCAAGTGACTCGCATGCCTGGCAATGAGGATGACTTAGTGATCAGTGACGATGGCGAGACCTTCTTCTTTACCACCAACAATGGCGGACGCAACGGTTCCCCCGGTGGTTCTGCTTTGATGAGCATCAAATGGGATGGCTCTGAGTCTAAAACGATGGCTGCTAAGGTGCGTATCTCGCGCATGGCGCTTGGTCCAAAAGGCAAGCAGATTTACGTATTGAAATCCGGTGGTACAATTGCGAGTATCAAGACAGATGGCAAAAAACTAGAAGGCCAGAGTTTCTCTGCTCGCATGAATGTCAACCACTACGAGGAGCGCAAGCAGGTCTTTGACGAAGCTTGGCGTACCCTACGTGATGGCTTCTACGATCCACAGTTTCACGGACAAGACTGGGATGATCTCCGGGCCTATTACGAGCCACTTTGTATGGCAGCATCAACGGAGCAGGACTTCCGCGACATGTTTAACACTATGCTCGGACAGCTCAACGCAAGTCACATGGGCTTGTACGGCTCTAACCCAGAAGAGACCCAAAGTGACCGTACCGGCCAATTGGGTGCAGAAGTAAGTGCAGTAGCTGATGGCGTTCGTATTGAGCGTATTATCCCCAACTCCCCTGCTGATCGTGAACGCAGTCAGTTGGCAGTCGGTGAGGTAATCACCGCGGTGAACGGCAGTGCTATCCAAAGCAATTCCAGCTACTATGGCCTACTTAATGGTACGGTAGACCAGCGCACCCTACTCACCGTGAGAGGAACAGATGGAGCTAGCCGCGAAGTAGTGATCCGTCCTACCGGCAGTCTTCGTTCCGAACTCTATGAGGCATGGGTAGCAGAACGCAAGCGCCTAACCGATGAGTACTCTGGTGGCCGCTTGGGCTATATCCACATCCAAGGCATGAACTGGCCTAGCTTCGAGCGTTTTGAGCGCGAGCTCACCGCTAGTGGTTTGGGCAAGGATGGTATCGTTATTGATGTTCGCTATAACGGCGGTGGTTGGACCACGGACATGCTCATGACCGTCCTCAACGTACGTCAACACGCGTATACGGTGCCACGGGGTGCGGAGAGCAAGCTGGAGGGTAACCACCCGAAATACGCCAACAATTACCCTTACGGGGAACGTTTACCTCAAGCAGCCCTAACCAAGCCGAGTATCGCCCTGTGTAATCAAACCAGCTATTCCAACGCGGAGATTTTCTCCCACGCCTACAAAACCTTAGGGCACGGAACACTGGTGGGTATGCCTACCTTTGGAGCGGTAATCTCTACTGGTGGCATGGGCTTGATCAATGGTAACTTTGTCCGGATGCCTTACCGCGCCTGGTACGTAAAAGCTACTGGTGACAATATGGAAACCACTCCGGCGGTACCTGATATCGAACTGGAGAACAGTCCGAACAGTAAAGCAGAAGGACGCGACGAGCAACTGCAAAAAGCAGTGGATACGCTATTAGAGCAAATCGACAACTAGTCCACGTCTTGAAAGTTCTCGGAGATTTTGAAAATCCCCGAGAACTACCTTTTTAGCAATTTCCTTGTAATTTGGCGGATCAGCTAATCTATCTCCGCCAATGACAACTGAAGAACAATCGACTACCCCTACTGAACTGAAGTGGCTCGACGGCGCCACCCAACTTCTCGATAATCGCTTCCGTATTCCCGGTACTGATATTCGCTTTGGCTTCGACTTTCTCATTGGCCTCATGCCAGGTATTGGCGATATCATCTCTCTTAGCATTAGCGGTTTGCTGGTAACGGTAATGGCCCGCAAGGGCGCCAGCGGGATGGTAATCTTAAAAATGCTTTGGAATATTCTACTGGATGCTATTGTGGGTACGGTTCCCATCTTAGGTGACATTTTCGATTTGGCCTATCGCGCCAACCGGCGTAACCTTGCCCTCCTGCAAGAGCACTATGTAGAAGGAGAACACGAAGGCAGTGCCTGGCCCGTGGTTATCATTATCCTCGTTCTTATCCTAATGGTAATTTTTGCGGCTACCTACGCAGTTTGGTGGGTATTAGCCCAGAGCTATTCCATTTTGGTAGGCTAAGCGTAGCACCGTCCAGTACTTTCTATTTGCGTACTTTTAGAAGTGTTATTATTGTAAATCAAGGCAACAGAAAAAGGTGTTTTTTGCTCCTACACTTCAGGTGCTTGTAAGCTGACCTAGCTCCATGGGCAGAGGTAACTGAAGCATCAAACGCCCCCGCAATAGCATTAGGCTACCGTTACGCTGGATTAAGCACGGGGAAATATCCAACAAGTGCGAATGCTAGAGTACGCTAAAACGTACCGTTTCCTGAAATATACCGAAGCCGAAGTGGTTTGGGAATCCAAACCATCTTCGCTACGAGTATATACTCGCGTGAAGTCGTTTGGCGAAGCCCAAACCACTTCGTAAGCGGTATAGTAAATGTATTATCACAATTGGCCGTAGAGAGAGTCTCAGGAGATTTTGAGAATCTCCCGTTAAAGCTCTTCCTAATGTGCCACAGGAGTAGTTACGGAACGAGCGCTCAGATAATCCTGGTCTGCCAGATCATCCATCGGATGGCGTGGAATGGTGAAATAGAAACGAGTACCTTCTTTCGGCTTGCTTTCTACCCAAATTCGGCCACGATGCGTTTCAATAATCCGCTTGCTGATGGCCAGTCCCATCCCGGTACCCGCCTGATCTCGTTTACCCAGACGGCTGAAGATATCGAAGATTTGTTCGTGATAGTTGGGGTCAATACCAAGTCCGTTATCAGCTATCCAAAGTACGTGATCTACTTCCGTTGTATCATAGCCAATTTCCACCTGCTTTAACTCCGCATTATTGAACTTTAAAGCGTTGTCGATGAGTTGCACCAGCAAAATCTCAATGAGATTCGGATAGGCATGGATAGTTGGCAAAGTAGTACCCACAAATTGGAACGCACCGTGTTCTTTTTTCTTCTGGGCTACAACTTCTCCTACTAATTGGTGCAGGAAGGTGGGTTGGAGCGCCTCTTGTTCATAACGTGGAATGTTACTAAAGGTAAGCAGGTCATTCAGCAAGGCATTCATCTGGTGTGCACTCTTGATAATGAACTCCAGGTACTCTATTCCTTTGTCATCAAGTTTAACGGCGTATCTCCGCTCAATTAAATTGGCAAACGCACCGATGTTTCTGACCGGTTCTTTCAAATCGTGTGAAGCAATCTTGGCAAATTCTTGTAGATCATCATAGCGAGCATCCAACTCCTTATTGTTGGCCTCGAGCCGCTCTACCAGTTCAGACTGCCTGCGGAAAGCCCGATAATTGATAGCAAAACTCCCGGCGATAACCAGTAATAAGATCACCAGCGCCCAAAATCCTAGCTGAATGTTCTGCCGGCTGAGTTCGTCACTCTTTTCTTCGGCAGTTCGGCGATCTTGTTCTGCTTTCAGTTCGGCATCCTTCCGCTCCAGAATAGTCTTTACCGCATCATTTTTCTGCTCTTGTATAAGCGCCTCCGTAAGTTCCTGGTATTGGATTTGATAATCGTAGGCCTCACTAAGGTTTCGATCTGCTGCCGCCAGTTGGGCTACTAAGATTGCAGCTTCCGCCTGTAAATCTACCGCACTTACTTCGGCAGCTAGTGCCATACTCCGTTTAGCCGACTCAATATGCTGCGGAATTTCAATCTGATCATTGATCATGGCCAAACGGATCGCTTCTTGCATTGCTCCCGCTAATAGTCTGCGATTGTTAGCCTGTTCGGCATAGCGTACTGCCTGCTCCCAGGTGGCTTGGGCTTTAGTTAGATCATCGCACTCAACAGCTAATCGGCCCTGACGCCCACTCACATGCGCTAAGCCACTGAAAATGGAGTCCTTTTCTGCCAACTCATAGGCCATCATGTAGTAGGATTCCGCCTGAGAAATATCTTTGGTGGCCAAGGCAATATCCCCCAGGTTACTGTAGGAATAGATCAAACCCGCGATATCCTCCAGTTGCTCCCGTATGAGCATGCCCCGATGATAATGCACCTGAGCAGAATCGATCTGCTGCAACTGGAAGTAGACATTACCAATGTTGTTGTGCGAACGCCCTAAACCCAGAGAGTCATTGATACTTTTTCTAATACTAAGCGCATCAAGGTAGTAATCCAACGCCCGGGTCATATCCCCTTCTGACCATTCCAAAAGCCCCAGGATATGCAAACCATCCGCACGACCTTTTGAAAATCGTTCTGATCGGCTCTACTGATCACGTCTTCCGCTACCAGACGAGCACTATCCGGCTGTAGATTCTTAAGTTTCCAGGCTTGATAACTGAGTCGTTCAATGGTCAGTGAATCTTTGTACCAGCTATCCTGTGCCCAAAGGGAAGACACTGCCACCGAAGCACTAAATGCCAGGGCAAGACAGAAGAGAGAAGGCCAAAATTTGTACCTGATCAACATGTTCATAACAGGATATCAAACTCAATACAATAAACGGAGTATGTACTTGGCTATTGAACCACTTGTAGAGACAACAAAATTGAAGAGATGTAAGATAAAATAAATTTGTTGCCACTCCAAAGCGAGGTAGGCAAAAGTGTGACAAGGTAAATTGGTGAATTTGGTTGGGTTAGTTGAATTAATGGATGTAGCGACACGATTCATCGCGTCGAAATATAGTCGACCTTAGAAACTCTTTCCATACCTACACTAATCCCCTGTGCTTCAGTTTGACGAAAAACAAAAATCGCCACAAGGGCAGCAGGTTACTACCACATGTGACGATAAACTTGTTTGACGGAATGCTTAGTTATTAGTCTTGCCAGGAAGGCGAGATTGGAGCAAGCCTCCGAACACATTGGTATCGGTACCGGTAGGTAGTACAGCAATCTCTACATTGCCGGCGAGTTCGCGGTTAACCAGGAATGAGGCGTAGGTTGGATTTTCTTGGCACAAGCGAGCCAGTTCCAACTGCTGTTCCAGCGCCACTTTATCAAGCTCGCGCTGCTTGTCTACCGCAATCATTTCTAATTCGCGTTGCTTTTCTACTTCTACATTCTTCAGTTGACGAAGACGGTTAGCTTCTGCGGAAGCCTGCGTACGAGCTACGGCAGCAGCGGTCTCGGCGCGAGCCATTTCGCTTTTGCGGCGGCTAGCTTCGGTACGAGCCTGAATCGCCTGGAGGCGCCCTTCTGCTTCGGCCTGGGCAATAGCTACCTGACCATCCGCTTCCGCTTTCTTCTCCTGGGCGGCGGCTCGGGCAATGTCTAATTGATTCTGCTTGCTGATTTGTTCCTGCTTCAGCTTCTGTAAACCGATCTCCTCTAGCGCAGTAGTGAAGGCTACCGGAAATTCTACGTTTTGGACGATCACATCACGGACTGTTAAATCAGGCTCAGGGAGTTCAAGTAACAGGCTTTCCTTAATTGCATCAACGTAGGCTTCGCGCTGAGAGCTAAAAACAGAATCCACCTGGGGGAAGGTATTGGATATCCGGCGGGCTACTTCCACACCACGAGCTTGGAGTAAGGGACCTAGCACGGTGTTAGGACGAGCAGGGCCAGCATCCGTATCCTCTGGTTGCCAATAAACCGCTAATTGTAAAGCCAGCGGTACGCCATCTCCCAGGCGAACATCCGTATAGTTTACCCATATAACTTGTTCTTCATGGGTAACAGGGGATTTCTTTTGGCAACTACAAAAGCAGCAGGTGATCAAAATGGCAGACAATACAAACATGATGAACCGGCGCATAACAAAAGGTTTAGTGTGTGAAGGAATACTTCAAAACTACTTCCTCTAAACCCTAGTTATAGTGCCATATTTGTGACCGGAGTACCTACCTGCGTAAGCGTTGCCCCTCCTTAAGTATTTGTAAGTGGACGTAAAGAACTCTCTACTTCCTATTTTGATAAGCGAAAATTTCACAAGTAATTAAATACCTGCAAAGCACGTTGAAAGGCTTCGCTTATCATTTAGAAAATAGGAAGTAGAAATTTTAGTCCGAATACTTATTACGCCTACTCGTTTCGCAAAGCATCGACGGGATTTCGAGTGGCTGCCCTCCAGCTCTGCCCGGCAATTGTGAGTAAAGCCACCATGATTGCTAAAACTCCCGCAAAGGCAAACACTTTCCAGTCGACTTCAACACTGTAGGCGAAGTTGCTGAGCCACTTTTGCATCGCCCACCAGCCCAGTGGTACCGCTAAAATGGTGGATAGCAGGACCATCACTAAGAATTCACGCGACAGCAGCAAAACAATGCCGTGCACACTAGCACCTAATACTTTGCGGATACTAATTTCTTTAGTGCGTTGGGCCGCTGCGAAGGTGGCTAAACCTAACAACCCTAAAGCAGAAATAAAGATGGTTAAGGCAGTGAAAATCCAAACTACGCGGGAAAGTCGCGATTCACCTTCGTAAAAACCAGCTACTGTCTGATCCAAAAAGGTATAATCAAAGGCCGCTTCTGGCAGGTATTCACTGGAAAGGTCCTTTAAATCCGTCAAAATGTGATCCAAAGCCTCCGGCCGCACCCGCGCTAGCAGGAAGTTGGGATTCGCCCTACCCTGCCCGTTATGCATGACGTAAGCCGTGATAGGATGATGTAATGATTCGAAATGAAAGTCTTTGACGACCCCATCAATTTTGGTAGCTGTACCAAATAGTTGGTCGGGGCTTCGTCCAATTGCTTCTTCTGGAGACCACCCTAGAATACTAATGAAATGCTCATTTACTACTAAGTGAGCTACGGTATCATCTTCTGCCCTTGGTTTTAGAAAGTGCCCCGCTAGTAATTCTATGCCTAGCAGTTCTTCTGCCCCGGGCTCTGTCCGGTTTGCTGACACTGGATGCGGCACATCAGGCTCCGTTGGATTGATTAATGAGTAACCACTAGTGCCGATTCCTGGAAAGGACTGAGCTCGCGAAACATTGGTCACATCAGGATGTGCAGCTATCCGCTGTACTAAAGCATTCTTGGCTGATTCGTTGGAGGAGCCAGCAAGGTTAAGGGCAATAACGGCATCTGCTCCGTAGCCCAGCTTTTTCTGCCCGAGAAAGGCAATCTGCTGTTGGCAAATCAGAGCGCCCGCAATCAGTGCGATGCACACCACAAACTGACCTACCACCAGGCTGCGTCGTAGTATGCTTTGACCACCACCACGCTTGTATTCTGGTTGCAGCAATTGCTTCGCACTTGTACTCCCCATCGTAATAGCCGGATAAATACCCGCCACGAGTGTGACAATTAACCAGGTGCAAGGAATACTGATCCACCAGTAACCATCCGATAATTGCCACCAATCCAGATCTCGATTTGTGACAGTGGATAACTGCGGCGACAACCAACTAATCAGGGCCAGGGCAAAGACAATAGCGCTGCCACTTAGTAAAGCAGTTTCCGTTAGGAAACGAACCATCATATGACCTGAACTGGCACCAACCGCCTTGCTAATCCCCACCTCCCGCAGACGCTGCTGAGCGCGGGCAGTAGTCAAGTTGATATAATTGAAACATGCCAGTAGCAATACCACAAAGGCCAAGACTGCAATAAGTCGTACCTGTTTGGCATCACCAAGTTCGCTGGAATACCCTTCTAAAATCCCCTGTGAATGAAGGTGTATATCAGTTAATGGCTGGGCAAATAGGGTAAACCATTGCTCCTCCTTTTCAATGGCATCATCTAGTACTGTTTGCATTTTTTGATCAAGCACGGCTAGGTCATAACCTGGTTGCATGAGCAAAAAAGTTTCAAAGCTGGCATTGCTCCAATACAGTCGACGGGAGGCCCAGCCAACCGAGCTGAAAGAACCAATGATATTCGGTTGCCAGGAAGAGTTATCCGGCATGTCCGCAAAGACGGCCGTGACTTCAAGGCTCGATTCGTTATCAACCAGCAGTTGTTTTCCGATAGGGTCCGCTTCACCAAAAATCCGTTTTGCGGTCCGCTCATTGATCATAGCAGTACCTGGACGGTCGAGTGGTTGTTTTTCGTTTCCACGTAGAATAGGCACATCAAAAACAGACGTCAGCGTAGAATCTGCCCAGAAGAGCATTTCTTCTTTCAAGCGTTTCTCCTCGTAGGCCACTGAGGCGGTTCGGCCGAAATTATGGTGAAAGAGGCGCACGTACTCTTGCACTTCCGGGATAGCCTCCACCAAGGCTGGCCCCGTGATATTAGGAGCTGAAGCCCACTTTTCTACTGTATCATCGTAATCAACGGCTAAATTCACCCGACAAATACGATCTGCGTTAGCATGGTAGCGGTCGAAGGAAAACTCCTTCTGCACGTATAGGAATAAGGCAATGGCAGCCGCCATACCAACCGTGAGGCCCAATACATTGAGCAGGGTAAAGAAGCGATGTTTGCGCAATTGGCGCCAAGCTAGTTTTAAGTGTAGCATAGTCAGGTGGTTTTTTTAGATATTTCTGTCGTAGGGTGGAGACGCATTGCAATGCGTCTTTACAACCAAAAGGTAATGCGTCTTTATAACAATATGCAATGCGTCGCTACTCGTTCCGCAAAGACTCAACAGGGTTCGCCGTAGCCGCCCGTAATGCTCTTAAGCCAACGGTGAATAATCCTAGGGCAAGTATCCCAAGAATAGCAATCAGCAGCGGACCAGGGCCAAAATCAATGGGGTACGCAAAATTCTGTAGCCATTGTGTACTACTGTACCAAACCAATGGTACAGCGATTACAAAGGCGATAAGAATGAGCCAGATGAATTGCCTGCTCAGCAACAGGACTATTTGGGTAAGCGAAGCACCCAGTACCTTGCGAATACCAATTTCGCGAACGCGTTCCGCTAGGAGCAAACTCACCAAGCCAAACAAGCCCAGACCAGCTATCAACATGGCCAGACCAGTGAAGACCTGAAATAGACGCCCCAGTTGCACTTCGGAGGCAAATAACTGATTATAGCTCTCATCCAAGAAGCTGTAACGCAACGGCACTCCTGGTTCAAACTGTTCCCAGCGCTGCTCTACGTGCGCAATGGCACTATTCACATCCTCGCCGGTGAGACGTACACTGATATAGTCTTTGAAGACAAAGCCCTGGAAGAAGCAAAATGCCAGTGGCTGAATTTCTTGGTGTAGCGATTGCAAGTGAAAATCCTGCACTACACCAATTACCTGTAGACGTTCCTCATCATCCCACCCTTCGTTTTTCACAATCATGTGTCCCACGGGGTTTTCTAACTCAAGTAGCCTCACGGCTGACTCATTGAGAATAATCCCCATACTATCTCTGCTGCTACGCGCCTGAAAGTTGCGGCCATCTACCATCTCGACGTCAAGCGTAGGCAAGAAGGAATCATCCGCTAAGATCCAGTTGATTCCAGTCCCGTCATCTAAACCTTCGGCGCGAAAATCGCGCATTTGGTAAGATGCCTGCCCAGGAAGGCCATTTGAGAAGCCGGCTGCGGAAATACCCGGATGGCTTTCCAGTTCTGCTTTGAAGGCATCCTTGCGCTCGTCAATCTCGCGATCATTTTCGATGACCAAAAGATTGCTCTTACCAAAGCCCAGTTCTTTACTTTGGAAGTAGTTAACCTGTTGATAGATGGTCCAACTACCTGCAATGAGGACCATCGAAAGTCCCAACTGAAACACGACCAAACCATTACGTAAAGTCCGATCAGATATGAGTTTTAGTTGTCGGCCCCGCAGAACATCCGTGGAGGCAAAGCGGCTCAGATAAAAGGCTGGATAGGCACCAGCTAATAAGCCAGTAAACAAACTCAAAGCGACTAACTGTAGCAAAAAGAGGGGCTGCCAGTAGACACTTAAGTCTGCATTCCGGCCCAGCCATTCTGCCGCTATACCGTTCCAGGCGAGCACGAAACCCAGAGCAACGCCACCAGCTAACAAACCCGTGACAACTGACTCTGCCAAGTGCTGACGAATCAAGCTGCCGTAAGTGGCACCCAGTATTTTTCGCACACCAGTTTCAGCAGCACGACGAGTAGCCTGAGCGGTAGCCAAGTTGATGAAATTGATAATAGCCATAAACAACACCAGGTAGGCCGCCCACATAAATAACTTCACGTAAGTGGCATTGCCATTAGGGCGCATCTCTCGCAGATAGTTGGAGGTGAGATGAATATCCGTTATCGGCTGCAGCGGATAATCAAAATCTACCGTAGCCAGCTGTTCCGGATTAGCTTCGGCAAAGGACATTTTGCTCAGCGTGTATTCTTCCGCGATATTTTTGAGTTTTGCCTGTAGTTGCTCGCGCTCAGCGCCTTCATTAGCACTGGTCCGCAGATAGGTTTGCATGACATTCCAAGTCCAAACCTGATTGCGGTATAGGTCTTCAGGATAGCTACTGGCACTCACCACCATCTCGAATTGCAAGTGCGAATTCTCAGGTTGATCCTCCATCACACCGGTAACATTCCAAGGTGTACTTGCATCTTTACCCCCAAGGAGTTGTCGACCGACAATATCACCCTTCTTAAAAGCCTCCTCACCGAAATAGCGGATGGCGGCAGATTTTGGCAACACCACCGAAGCAGGTTCTTTTAGTGCGGTTGCTGGGTCACCATCAATCAGGCCATAATCAAGCACCTTAAAGAAGTCTTCATCCGCTGCATAAGCCTTCGTTTCACGAAAAACCAGATCGTGGTTATTATCTGGTCGCAGGGTAAAGTCAGACCAGTAGAAGACCCTTACTATAGCCTCTACTTCCGGAATCTGTTGCCGTACCACCTCGGCTAATGGTGGTGGTGTGGTGGCGTAGCGTTCTTCTTCCCCCTCAAAACCCCAGAGGGTATTCAGGCGAAAGACTTGCTCAGAATCCTGATAGAATTGATCATAACTCCGCTCGAAGTTCACGTACTCTTGGATGAGCAAGAAAGTAGCCATACCGACAGCCAGCCCTAGCACGTTCAAGCTGGTCGTCAGGCGGTTTTTGCGGAGATAACGTAGGGCTATTTTTAACTTATGCATTGTTTGTTGTTTTTTGGAGTTTATTCATCACGAAGACTATCAACGGGATTGGTGAAGGCGGCCTTCAACAGGTGCCAGCTTATCGTGGTCAGGGCAATCAATAGCAACAGGCCTCCGCCCTGCAAGAACAGCACCATATCAAGATCAATCCGGTAGGCAAAATTGCTGAGCCAGGTATTGACGAGCCACCAAGCGATCGGTACTGCTAAAAGGCAACCAATACCAATCATCCAAAAGTAGCGGCGGCTTAAAAGACCAAGTAATTGCGTCAGGTTTGCACCAAGCACTTTGCGGATACCAATCTCCTTAGTGCGTGCTTGGATATGCATGGCAGAAAGGGCAAAGAGCCCAGCACAAGCCAGAATGATGACCACTATCGTAAAAAAGCGCAATAGCAGCAGCGTACTCTCAGCGGTGCCATACAAACCAGCAAAATGCTCATCCAGGTATTGCATCGATAACTGACGGCGAGCGGGTACTTGCCCTACCGCATCACTCAAAAAGGCTAAGACTTCCGCCTCCTGCCCACTCTGAACGCGAACACTTAAGTAGCCATCTTCTAATTCTTTTTTGGGTCCAACATAGAAGTGAATCACCGGCTCTACTGGTGCCTCCAGCGATTGATAGTGATAATCCTCTACCACGCCGACCACTTCAAAACGACTTTCATTCTTGCTTTGAACAAGCGTTCCGTCCACACTTCCAGCAGGAATACCTAGCGCCTTCCTTGCAGACTCGTTGAGTATGACTTTACCGTCCGTATCCGTTTGCCGATCAGCACTAAAGTCACGGCCTTCCAGCAAGGGTATATCAAAAGTCTGGAAGTAATCGGAGCCAATATTGGTTTGCCGCAGGCGGGCTCCATCTGTCGCTCCATCTAGAAGGAAGTAGTTGTAGTTTTCTGCGTATTCACCCGGATAGTCATAGCTCAAGGTATAGGACTCTACTGCGCTATTCTGCTCTAACTGATCCAAAATGGGGACCACTCGCTTCCAGGATTGCTCGGGATCTTTGAAATCAAGCTCCAAATCGCCGACCAGGACATTACTGCTAGCCAGTCCCAGATCGGCTGCTTTCATAAAATGAATTTGCCGGGCTACCGCAATACTACTCACCAATAAGACTAACGTAATAGCAAATTGGGCTACCACCAGACTAGAACGAAAACCATTCCCTTTCGCGGTAGTCGTTTTTCCTTTTAATCCACTGAGGTCAGCTTTTTTGAAAAGCTGCCAAGCGGGATATAAGCCAGCAGAAAGGGTAAGCGCCAAAACCATGCCCACACCGATCAATAGGAAAGTTGCGCTGCTAGCTCCATCAAGGGATAGCTGGCTACCGAGGCTTTGGTTGATAAACGGCAAGCTAAAGTGAATGAGAAATAAACCAAGGGCCAGCGAAATGATGATCAGCAACAAGGCCTCCAATTGGAATTGCCGCAAAATGCTCAAGCGGGCTGCTCCCAGCACCTTGCGAATGGAAACTTCTGAGACCCTTCCCATAGCCTTAGCCAGGGTGAGGTTGATGAAGTTAAGTGCCACTACTAACAACAGGAATAAGGCAACGATTCCTACTCCTACCAATAGCGGAGAATTACCGCTCAATTCACTGTGGTATTCCGCAAAGGGCGATAAAAACAGCTCGCGGTCCTTGGAAGCTTCATCGAAATAACGGTCAACAAAGTAGGGCAGCTTTGCCTCAAGTGGCTTTTTTTGCGCGACGTCCTCCAGTACCACAAATGTTTCCTGAAAACTATTGTACCAGTTGGCTACCTGACTAAATTCATCATCAGCAAGGATGGTTTGTAGGGAAACTAGCGAATTGAATTGCAGTGAAGATTGCACGGGTAGCGGCTCCAATACGCCGGTAACCTGATAAACTGTGGTATCAATCAACACAGACTCCCCTACTGGGTTGCGCGCGCCAAAAAGACTTTCCGCCTCCTCTGCCCCCAGGACAATTTGGTGTGGCTCACTCAGTACTTTTGCTGGATCTCCGTAGCGCAGTGGAAAATCAAAAACCTCAAAAAATGACTTATCAACATGTGACAGTACGCTGTAGGCCGATTTTCCTTCGTATTCTAGCCAGGCATCGTACCAACTTACCAAGCGCGTACCAGCAACCACCTCTGGATAATCTTCCAACAGTTTGGGTAGCGCAGGGGTAACTGATTGGGTATACTCCTGGCTCTCCCGGAGCACAAAAATGCGATCCAGTTTACCGTGGAGCTGGTCGTAGGTGAGCTCCTGCTGCAGGAAAAGCATAATGACCAGCACACCCGCTAGTCCAATGACTAAGCCTGTGGTATTGATCAGGGTAAAGAGTCTATTCTGGCGCAGGTGCCGCCAGGCCAATTTTAGATTTTGCATGCGCTAAAGTTTATTAGGTGGTTTAGTATTGAGGTTCTACAAATCAGCCAGCTTGAGCCGCCGCTTCCGCTCCCAATCTTCTTTACGAATAAAGGTGATTGGAATAAAGTCTTCATTGGGCTCGCCGATGTAGTACAGCGCCCATTCGTGGTCATAATCGTTGAGCAGATTACGGATACATTCCACTCGGTTGACCGTAGGAATTTCACAGTCTTCCCAGTAGAAAAGCTCCACCTTGTAATGTACCTGCTGCTTTTCACCATTAATCGTGATTTCAACTTCAATTTCCTGACGGCCGCGGCCTTTTGGTATTGGTATAGCAATGTGAGACATGAGAGTGAAGTTTTATGAGTTAGTAAGCGTATTTCTATGGTAGGCTAGAGACGCATTGCAATGCGTCTTTACGACAAAAAGCAATGCGTCTTTACGACAAAAAGCAATGCGTCCTTACAGCAATGGCAATGCGGCTCTAACCATTATCGTATCAATATCAATCGTTCCGAATAGCCTCAACTGGATTCCTAAGTGCAGCTTTAAGGCTTTGCAGGCCTACCGTAAACAAGGCAATACCTAAAGCCAGGCCACCGGCTAGCGCAAAGACCCACCAACGGATTTCAATACGGTAGGCATAGTCCTGTAGCCAGCCCTGCATGACCCAGTAAGCGACCGGCGTGGCAAATACCAGAGCAATAGCCACTAGTTTCAGAAAGTCGGTAGAAATTAAATTGACAATACTGTAGATCGTAGCACCCAGTACTTTGCGGATACCAATTTCCCGCGAACGCCGTTCGGATACGTAAGCGGCCATACCAAAAAGTCCCAGACAGCTAATAAAAATGGCCAAAAGTGTAAAGAAACCGGCTAGCTTGCCCAGGCGGTTTTCATCCTCAAACTTATCGAAGTGCTGCTGATCGATGAAGGAATAATCGAAGGTATTGACAGGATCAAACTTCGTGTAAACGCCCTCTACGGCAGCCAAGGCCTCATTGGTACTTACACCTGGTTTAAGCTTGATCAGTGAATACTGAGCGCGCGACTCATCAATAAAGAACATCATCTGCTTAACCGGTGTATACGGAGACTGGGTAACCAAATCTTCTACTACCCCGATAATGGTGTAGATTTCGCCATCGCCCCAATCGATTTGTTGCCCGATAGGATCATCAAATCCCAGGTATGCTACTGCAGCTTCGTTGATCACGAAGGCCAGCGTATCCTGAGCAAATTCGCGCGAAAAGTCTCGACCTTCCTTAATGTTCCAGCCGATAACATTACCAAATTCGTGTCCCACCCGCATGGTGACAAATTCATCCTGGAAATCATCAGGCTTTCCTTCCCAGTTAAAACCACTATTGGTAACGTAAGTCGCAGCAATTGATGTTTCAGACTTACTGGCCTCCTGAACCATTCCTGTTGCCAAGAGCTCTTCTCGGAAACTGGAAAACTTCTCATCAATTTGTGGTCCCCGTAAGGGCAAACCAATTACCCCATCAGTAGTGTAACCAATGGGCCTATCTTTAGCGAATTCCGTCTGTTGAAATACGACAATGGTACCGATAATCAAGATCAGAGAAATGGTAAACTGCAACACCACCAACACTTCGCGGGGGCGGTTATTGAACATATTTTTACTCAGGACTCCCTTTAGAGCATTGACTGGTGCAAAGGATGAAAGGTAAAGCGCAGGATAACTTCCCGCCAGGCCGCCAGTTAGCAGGCAAAAACCACCAAGGGCTAGCCAAAACTGCGGAGCACTCCACGGTAAGGCCAGTTCTTTATCGGCCACCTCATTAAAAAATGGAAGCAAAGCCACTACCAACAGTAGAGCAATGGCCGCACCCGCAAACGACAACAATAAAGACTCGCTGTAAAACTGACTGACCAACTGCCCCCGGCGGGAGCCCATAGTTTTACGGATACCTACCTCACGCGCACGCTTTTCGGAGCGAGCAGTACTGAGGTTCATGAAGTTGATACAGGCCAATAAAAGCACGATCAAGCCAATAATGGCAAACGCCCGAAAGTAGGTGATTCGGCCGCCCACACTTATTCCGTTCTCGAATTCGGAGTAAAATCGCCAATCCGACATAGGGTGGAGGAATAATTGTGGATCGAACCGCAGTCCTTCATCTTCTGCTGCATTGTCCATTTTCAAATCTTTGATAAGGTTAGAAACCTCCGCCAAATCTGCGCCCTCCTTTACTTGGGCCAGCGTCCGAAACCAGCTATTGCCCCAGCCGACCCATTCTGGTAAGCCCTTTTCGTATAGCTCCCAGGTCCCTAGTAATTCTAGTCCCGAGAAGGAGGAATTCGCCGGTGGTTTTTCGAATACACCCGCTATCTTAACCTCGTATTCCTCATTCAAATTCACCACTTCATCCACCACATCGGTTGTTCCAAATATGGCAACCGCCGTTTGCTCAGAAACCAAAATGGAATAGGGATCCTCTAATCCGGCTCGGGTACCGTCCAGCATTCGTAAACTGAGCATGTGCGGGAGTCCTGGCTCGGCAAATACACCGGTAAAATTCAAGATGTCATCACCCGTACGTAGGGTGTTGGTACCCGACCAGGAGCTTCGTACCACATGTTCAAAGTGGCTACCGTAGTTATCACGCAGCGCCGGAGCAGTTTGTTTGGGTTGGCTCCACCAGGTTTCGACCACGCCATCGAAGGTATTGTTCTGCATGACGTTGCAAATTCGTTCGTAATTGTCGTGGTATTGGTTATAACTCATTTCATCCCATAACCAAAGACCAATACTGATAGCCACGGCCATTCCCAAGCCTAAACCGGCAATATTAAGCGCGGTAAAAAACTTGTTGTTGCGAAGATGTCGAAATGCAATTCTGAGATTTGTAAAAAACATGCTGTTAGTATTTAGTCGAGTGATTATTGCAACAAGTATTTGGACTAAAATTTCGACTTCTCATTTTTTGATGACAAGCGAAGTACTTCAACGTACTTTCCAAGTATTCAGATACTTATGAAATATTCGCTTGTCAAAATATCAAGTAGAAATTTCTTTTCGTCCACTCATAACCTAGTCCATCATTCTAATTCTCTGTCAGTTCCTGCGGCTTATGCCAAACGGACAGAACAGAATTATTCTTTGCGTAGATGGTCTGCTGGATTTAGGAGAATAGCCCGTAAACTCTGATAACTCACCGTAAGGATAGCCAACAGAATGGCTGCTCCCCCCGCTAAGGCGAAGACCGTCCAACTAATATTTGTGTGATAAGCAAAAGTGTCTAGCCAGCGACTCATAAATAGCCACGCCAACGGAATGGCAATAATAAAGGCAAAAGTCAATGGTAGTGTAAAATCCTTCAGTAGCAGCCCTAGTAATTGTCGACCAGAAGCCCCCAGTATTTTGCGGATACTGATTTCGCGCATCCGTCGAGCTGCGGCAAAGGCCGACAAACCGAAAATGCCCAAGCAAGAGACAAAAACGGCTACGTAGGCGAAGAAGCTGAGTAAGCGTCCAGTGCGTTGGTCCTCGCTGTACAAGGCTTGCAACTCATCATCCAAAAAGGAGTAGATCAGCGGGTAATTAGGTGAAAAGCGGTCCCAGGCTTGCCGGAGTGCCAATAGCGCATCTTCTCCACGTCCTGCCTCCGCTTCGATGGTTAACATTGCAGGCCAATCGTCCTGGGTAATTATTAGTGGTTCAATGGTAGCGTGCAGGCTCGTGAAGTGGTAATCCTTCACTACCCCGATAATGCGCTTCGGGATACTATCAAACATAGTTAAAGTGAGGCTGCGGCCAAGCGCTTCTTCTGGTGCCAAGCCCAATTCCAGTGCCCCACGCTCATTGATGATTGCTGCTTCGGTAGAATCACTCGCCCGTAGTGGATCAAAATTACGACCAGCAACGAACGAAATATCCAAAGCCGAAAGGTACTCGCCCGTGGTGAGGAGGGTACGCATACGCACGTTCCGATCCATCCCTTCTATATCCAGCGTAGTCGCATCAGAAAACCCACCGGGTAAACCAGAGGCATAACTCACCGATCGGATAGCATCCTGCTCACGAAGCCAATCGGCTAGTCGAACCCGTTGATCGTATACATCATTATTGTAAGCCGGGGCGCTGAGGATATCTTCGGATTGAAACCCGAGTGGTTTTTCTTGTAGAAAATCAAGCTGATCCCGGATCAGTAGCGTGGTACAAATCAAAGCGATGGATAAGACAAACTGTCCGGTGACCAGTACCCGGCGTAGCGTTCCGGTAGATCGCTGATCGGCTTGCAGGCCTCGCTGTACTTCCAGGCGGCTTAGATAACTGGCCGGAAACCACGCTCCCAGCAGTACGATTAGCAAACAGCCCGCCAGCGCAGCAATCACCCAACCACCAGCAGACATCGCCACGGGAATATCAAAATCGAAATAAGTACTGAATGGTTGAATCAAAGCCTGACTTGACAGTACTGCAACTATGGTCGACAAAACTGCCAAGGCTCCGCCCTCCAAGATGAGTTGCCAGCGTACCTGTCTGCGGTTTGCCCCCAGGGTACGCATAATCGAAATGGTTTGCACTCGTTCAGCAGTCCGTGCAGTCGTCAAATTGATATAATTAGCACAACCGATACCAAGCAGGAGCAGTGCCACAATAGCGAAGACCTGAATCATGCGGTAGTTTCCATGACGTACAAAGTCATAGCGGGTATCTGTGGCGAAGTAGATCTCGGCTACGGGTTCCAGTTTTAGATCAATCCGGTTGCCGTTGGCTTCGAAATCATCTCCGAAGTACTTATCCATAAAGCCGGGCAGATGCGGCTCCAAATCTGCCGCAACAATGCCGGGTTGAAGTTTCAGGTAGGTTCCCAGGCTGTTCCACCACCATTCGCTCCACCAATTACTATCAGTGTAGCTGATAATCGATACCAGTACATCGTATTCCAAATGACTATTGGCCGGTGGTGGGGCAATGATGCCCGTAATGGTGAAAGGATCGGAAGTGCCAATTTGAAAGGTCTCTCCAATAGGATTGACGGTTGGCCCAAAGAAGCGTTCCGCAGCCTCTGGTGTAATAACTGCGAGCCGAGGCTGATTGAGGACTTGAGTAGACTGTCCTTGCAGGAGTTCTAAACCAAAGAAATCAACGAAGTTGGAATCTACACTGAAGACCTGCTCCTCAGAGTAAAACGTATTATTGATCCGTAAGATGGGTTCGTTGAAGAAGCGTACTCGCGTTGCCTCAGCAATCTCGTGCGGGAAATCCGTCAGTAAAGCATCCTTGAAGGGCGCAGAGGTTACACCAACATCATAGGGCTCATTGTTAATATCTGAAGTTCGTAACAAGCGAAACGTCCGATCCTGATCAGCAATGAACTCATCCGTTTTTAGCTCACTATAAACATACTGGCCAATGAGCAAGGCCCCGGCCATGCTAATGGTCAAACCCAAAAGATTGAGTCCACTAAAAAGTGGTCTTTTGAGCAAGTGTCGCAGCGCCATTTTGATGTATTGCATACTGTTTAGATTTTCGGGTGATTCGTTTAAGCGCTTCGTTTGGTATGGGATGTAGACTGTAGAGACGCATTGCTATCAGGAGCGTCTCTACGGCCAGGAGGGGACACATCGGAATGTGTCCTTACAGCTGCTGACTCCTACTACTCATTCTTTAGGGCATTTACGGGGTTGGCTAGCGCAGCTTTGATACTCTGCAAACCCACGGTGACGAAAGCAATGGCGATAGCCAAACCACCAGCCAGTACAAATACCCACCAGGCAATACCAATGCGGTAGGCGAAGTTCTGCAGCCACTGATCCATGAAGTAATAAGCCAGCGGTGAAGCGATCAACAAGGCCACTCCGACCAGCTTCAGGAAGTCTAGTGATAGTAAACTCACTATGCCCGATGTTGTAGCTCCTAGTACTTTGCGAATACTGATTTCCTTACGGCGTTTCTCAACCAGATAAGCAGCCAGGCCAAAGAGCCCCAAACAGGCAATAATGACCGCCAAAACTGTGAAGAGAATGAAGACCTTCCGAGCTGTTGCCTCTTGGGTATACAGCTTGGCCCATTCCCGGTCCATAAATAGGTAGGACAGTGGTACATCCGGCTGGAAGTCGCGCCATAGTCCTTCAATTTGCGATAGCGTAGCCTGTGGGTTTCCTTCTGCCAAGCGCACACTGATTTGTGGGGTAACGCCACCTCCTCCTCCACCGTCCGCGTGAACCAAGAAAAGCGGTGAAATATCGTGATGCAAAGACTGGAAATGATAGTCTTTCAAGACGCCAACAATGCGGTATATCGACGGATTCTCCGGATCAGGGCTGAGCCAACCATCAGCAGTGCTTACCCTTTGGCCGATGGGGTCTTTGAGGCCCATTTCACGTACCGCGGCTTCGTTAACCATGATAGATAGTGAGTCGGCAAAGTCATTAGAGAATTCGCGCCCAGCTACCAAGTCCATCTTCATACACTCCACGTAGTGTTCACCAACGATCAAACCGCTTCCAGTCGTCATTTCCGGTGCTCCTGGTGGTTTAAAAGAAATACCAAAGTAGAATTGCCCGGGCACAGCATTACAACCACTAGCGGCAATTACGCCTGGCAGTTCCCGCATTTCATTCAGGAAAGTTTCTGATTGTTGGGCCGTAAGCCCACCCGTATTTTGGAGCGTAATGAGACTTTCTTTATTGAAGCCCAGCGCCTTGTTCTGAGTGTAGCGCAGCTGCTGATAGATCAGGATAGTCGCAACGATGAGGAAGATCGAAATAGCGAACTGTCCTACTACCAATACGTTGCGTAAGCCTCCACCCTTTGTGTTTTGTAATAAGCGCCCTTGCAGTACCTCCAAAGGTTTGAAAGAGGAAATAAAGAAGGCCGGATACAAACCAGAAGCCACGCCAGTAAGTAAAGCTAATGACCCCAGTAGGCCAACGTAGATTGGAGACAACAACAGTGCCCGGCTAAAGCTCTTTTCGGTCAGGTCATTGAACCACGGTAGCGCTAACCCCACTATCACTCCGGCAATAATGGCCGCTAAAGCACTGATCAACACCGCCTCTGCCAAGAATTGGGTAATGAGCTGACCACGCTCCGACCCCAGGGTTTTGCGGATGCCAACCTCGCGGGCCCGTCCAGCGGAGCGTGCAGTAGATAGGTTGACAAAATTAATACCCGCAATAACAATGATCAGCAAAGCAATGAGTGAGAAGAAGTAGATTCGACTACGCGAACCCGGCACCTTGATTTCACCCTCTAGCTCTGAATCCAGATATACGTCCTGCATAGCATCCAGCGTATATTTATAACCATTACCCTGTTGTTGGTAGGTAGCATAATCCACTCCAAAGTGATTAAGCACCTGGCCAGAGGCATACTTCACAACAAGGTCTGGAAATTGGCTTTCTAATAGTGCAGGATCGGTCTGTCCATCCAGCATTAGATAAGTCATCGCTGAGAAACTCAGGTAATTATCATCTCCTTGGAGAAAGTCGAAACCACCAGCAGAACGTAGGAAATCAAAACCGATATGGGAGTTATGCGGCATATCGGCGCAGACTCCAGTAACGACAAAGTTATCATCATTCTGAACCCGTTCGATCGCTTCTCCCAGAATATTTTTATTCGCCCAGTTCGGTCCAAAATACTTCTCCGCCATGCTTTTGGTCAACACCAAGCCGTTGGGGTCTGTGAGTACTTTATCAGCTTCTCCTAACAAAAGTGGTAGATCAAAAAGCGCAAAGAAGGTAGAATCCGCGCCAAGGATGTTGTCTTCACGGTAGATTTCCTGATCAATGCGCAATAGTTCATTTGCCGCGCCAAAGGTGAACAAGCGACAGGTTTCTTCTATCCCCGGATACTCTTCCTTCATAGCCTTGGCGTAGCTGTGCGGGATAATCGCGTACTGGCGGCTACGGTCAGGGTATTGGCGGTCTAGTGCTACCCGGTAAATGCGGTCGGAATTACTAAAAAAGCTATCGTAGCTGAGTTCGTCGCGGATGTAAATGACCAAAAACAAAAAGCCAGCCATACCAATGGCCAGTCCGAGCATATTCAAGAGCGTAAATCCCGGTTGGCGTTGCAAATTCCGCCAGGCGATAATGAGGTAGTTTTTAATCATACTGTTTTGCTTTTTGTCGTTTTTCAAGTTTTCGACGCGATGAATCGCGTCGTTACGCCTCTTCGGTTATCATGGCATCATTCGTCTCGTAAGGCACCAATTGGATTGGCGATGGCGGCTCGTATTGCCTGGAAGCTCACGGTTAGGAAAGCGATTACCAGGGTCATTACGCCTGACAGTGCAAAAATCCACCAGTGCAATGGGGTCTGGTAGGCGAAGTTGGTTAGCCATTCCCGCATGATTAGGTAGGCAATAGGCGAGGCCAGAATCAAGGCGATACCAACAAGAATCAGGAATTCCTTTGATAGCAAGCCCACCAAACTCTGTACGCTGGCCCCCAGTACCTTGCGAATACCCACCTCCTTACGCCGTTGTTCGGCGGCATAGACGGAAAGTCCAAAGAGTCCCAAACAGGCAATTAGAATGGCAATCAGGGTAAAAGTGCCAATGACACTGGTGAGCGTTTGCTCGGTTTCGTATAGCTGAGCGATATCTTTATCCAGAAAGGAATAATCGAAAGGAAGCCCCGGTAGAGTAGCTTCCCAATGCTGCTTAGCTTTACCCAAAAACTGCTCATAATCCGAAGAAGAAATGTCAGCAATGGCGTAGCTTAAATTCTCAGGAGCAGCAGGAAACAAGGCAAAAGGCCTGATTTCATCCGTCAATTTCTGGTTCATGATGTCTTCAATAACCCCAATAATGGTCAACTCGAAGCTCATTCCTGAAAATTCAGAACGCAATACTGTACCCACCGCCTCGTCTACCGGAATTTGGTATTGCTCTAGAACCGATTCATTCACTACTATCCTGCTCTTAAACTCATCCTCCGAAATATCATCAAGGCCTACCATCCGCCCGGCTAAGAGTTCGATTTTAAGTACATCCAGATACTCCTCACTTACGAAGTTCCGGAAGACGATCTGCGCTTCCTGCATGGATTGCCCGTCTTTGTAAAGGGCCATATCACGCAACAAGTATTGGACTGGCGTATTGGCCATAGCCGCCACATTCTTTACTTCTGACAAGCGTCGTAAACCATCATGAAAGGCCGCCAAATCGTGCTCTTCTTGTGCTCCTTGCAGGTCGAAGATGACCTTTTGTGTCTTCTCAAAACCCAAGTCTTTATTCAACATATAGCTGACCTGGGTATGAATGATAAAAGCAGCGATGACCAGAATAGAAGCTACTACCATTTGGCCAACGACCAGGCCCTGACGTAACCAGGATACTTTAGACTGTTTAGTGTTCCATTGATTGAACAACGCCAATGGTTTAAAACTCGAAAGGTAGAGGGCAGGATAACTCCCCGCCAGCAGTCCGGTAACGAGGGCAATGCCACTAAGCAGTAGCCAGTTTGCCGGTGTAAAATCCAAGGCAATACTGATGCCTGTCAACTCATTTAGCGTAGGTAACAGCAAGTGGATCAATGGAACAGCCAAACCAACAGACATCACAGATAGGAGTAAACTCTCTACCAAGAACTGGCTAAAAATTGACCTCCGAGGCGCACCAACAACCTTGCGGACGCCCACCTCGCGTGAACTACGCGTAGCACGAGCTGTAGTCAGGTTCATAAAGTTGATACAGGCCACCAACTGAATAAAAATGGCAATAAGCAGCAGCAGGCGCAAAAAGACCGGACTAGCATTGGAACCTACATCAGCTGAATAGTCTACATTGGTGTGAATATCTAGTATGGGTTGTAGATGGAGCACTTTTTCCATCTCTGCTTCCTTAAGCTGATCTCCGCCACGGCGTTGTATGAAACCGGGCAACTTAGCGGCCAGCTTTTCCCGATTAGTACCTGGCGCGAGTTTCAAATAACCGTATAAGAAGTTATTTCCAGCCCAGGAATCATTGTTGCGAACAAACTGGCCCAAATCTCCGGCGTTCATACTCAGGAATATGTCTGATTCCAGGTGAGTTGTTCCGTTGCTGTAGTCAATAACGCCCGTTACGGTAAACGGGTCGGCATCCCCCCAATCGCCAATTTCCATGATTTGGCCAACAGCGGCTTCATCACCAAAATACTTCTTTGCCAGGCGGTCGGAGATCACCACGGAGAAGGGCTCATTCAAAGCGCTTGCGGGGTCACCCGCTTGGAAATTGTAATTGAGTATCTCAAAAAAAGTGCTGTCTACGTAATAACCCGGAGTCTCGTAGAAGGACTGCTCTCCAATTCTAATCAACTGCTGTTCTACTCCAATAGGTGGACAAGCACGAGCGGCTAGCTCTACTTCTGGAAAATCCGCCTGAATAGCCTCCACAATCGGTGGCGAACAAGTAGCCATCTGCATCCAGTCTTGGGTTCCCCCTAAAGACACGTCCGTTCTTACCCGTACAATTTGGTCTACATCCTCATGGTGTTGATCATAGCCATAATGATGCTGTACGTAGAGCACCATATATAAACAACAAATGGTCCCCAAGGTGAGGCCCAGTAAGTTGATCGCACTGAAAGTCTTGTGACGCGTCAGTTTGCGTAGTGCAATTTTCAGGTAGTTGACTAGCATTTTATTTTGTTGTTCGGCGGGATTACTCCCACTGTTTTTTTAGCGGGACGCGATGAATCGCGTCGTTACAGACTCTTTTCTGGTCAGTAGAGCTTGACTTATTCGTTGCGTAGAGCCTCAATTGGATTGGCTAGTGCAGCGCGAATTGCTTGGCCACTCACTGTTACGAGCGCGATCATCAACAAGGCAATCCCTCCCACTACAAAAGTTGTGGGGGTCATATCTACGCTATAGGCAAAATCAGCCAACCAGCGGCTCATGGCCCACCAAGTTAGAGGCGCAGCGATGAGAATAGCCAGGCCAATTAGGCGAATCATATCCTTGGACAACAAGGCCCACAATTGAGCCACAGATGCTCCCAGTACTTTGCGTAGGCCAATTTCCTTGCGGCGTTGCTGCACCATAATTGCCGTCAAGCCGAATAGCCCCAGACAAGCGATGAAGATGGCTAAGCCGGCAAAACCTTGTAGCAACGTACTAGTACGATCCTCACTGAGGTACTGCTCCGCCAAAGCCTCATCAAGGAAGCTGTAGTCGAAGTAGCGATCCGGGAAACGCTCTTTCCAGCTATCCTGTAAAAAGGTCAAAACACCACTGAGTTGGGCAGGATTGACTCTTACCCCAATCTCATAATAGAAAGGTGCAAAGGGCACCATAATCATCGGTTGAACATCATCGTGCAGGGAGTGGGTATGGAAATCATTGACCACACCAACAATCTTCCCTTCGGCATCATTGACACTGATAATGATACGATCATTTACGGCCGCCTCTGGGGTCTCATGTCCCAGTTTCCTGGCCAACGCTTCGTTGATGACAATTGGCCATTCGGAGCCGCTTATGGGAATACGTTCCTCCATCAATTTGGCATCCGCAGCGGAGAGGAACCGGCCAGCCAAAATATCTAAGTCATAAGTTTCTGCGTAATATTCATCCACGGGCTTAATTCCCACTCCAAAGGTCCCGGTCTTGGGGTCTTGCCCTTTCGGGTAATAGGAGGTATTGAGGCCATTACCGGAGGTGGGAGCGCCTAGACTGAAGCTTACCTCTTCTACCCCAGCGTGGCGGGCCCACTCCTCGCGCAATTGAGCATCCAATCCTGGTTCACCTTGGGCTATCTGGATGATCGCGTCCTTGCGGAAGCCTAGATCTTTATTCTTTAAGAAATCTAGCTGCTGAGAAACGGTTAGCGCACTACAGATCATCACCAGCGTGATCACAAACTGGGCCAATACCATGCCCTGGCGCAAGCGCCCCTGTCCACGGTTACTGACCACTTTACTGCTTCCTAGTACTTCAGTCGGTTTTTTGCGGGCAATCACCCAAGCCGGATATCCGCCAGCCACCAGACTGACGAATAACAGGCTGAGCAAAACAAATAACCAAACTGTTATATCGGCTAAGCCGACGAAGTATATATCTCGTTGTAGTAAATTCTCTACCTGAGGCATGGCCCACTGGAGAATTGTTATACTGATTGTTCCGGCAATAATGGCAATTAAGAAGGCCTCCCCCCAGTTTTGTAGCCAAAGCTGCGGTCCACTGGCACCTAACACTTTGCGCATGCCAATCATTTGGCTCTTATTCAAATTTTGCGCTAGCGAAAGATTGATGAAGTTAAAGCATGCCATCAACAAAATGAGCAGGGCGATGGCGGCAGCTACCCAGAGGTAACGAGCATTGATGGGCGGTACACTAGTATAACTATCAAAGCGCGTGTCAAAATGAATATTGGTCGCGGGCTGGAGTTCTAATTTATTTAAAATCCCTTCCTCTTCCCCATTCATGTATTTATCGACAAACGCGGCTAGGCTGCGCTCGTACTGTGCTGGATTCTGCCCTGAGGACAGTTTCACGTAAGTAACTCCGCCAATGCTTACGCCCCAGCTGGTGCGGTCAAAGCCGTGTAAATCTTCTGGCAAGGTAGCCAGAGAAATCAATAATTCTGGCTGGATATTCGCTCTTATCTGGTCTGGGAAAGTAGCGGCAATGGTTACTTGCAGATCGCCTTCTAGTTCTAGTATTTTTCCTACCGGGTTTTCTTCTCCAAATAACTGTTTGGCCGTAGACGCAGCAATAAGTGCCTTGCCGGGCTCAGCTAATAAATCAGCTGATACGTGGGGTTGCGTCTCGTAGTTGAAGATTTTCAAGAACTCCTCATCGGCATAGAAAACCTCTTCCAAGCGCTGGTGGTCTACTCCCGGGCGGCGTACCACTGCTGCACCCTGAGCGTGCAATCCGGCTACCGCTGCAAAATCTGATACTTCTTCCCGCATGGCAATGGGAAGCGGATAAGGGTTTCCTGCGCTGTAGTCAACTTCGTTTGGCGTTTCACTAATTTGTACTACCCGGTAGATATCCTCCGCTCCAGCATAGTGACGATCATAGCTGCGTTCCTGTCGAATAAACAAGAAGATGATCAGTACCGCACATAGCCCGATCGTCAGCCCCAGTAGATGGATGCCTGTGAATAGGGGGCTGCGCCACAATTGCCGGATGATTGTCTTTAAATTATGTCTTAGCATAATGCTCAATTATTCGTCACGTAATCTATCCGCTGGATTGACCAGGGCGGCTTTCAAACTTTGGGCACTCACAGTGACCAAGGCGATCGTCAAGGCAAGGCCAATAGCCATGACAAAGACCAGCCACGGTAAATCAATACGATAAGTGAATGTATCCAGCCACTGATTCAGAAAATATGCCCCCAGTGGTACCGCTACCAAACCTCCGATGAGGATCAACAGCATGAATTCGCGGGAAAGGAGTAACCATATCTGTTGTACCGTAGCACCTAGGATCTTGCGAATACTTACCTCTTTAGATTTACGCTCAACCAGATACATAGCGAGCCCTAAAAGTCCCAAAGCAGATAGCAGCACGGCCAAGGCGGCAAAAGCTAACATTACGGTACCGAGGAAATTGGTCGTGGCAAACTTTTGGGCGTAAGCCTCTTCTATAAAGCTGTAGCTAAAGGGCGTGATTGGATCATGCTGCGCGGCAAGTTCCTCAACTTTGCTCAGGGAAGTGGTAACGGGTTGGCTATCGGTCAAGCGCACGATCATTGGTCCACGCCAATTGCGTTTTAGAAAAACCGTCGGGCGAATGGGATCAAAGGGACTTTCCATAATCGCATCCTCCACTACACCAACAATAGGGTGTGGCTTACCGTCCCACTGTAATACTGTTCCAATAGGATCTTCCAGCCCCATGCGGCGGACTAAGGCTTGGTTGACGATCATGGCATCCATATCGGTTTCGGGTTCAGCGCGGAATGTGCGTCCGTCCAAAACGTCCAGACCAAGGGTAGCAAAGTAGTCCTCTCCGATGCCAATAAAGCCTATATCTACCTGATCATCTTCCGTGCTTCCCGGCCAACGGATGCCGCTGGTCGTGGAACTTACTTCAGTTACGAGGGTACTGGTGCGAGTTACACTCTCTGCCAATCCACTGGAAAGTAGTTGCTGTTTAAGTGTACTATAGTTCTTACTCAGATCTGGTGTGTAAGGAACATTGATCAGGCGTGTCTTATCATAACCGATATCTAAACTCTGACCATATTGGATCTGCTGGTAAACCACCAGGCTGCTGGCAATCAAAGCGATGGACACCACAAATTGGGTAATCACCAAGGCGCGCCGCCCCCAAATCTGGCTGGCGCTGATTTTCGCTCTACCACGTTGCATGATTTCACGCGCAGAAAAGCGGGTGAGGAAGAAAGCAGGATAGCCACCTGCAACCAATACACAGAAAGTTATCAAAGCTATACTTGCCCCCCAAAATCCGGGTGTGTCTATAGGTAGGCGGAGCGGAGCCTCTACCAACCGATTAAAGGCTGGTAAAGAAATCGCCACAGCAATAATTGCGACTACAAAAGCTAAACCAATCAACACCCCAGATTCACCCAAAAACTGGGCGGCAAGTCGTGAGGTAGTGGCACCAATGGTTTTGCGTACCGCCACTTCCTTATGGCGCTTTTCCGTGCGAGCGGTAGCCAGATTGATGAAATTGATACACGCAATCAATAGTACCAGGAGGCCAATAACCCCAAACAGCTGCACATCCCGCATACGCCCCTTTACCGCTTGGCCATTCTCGAATTCGTTGTACAAATGCCAATCGGTCAGTGCATGTACGTTGAAGGTAGTGGCAGAGCCACCTTTGTGCTCTTCAAGGATAGTCTCATGCTGGGCAAGTAGAGACTCGACATTAACTCCTTCTTCCAGCTCAAAGAAGATCTGATAGGAGTAACTACCCCAATTTTGGCGTTCCTTAGCCATCCAGGACTCCAACTGCATTTTGAGACTGTAAGGCAGTAAGAAATCGAATTGGAGAGTAGACTGAGCGGGTACATTCTCCAGTACGGCGCTCACTTGCAAGCTGGTTTGCTTACCTAGATTGACTGTCCTCCCTATTGCTTCGGTTGTTCCAAAGAGGGCCTCAGCCGTAGCGGCAGTTAATACAATTTGATTTGGCTCTGAAAGTGCCTCTTTTGGGCTTCCGTGCAAGGCTGGGAAGGTAAAAATGTTCAGAAAGTCTGCCTCTACATAGTTTCCAGATTTCCGGATCCTGACGTCCTCATTCACCAAGGTTTGGTCAAATCCCCAATCTGCTACCGCAACTGCTTTTACACCGGGCGTTTCGTTGCGCAACACCTCTGCCATAGGCATGGGCAGATCAGGATAGGACTCCATTGCCCCTTCCGATGGTTGGTAATTCTGCATTCCCTGGAAGATGCGGTCCGCTCTTTGGTGAAAGTCATCATATCCCAATTGATGATTCACCCAGAGGAGGCTGAGGATAGCGACACTGAAACCCAGAGCTAGCCCTAGCAAGCTAATACCACTATGGGTCTTATTTTTCCAAAGTTGCCGCCAGGCAGATTTTATGATATTCTGAAGCATGATAGTCAATTTTTGGGTACAGTACTTTTGCTACCGCAAAAGCTGTGGGGTGATTGTTAGTCGTCGCGTAGTCGATCAGCAGGGTTAACCAGTGCGGCCTTGATACTTTGCGCACTTATTGTAGCTAGGGCAATGAACAAGGCAATGGCAATAGCGATGCCGAATACAACCCAGGGCAAATCAATGCGGTAGGTAAAGTTGGTTAACCATCCTTCAGTGAAGTAAGCACCGAGCGGAATAGCCAACACGCCACCAATAACAATGAGGAGCATAAACTCGCGTGAGAGTAATAGCCATAGTTGCCCAATACTAGCACCGAGTATCTTCCGAATGGAAATTTCCTTGGCGCGGCGTTCAGCTAGATACAACGCTAAACCAAGCAAGCCAAGAGCGGATAAGAAGATGGCCAGTCCCGCAAACAGGAGCGCTACCGTACCCACGAAATTGGTTCCCGTGAACTTCTGAGAATAGGTTTCCTCTACGAATTCGTAGTTGAAAGGGGTGGTAGGATCATGTTTTTCAAAGATGGGTTGAATCGTAGCCAAAGCTTGCTCGGTAGCCAAGTGCTCGTTAATTCGCATCATGAAGAAGCTTCTCCAAACTGGATTGTAGATAAAAACGGTTGGGCGTACTGGCTCAAACGGCGTTTCCATAATTACATCTTCCACTACTCCGATAATCGGATAGGCTACGTCATTCCAGGTTAATTGCGTACCCAATGGGTCTTCTAATCCCATGCGCTTTACAGCTGCCTGGTTCACGATCATTGCCAAGGTGTCTGCACCGCTTGCCCGGAAAGGGCGCCCTTCGGCAAAGTCGATTTCCAGCACATCGAAATAATTATCGCTGGTGGCAATAAAGGCAAAGCCCAGATGCTCATCTTCTGCTTTGCCAGGCCAGTTGATATTGCCCATATTCGACCATACACTGGTAATTGGGCTACCAGAAGCTGTTACTTCATCAACTACATTAGCGGCCAGCAATTCGGCTTTAATGGCGTCGAATCTTGGATCTAAACTTGCGTTGTTAGGTATGGCAAGCAGGCGCTCTTGGTTGTAGCCCATATCACGCTCCTGGGCATAACGTACCTGCTTGTGGATAATTAAGCTACCCGCAATTAAAGCGATAGAAATAGTAAACTGAGAAGACACCAACAAACGGCGGCTCCACATATTACCACCCCGCCCAATTTGAAAGCTTTTGTGCAAAACTGATTTTGCCTCGAAACGTGTGAGGAAGAAGGCAGGATAGCTCCCCGCCATTAGGGTAGTGATCAAAATAATTCCGGCGGAAGCCAGCCAAAAAGTAGGCGAAGCAAACGGCAACTTGATTTCAGACTCTACTAGAGTATTGAAATGTGGCAACAAGAGCACTAACAAAATAACTGCTAGGCCAAAAGAGAACAGCATCGTTACACCCGCTTCACCCAAAAACTGGGTAATCAAGGTGCGCTGACCGGCTCCGACAGCCTTCCTCACCCCTACTTCTTTGCTTCGTTTCTCAGCACGTGCAGTGGTAATATTGATGAAGTTTACGCAGGCAATCAATAAGACCAACACTCCGATAATTCCGAATAGGCGTACGTAACGAATTAGGCCATTCACGGCTTCTCCTTGCTCAAACTCACCGTATAGGTGCCACTTGGTCATGGGATACACGCTGAACTTCGAAACGGACCGTTCTCCTTCTTTCTCCAAAAAGATGTCACGGTGCAGTGCTTTTACAGCCTGCGCATCCGCTCCTTCTTCCATTTGAAAAAAAATCTGGAAGGACTGGTTGCTCCAACTATCAATAGCCTGGGCAATCCAAGGCTCTTGCTGTTCTTTTAAAGAGTGAGGTAGGAGAAAATCAAATTGCCAACTCGACTGCACCGGTGGATTAGTAATAACACCAGTAATCTGTAAGCTGACATTATCACCAATGGTGATCGTCTCTCCCATCGGATCGTCTTCACCAAAAATCTCCTTCGCAGTAGCTTCGGTCAAAATAATCTGGTGAGGAGCCGATAATGCCGTTTCGACATCTCCCTGCAATAAAGGGAAGGAGAAGATCTTCAGGAAATCGGGCTGAACATGGTAACCACTCTTCAGAAGTTGTGTTTCACCGCGAACCAGCGCGGTGCCCATGTTTCCCCAGTCAACAATGGCTACGTGCTTGACACCTGGAGTTTCATCGCGCAATACGGCAGCCATTGGATACGGGAGTGCCGGAACGGACTGCATATCTTC
Source organism: Bacteroidota bacterium (assembly GCA_039816955.1). Classification (GTDB taxonomy): domain Bacteria; phylum Bacteroidota; class Bacteroidia; order Chitinophagales; family Saprospiraceae; genus Lewinella. The sequence continues at coordinate 44,812 of JBCBWU010000016.1, forward strand.
TCCCGTAGGTGTAAAATCATGGTAGGCCTGGTAAATGTCTCCTGCGTTGGCGTGGAACTCATCAAAGTTGGAATGGTACTGCACCCAGAGCGCAGACAACATAGCTACCGCTAAACCCACCGCCATACCCAGGATATTGATGGAGCTGTAACCTTTGTTGTTCCAAAGTTGCCGCCAGGCTGATTTTAGGATGATGCGTAACATGACAGTCGGGTGATTTGAGGTACGATTGGAGCATACCTGAATACGATAATTATGGGTGCAGCAATCCGAGGCCAGTGTAGTTTAGTACTACCAGGCTTGGTTTATTTGGGGTGATTTCGGTTGGTTAGGGATGATTGCTAGAGACGCATTACCATGCGTCTCTACCGGCTATGTGTTACAAGTACTGCTGTACAATATTTTCGGTTACCACTTGACCATCCAACATCCGGATGATGCGGTTACCAAATTCAGCACAGTACTGGGAGTGAGTCACCATGATGATGGTAGCGCCTTCCTGGTTTAGTTTCACGAGCGTCTTCATTACGTCGTCACCATTGTTACTATCCAGGTTACCCGTAGGCTCATCCGCAAGAATCAGCTTCGGGTTGTTGATGATTGCGCGACCAACGGCTACCCGTTGCTGCTGACCACCGGAAAGCTGCTGTGGAAAGTGGTTGCGGCGGTGCATCATGTTCATTTTTTCCAGTACTTCCTCTACCCGTTGCTTACGTTCAGCACTTCCTACTTTGGTGTAAATCAATGGCAGCTCTACGTTTTCGAATACGGTCAATTCATCAATCAGGTTAAAGCTCTGGAAGATGAAACCAATGTTGTTTTTGCGAAGATCGGAGCGCTGTCTTTCCGAATAGTTAGACACCTCATGATCCAGGAATCCGTAGTTGCCACCCGAAGGGTTATCGATCATACCCAAGATGTTCATCAGGGTTGATTTTCCACAACCGGAAGGTCCCATGATAGAGACAAATTCGCCGGCCTTGATTTCGATGCTCACTTCGTTTAGGGCAGTAGTTTCCACCTCGTCGGTGCGGTAGATTTTGGTGAGATTTTCCGTTTTAATCATGTCGGAGTGTTTTCGATTGAAGCTGGTGTCATCAACTACACCTGCTTCTATTTAGATTGTGATTGTTATTAATTATTAGTCTTATCCTTACTTGAGCACTAGCTCCTCTTTATCGCCATAGTTCTCATAACTAGAGACAATGACAACTTCGCCGGGCTGCAGACCTTCTATCAGTTCGTAGTAATTCGGGTTTTGACGTCCTACCGTAATGTTGCGGAGGCGGCCGATACCAGCAGCAGGATCCAGTACGTATACCCAATGACCTCCGGTACTTTGGTAGTAGCCACCTTTAGCCAGCAGCATAGCACGAGTATCATCGCTCAGCGAAAGCTTGAGGGAAATCGTCTGGCCACGCTTAATCCGTTCCGGAGCTTCACCCACGAATACCAGATCTACGGCGAAGGAACCATTGGTTACCTCAGGATAAATCTTATTGATGCGCAAGGTGAAGGTTTGCCCTTCCATTAAGAAGGTACCTTCTTGCTGCGGGAAAATACGGCTGATGTAGAATTCGTCAATATTAGCACGAATCTTGAACTGCTCCAGAACATCAATTTGGGCAATGCGGTCACCACGCGTGATTAACTGCCCCACCTCTGAATCCAGGGAAGATATCTGTCCGTCAATTGGTGCTTTAATCGTCAGATTAGAGAGACTATTGCGTGCGAAAGCCAGGTTGCGCTGCATCAGATCCAAAGTCGTTTGCATTTGGTTTTCCTGCATAATCTGGAATAGGGAGTCCTTTTCTATTGTGCGCTCCAACAAGCCTCTACGGCGAACCAGGTGCTCGTATTCATCTTGAGTGTCCTCAAACTCAACTTGTGAGATTACCTTATCATTGATCAAGTCCTGGTTACGGGCGTTCCGCTTTTCAATCAGATCAAGGCGAAAGCGTACATCCAATGCTTGGTCCTTAAGCGAAAGGCTCTGCTGATCCATCAGAATACTAGTCTGGCGGATATCATTAATCTGATTTACAATTTGTGCTTCCTGATTGAGTACGTTCAACTCTAAATCAAGGTTAGATAGGCGCATAATTTCCTGGCCTTTTTCCACCATGGCACCATTCTCCACAAAGACCTGCTCTACACGGCCACCTTCGATGGCGTCCAGGTACACCGTCTTAATCGGTTCAACCACACCAAAGAGGGTGATATATTCTTTAAAAACACCTTCCTCAATGGTATCCAGTAGTAGGCGTTCGCGCTCTACATTGAGTCGGCTCGTACCCGCATCGCGATAAATGGCAGAGATCAGAAACAGGGCCAATACTACACCAGCGCCGATGAGGGTGATGCGTTGCCATGTCCAAGTTTTCTTTTCTATTTTTCGATCCATGATTCTTCTAAGTTGGTTTCGCCTAAGCGAAAAATCGTGCCGGCGCAGTATTTGGTTTTTTTGGAGTAAAAGCGAGTGAAAAATTTAAAACAACATTTGTCGGGTGATGTCTCCTTATACTGGCCGGCACGTTTTGTAGCAAACAGTATATTAAACTCTCATCCATTTTAGGACAATGGCTGTGCCATAAACTATAAGACACTATCTATCAATCACTTAAAAAACATCACCATATTAAACCCTCTTATTTTCTGTGCGCATCTGGACAGAATGTGTTCAAAAATGAACAGTTTGTGTGCAACTATTGGGCGGTGGCGTATATCTTTGGATGTGGAAGCTCGTTACACTCGCGGGGATAGCTCGCAAGCTCGCGGGATAAGCTCACTAGCGTTCGCGGGGGAACTCGCTGGCGCTCGTGGAAAAAGCTCACTACGTTCGCGGGGGAGCTCGCAGGCTCGCGGTAAGAACTCGCTAGCGCTCGTGGGGAAAACTCACTTCGTCCGTGGAGAAAGCTAGCAGGCTCGCAGTTAAGGCTCGCTTCGCTCGCGAAGTGGGGGCGCATATACCAAGTAACACTGCGAACACAGTGAGCTAAAACCGTGAGCGATAGCGAACTAAAACCGCGAACGCAGTGAGCTAAAACCGTGAGCAATAGCGAACTAAAACCGCGAACACCGTGAGCACAACCGTGAGCGCCAGCAAACTAAAACCGCGAACACCGTGAGCACAACCGTGAGCAACGCGAACCTGTAACAAGAATACTAACTCCACCATATGTCACAACAATCCGCCCGCATTCTAATTGTCGACGACGAAGAGGATATTCTTTTAAGTCTCCGGCTGCTGCTATCCCGACATTTTACGGAAGTAGTAACGGAGAACAACCCCTACCAACTACCACGCCACCTACGGGGTAAGCCATTTGACCTAGTGATGCTGGACATGAACTTTAAGACAGGAGATACCTCCGGTAATGAAGGGATGCGCTGGTTGGCAAAAATTGTGGAGTTGTCGCCAGAGACCGGCGTGATCATGATGACGGCTTATGCTGATGTAAAGACGGCAGTAGAAGCGGTAAAAGTAGGGGCAATTGATTTCCTAGAAAAACCGTGGCGCAATGAGCGCCTACTCACCACCATAAAGGCGGCTCTGGAGTTGAGCCAGTCGCGTAGGAAGGTGCAGCAGTTAACGGACCAGCAGCAGGTGTTGGCGGGGGATATTGATCAGGCTTTCACAGAAATCATCGGGCAGTCGGCGGCGATGAAGCGAGTATTCACTTTAGTGGAGAAAGTAGCGAAGACAGATGCTAATGTTCTAATCTTGGGTGAAAACGGAACAGGAAAGGAGCTGATTGCCAGGGCGATTCACCGACAATCTGAGCGTAATGGTTCGGTATTTATTACGGTAGACTTGGGTGCAGTGCCAGAAAGCTTATTTGAAAGTGAGTTATTTGGACACAAAAAGGGTTCATTTACTGATGCTAAAGCAGACCGAGCGGGGCGCTTTGAAGTAGCCTCCGATGGAACGCTTTTCTTGGATGAAATAGGTAACCTTTCTCTGCCACTTCAGGCCAAATTATTGAGTGCACTCCAAACGAGGCAAGTCACCCGCGTAGGTGCAAACGATCCGATTGACGTAGACATCCGCTTGATCAGCGCTACTAATATGCCGCTTTATGAGATGGTAAATGATAGTGGCTTCCGCCAGGATTTACTTTACCGTATTAATACGGTCGAGATCAAGTTACCGCCACTGCGGGAGCGGCAAGACGATATCCCCTTACTGGTAGAGCATTTCTTAGCTGATTATGCGCGCAAGTACCAAAAGAGCGACCTCAAGGTGGCGGCATCTGCTTATCCCCTACTCCGCTCTTACAGCTGGCCGGGTAATATCCGTGAGCTTCGTCACGCCGTTGAACGTGCCGTTATTTTAGCAGATGGAGATCAGCTCACTGCTGCGGACTTCATCTTACAGGCTCCACCGTCCAATGCTAAAGGTGGAGAGCCTCATACCATTAACTTAGAAGAACTGGAGCGCTGGGCGGTGCAAAAGGCATTGACCCGCCACGGCGGCAATATCAGTAAGGCTGCAGAGGATCTAGGCTTGACGCGGGCGGCTTTGTATCGGCGGATGGCGAAGTATGAGTTGTAGATTGCTGGTTGGGGCCTGATCGGTAGGTTTAGCCTTGCAAATCCTTACCTTCGCGCCAAATCCTCACTCATGGGCAGTTCTACTCCCAAAATCCTTCTGATTCGTTTCTCATCTATTGGCGATATTGTGTTGACCACTCCGGTCATCAGAATCCTTCATACCCAATTGGGTGCAGAAGTGCACTTACTTACGAAGCAGTCCTTTGCGGGAGTACTGAGAGCCAATCCATACCTAAGTAAGATTTGGTCGATCAAAAAACGAGTAAGTGAAGTAAGTCAGGAGCTAAAGCGGCAAGGTTTTACAGCTATCGTGGATCTCCATCGCAATCTCCGATCTTGGCAAGTCCGCTTGGCCCTATGGCGTACTCCTGCTTATGCTTTCGACAAGCTGAACTGGCAAAAATGGTTGCTTACAAGATGGAAGATTAATCGCCTCCCAGACATTCATATCGTTGATCGATACTTAGCCGCTGCAGCACCTTTAGGCATACAGAATGACGGAAAGGGCCTGGACTACCATATTCCTGATGCAGACCAAGTAAATCTATTTGATTGGGCGGTTCCCAAACGATTTATTGCCGTTGTTATCGGAGCGGCACACGCCACTAAACGACTACCAGTGGAAAAATTGATTGAACTCTGCGGGCGACTCTCTCAACCAGTGGTTCTTCTGGGTGGCCCTGGAGATAAGGAAACCGGCATTCGTATTGCGGAACAGGCTGGCGATCATGTCACCAATCTGTGCGGTGAATTGCGTTTGCATCAATCAGCTGATGTGGTACGACAAGCGGCTGCTGTAATTACACATGATACGGGGCTAATGCACATTGCTGCAGCCCTTAATAGACCAATCATTTCAATTTGGGGAAATACGGTGCCGGAATTTGGCATGTATCCGTACCTCACAGACGAAGCAACTCTGAGCTTTATCGCTCAAGTAGGTGACCTTTCTTGTCGGCCTTGCTCAAAGATTGGTCATCAGGAATGTCCGAAGGAACATTTTGGATGCATGAATCAGCAAGATCTAGAATTAATAGCAAAACAAACACAACAAACAAAAAAGTAATTATTTTTTTATTAAAAATTTTTATTAAATTTATTCCGGTTTTGAAAAACGCACCTCTGTTTAAACATATGCTATCCTCCAAGGAATTTACATTAAATAGCATACTAACCATAAAATAAACTTAACCTGATTGCCTAATTCTATCCGCGGAGCAATCTGGATACGTTGGCGAATTTCAAACTTCTAAATAGGATTAAGCTGGCCTTAGCTGTAATTTGTAACTGCTAAGGGTGTGAATCCCATGCTTCCTTCCACAGGGTGGATCGAGGTTATGATCTGGCCTTGGTAAGGGTGGGCCCGCCAAAGGCGGTCTATCCACTCCCCAAAACCGCATTTTCAGTCCCTTCCGCCGCTATTCCTTCACCCTCACCAAATATTATGTCGGCCAACTGCCCTACACTTACAGGAATCTTGCCACAGCAAGGGTTTTGCCCCATTGTTGATTCGGCTTTAGGGAAAAAGAATTATCTTTCGCCTCACAGCAGCCCCGGCCTGCGGTTGTCCCTGGCTTTTGTATCCTGATGCTGGCGCCCGCTGCCTTATTTTTACGCTAACTTGAAAATTACCTCTATGAAGCTCAGCAAGTTTTTACCCATACTTGTATTGCTATTTTGCTGGCAAGGTCTCTCTGCACAAGACATACATTATACCCTATTCGATTATTCCCCATTACGTGCTAATCCCGCCTTTACAGGCGCCTTTGAAGGTTCCGTACGTATCGGTGGTTTATACCGTGGGCAATGGTTTACCGTCGGCGATTTCGCTGAATTTACCTCTCCTTCTTTCTATGCGGATGCCCCCATCATTAAAGGCTTTCGCGATCAAGACTGGATCGGTGTAGGACTCTTCTTTGTGAACGACCAGTTTGGTGCGGCTAAACTGCGTACTTCTGGAGGAGCACTTTCGGCCAGCTACCACTTGGCCAATAAAAAGCGTACTTCCGTACTGACCCTGGGTGCTCAATATGGAAATATGCAACGCCGCCTGGATCCAGGTGCTGACCTGATCTATGAGCAAACCATCGATGAGCCCTTTGGTGGCGGTGGTGGTACGGGTACCCTGGAGTTCGCCAATGGTGCTAACAGTCCTTTAGGTGAACCTAGCTATACCGATATCAATGTAGGATTGTTATACCGCACACAAATTGACAAAACCAGCAATCTGGAAATCGGAGTAGCGGGATTACACCTCAATTCAGATAATAATAGTCTACTTAGTGGCAGCGCTGGAGGTGGCGGTGGTGGCGGTATCGCCGGACGCTCAGAAAGAAACCTAACGATTACCAGCCATGCTATCTATGAGCAGCAGATCAATGATGATTGGAGCATCAACCCTAAGCTATTCTGGCAAACTACCGATGGTGGTGGTAACAACCTTTTGCTGCAAGCTTGGATGGGGCGTAAAATGAATGAGGACCTTCAGCTGAACTTTGGCTTAGGTTACCGCGCGGGCGATGCTGCCAATATCTTACTCGGAGCGTACTACAAAGATCTTCGCGTAGCATTAGCCTATGATCTCAATGTAAGCGGCGCCAACGCCATTACCAACTATCAGGGTGGTTTTGAACTGGGCGCGTACTACATTATCAAGATTTACAAGCAACCTGAGTTGCCACCAACCATTCTCTGCCCACGTTTATAAAATTTGGTCATTACACCCTAAGGGCCCTCCGGCCAACGTTTTAAAATAGGTAAGTATCCGTCAAAATTAATCACCCTCCTAAATCTCCAATCTTAGCTTGAGTAAACTCATTAACAATCATTTACATCTTCGCTAAAATTGGAGAGTCGGAAATTAATTATTTGACCATTACTAAACACAACCATAACGCAAAGCATCCAAGTGATGAAAAATATAATTACCCTGATTTGTTGTTGTGTGCTCTTTGCCACCGTCATCTCAGCTCAACCCATTGGCACCTCTTCTTACGAAACTAAGATTGTGCTAGCCGAAGCGGCCTTGGAGTCACAAGACTACAATCGTGCCTTAGAGCAATATGAACTTGCCTTCGAAGACAGCGAAGACGAGGAACTCATTCCTCTACTTGCCGAACTCAACTACCAATTGCGTGACTACCGCCAGGCAGAACGCTGGTATCGTCGCCTCCTGCGTCGTGACCCAGATAATAAGTTCGCTGAGCTACGTTACGACTATGGCCGCGTACTAAAAATGCAAGGTAAGTACGACGACGCTATGCAGGAGTTCCAATCTTACCTGGAATTGGGTAGCGATCAAGAAAAGAAAAAGAAGGCACAGTTGGAGCTTACCGGTGCTGAACTAGGGCTGTCAATGCCTGGTAACATGCAAGGTGTTTCAGTAGAAGCACTTGATCGGAAGAAGGTCAATACACCACATTCTCAGTATACACCAAGCCTCAGCCCTTCTGGTCGTACTTTATACTATGCCTCTTGGGAAGGTAGGGACGTGATCGAAGTGGATGATGAAAACGATCCAGAAAAATTTGCTCGTATTTACCAAGTTGCTATTGACGAAGAAGGTGAATACGACAAACCGGAGCCACTAGGCCCTGAAATTAACCGTCCAGGTTATCACTCGGCTAACGTCTCATTGTCGCCTGATGGCCGACGTATGTACTTCAACCGCATCCAAATTACAGGGAATGTTCCTACCGAAAGTAAGATTTACCTCAGCGAAGGAAGTGATGGTGCCTGGAAAAGTGCTAACGAAGTAGTGGGAGTAAATGGTGACTACCTGGCCCTCCACCCTACTGTAGGTGAGCTATACGGGAAGGAAGTACTATTCTTCGTAAGCAATATGGAAGGTGGCGAAGGTGGTATGGACATCTACTACGCTACCTACCAAGGAGAAGGCGTTTACGGTGATCCGGTAAACCTCGGCCCAAGCATCAATACTTCACAAGACGAAATGACGCCTTACTGGTTTGATGGTACTTTGTACTTTAGCTCAGAAGGCTATCCATCTCTTGGTGGACTTGATATTTACTATGCGGTTTGGAATGGTACCGAATGGAGCGAACCCAACAACATGGGTAAGGCTTACAATACGGAAGCAGATGAACTTTCTTTCCGCCTGTACGACGAAGGCTACAAAGGCTTCTTTACCTCTAACCGCCCAGAGGGTCGTAGTGTAAGAGGTAAAACTTGCTGTGATGATATCTACGGCTTTAATATCGCTCGCCAATATGTAGACCTAGTGGTAGGTACTTTCACAGAAGGACGTGATCCACTAAAAGGGGCTACCGTACAGCTGGTAGATGGCGGCGTAGCAGCCGGAGCAGAAGCAACCAAATCACTGACCATGAACAACGGTAACCGTTTCGACTTTGGTCTTGATTTTGAGCGCCCCTACATGGTCATCGCTAGCCACCCGGACTACTTCCCAGATACTGTTTCCTTCTCTACTGTAGGTGTAGAAGACAGCAAAACCTTTGAAGAGCGCCTCTTCTTGAAGCCTCGTCCAAAAGAGCCAGATTCAATAACAATTGTTGTTGAAGAGCCCATAGTGATGGAAAATATCCTTTACGACTTTGATAGTGACCGCATCACCGATCGGGCTAAAATTGATCTAGAGCTGATCTACGAATTGATGACCGAGTACGCGGATATGAAGATTGAGTTAGGTTCACATACAGACTCTCGTGGTGAAGATAACTATAACAAAGACCTCAGTCAGCGTCGTGCCCAGTCGGCTCGCCGGTGGTTAGTTCGTAAGGGTATTGATAAAGATCGCATTGTAGCCCAAGGTTATGGTGAGACGGTGCCCAAGACCATAATCGAAAAAATTGCTGCCAAGTTTGATTTCCTTGGTGAAGGAGATATTCTTACGGAAGAATATATCCTTGCTTTGGAGAATGAGGACCAACAGGAAGAAGCCTTCCAGCTCAATCGTCGTACAGAGTTCAAAATTCTGGAAGGACCTACCAGCATCACCATCAAAACTACCCGCCTCAAAAAGCAGGAAGAGCCTAATCGCGGTAGTAACATTGGTGCACGCAGTCAGCAAATCGATCCTCCGGTAGAGATTTCGCACATGTCTAGCCTCTACGGCCAGACCGAGTTGAAGAATGTACCTATCATGCAATTTGAGCTGCGTACCCAAGCGTTGGGTACCGTTAAGAAAGGGCAGCAACGCAGCTTTGAATACACCTTCACTAACAAAGGCGATGCTGATTTGATTATCGATCTCGTATCTGCTTGTGATTGTACTTCTACCAATCAGGATGATCTGGTAGGTAAGCGCTTCAAGCCAGGCCAATCTGGTGTCCTCAAAGTAACTTTTGACAGCACGGAAAAAGACGAGTCTGAGACGATTGATGTAGATATCTTCCTTCGCAATAATGATCCACAAGGAAATCCGATCGTAGAAATGTTGAACTACAGCTATATCCTAGAGCAGTAATTCATCTACATTTCCACCCAATAAGAACGGGGCTTTTCGATAACGAAAAGCCCCGTTCTTATTTTTAGCAGGGAGCTAAAACCATTGGTCTTATTCTCCAAATTCCAGATGTACCGCCCCAGGTACTTCTTCCGGCGTTTTGTACAGCTGCAATTCAAAGTACTCCCCTTTTGACCACTCCTCCACACCTTCCATATAGAACTGACTTCCTACACTTCCTGAAGAACCTCCCGGCAGTACGCCCCAGGCACGTAATGGTTGCTCTAGCGAAACTACCATCCGCCAGGAAGGTCCAAAGCCGGAAGACAAAGCGTTAGGGGTATCCCGCGTTCCATCGGTTGTCAATATTCCGCTATCAAAACCAGGAATGCGGGCTAAATGCTGAATACGTGTTCCCCGGTGCGCATTCCAATCAGTTCCTTCATCCAATAAGGGTAGCACTTCCGCTGCTGCCTGCTCATAGGAGGTGCGAACCAAATCTGCTGCTGTTTCGATTGCCGCCGTCTGTTGCTGATCAAAAACCAGATCATTCGGGCTTTCATCCAGTAGCTCAATAAAGCGCCAGGTTTCTGGATAGAGAATAGGATAATCTTCCTTATCCCGACTAAAGACTTCATCAAACGTCAGGCGGTATAAACTATCCAGCCAACTATTAAATAGTACGGGCGCCTTGGCCTCAGCAGTGTAACGGTAATCCCATTGCTGTAAGAGCTCAAGACCAGACTGTAACTCGTCAGCTACCGTTGTGCCCTCTAACAGTCCCAGCATAACTGGCAACGCCTCCTCTGCTTTTAAGGAGTAAGAGTCCCACTGCAAGGCCATTAAGTCCTCTGGGGTAACATCTTCTAGGGCTTCCAGTCGCCGGTTGATGTAGCGGCCGCGATAATCATCAAAACTCCCCAAATAGTAATAAGGATAAGAAAGCCCAGCCGAACGCTGATTAGCAGAAGCCACAAATTGGCGTTCTGGATTGATATCACGCGGGATCTCTTCGTAAGGAATAAACCCAGTCCATAAATTCTCACGAGTGGTACCATCCTGTACAAAGCGTCCTTGCTGTTCTGCGCGGATCGGGAAACGCCCCGTTACCGTTAGGGCAATATCATTGGCTTGGTTGGCATAAACTACATTTGAGCCTGGGTTGTCAAAGGGCTGTAGTGCTTCAATATACCCATCCAGGGTAGTGGCCTTCGCCATATCAAGAAAGGCCTTGACGTTATCTCCATTTGGCCGATAAGGTGGATCATGGGCCACCCAGCGCATAGCCAAGTTGTAATACGCATTTTCAGGCTGGTCGTAAACCACTGGTCCGAATATTGTCCAAGGCGTACGAACGATGATCGGATCGTTTTCTCCACGCACCCATACGGTATCCACTACTTCCTCTACTGCCACAGCCTCTCCGTCTAGTTTATAAGTAGTTTGCGCTTCATCAGCCCATTCAATCCGGTACCAATCCAGTACATCCTGCCCAACATTGGTGATGCCCCAAGCCGTCTTTTCGTTAAAACCAATGAGAATGCTGGGTAAAGCCGGTAAAGAAACGCCGTACACATTGTATTCACCAGCAATCAGGTGCATCTCGTACCAAATAGAGGGTAAGGTCAAACTCAGGTGAGGATCATTAGAGAGGAGTGGACTGCCACTGGCGGTCTTGCTCCCTGCTACCGCCCAGTTGTTACTGCCAATCCCTTCTGGTGACTGTGGTAAATCCGGAAAAGGAAATAATCCGCTAAGCCCCTCCGTAGCAGTAGGCGCTTCCTCGGTAGCCAACCACCGCTCCTGCGAAATTACTGGTGACTGCTTGGGGTTGTATTGCGGATAAAGGTGCGCAAATAAACTATCACCTAAAGTGGTTCGGATATTGGTAGTGGCTACATCACGATTGCGGAAACACAGCGTCTCTGCCATGCTCTTGGAGAAAACTGCACTCTTATACACAGACCAAGGCTCTGGCTCAAAACCCAGCAGCTTATACTCTACAGGATACGCCGCAGGTGTCAGCTCAGCTAGATAAGTATTTACACCGGCCACATAGGCCTCAACAACCGGTTTTGTTTCCGGATTATCCAGCCAAGCCTTGGCAGCTCGTCTGGCAGCAATTTTCATCCCTTTCCGGCGCTGTAATTGATCGCGTTCTACTAGATTCGGGCCCAGCACCTCAGCCAGCCGCCCTTCGGTAGCTCGGACCGAAATATCCATTTGAAAAAGCCGGTCTTTAGCGTGCATATAGCCTTGCATAAAGATGGCGTCCACCAGCTTATCCGCAAA